>JAWSUX010000060.1:0-39560 GCA_033852215.1 Colwellia sp. | reverse complement strand
TCTATATACGCTTTTTTAGGTTTTAAAAGAGAGCGTAACGTGGAAATTATTTGTTGGTAATAATACTCAATATTAATTTTATCTATCTCTAAGTGATGCTGATCAGCAGCAGTTCTTTTGAAATTTTCAATAAGTTTTTTTGCTCTACTGAGGTTTTCACCTTGCATCGTTAATGCGTCTTCTGTGACATGTCGAAAGTGATTCATGTCTTTTAAAGTTAATTGATCATTAGAAAGTCTCTCATTTAGAAAGGTAAGCTCATCTACCATGATACTGTGGGTTGTTATGGCTATGCCTAAAGGTGTATTTACTTCGTGGGAGACACCAGCAACTAAATTACCTAAAGCAGACATTTTTTCTGATTCAATGAGCTGTTGTTGGTTTGATTTAAGCTCTTCGATAGTATTTGATAACTCTTGGTTACGCTGGGCTATCTTTTCTTCAAGGCTATTTTCATATTCTAAGCGCTCAAGCTCTGCAGCAATACGACTAGAAAATAGTTCAAATAAGCTAATAATGTCTTCTTCATTTTTAAGTGGTTGTTCGTACAAAGCGACAATAAGACCCGTAATTTCTTTTTTTGAATTAAACAGGGGCACACCGATATAACCTTGAATGTTCATCTCTATAAGTGCAGAGTCTTGTGGAAAAACTTGGCAAACCCCTTCGGGATAAAAACAAACAGAGCCGTCAAGTACGTCAGCACTAGGCGTTCCCTCGAGTAAATATTCAAAGTTTTCAGCAAGCGCTCCTTTAGCAACTAAAACAAGTGTTTTATTACGGTGTTTTTGCTGATCGTATTTGGCGATGAAAGTATAATCGGCGGCAATTATTTTATGTAAAGACAGCGTTATTTTGCTGAAATAATTATCGCCATAGCTATTTGAAACAGCCTCTATAATTTCATGTATTCTCTCAAGCATAATATCTCTGATTCATTTCATACTACTCTGTCATTGTATAATAATGGCATAAATTCATATTTTTTCAATTGTGTTGCTTTTAGTTCGCGTATGAATTCAACTTAAGAACATATGAACTATGAGAATAATAACGCTATCATAACTGCTTAGATTCATTGCTCAAGTGAATATCACTAACTTTTGCAATGAAATGATTTTAAAGCACATGTAGGTCAATTAGTGACCTGTCGGCTCATTGATATTGACCGTTTGGCGCGATACACTTATCACCTACGATCAGAGTGTAACCTTATTCATTCAAAGGTATGTGAGCCGAACTAGATAGGACTTTTTAGTGTATAAACCTCATTATAATGTTAATTTCAGTTATAGACTTACCTGTGTATTTTTATTACTCATCTTTATGTTAAGTGGCTGTGGTGGTTCAGAGAGCGGTAGCCCAGATGCAAATACAGCAGACATTACTCAAAATAACTTTTTACCATATTCCATCAACGAACAATATTTAACCTTGCAGGTTGAAAGCGGCGTAATTCCCGAAAAAACAGTAGGCTTTCCGACGATTAACACGTCCTTCAATCATTTCATTGGTGCTGGTGATGTGGTTTATTTACAAAGTGATAACGACAACTCGTGGCAATATAGAGGGCGTTTTAGCTATCAAGAGCAAGGTGAAAATATTGTTAACCTACAGGTAACGTTACCTCAAAATGGTCAATCGCCTCAAATAGAATATACAGTAACACTTACTTTTACGGACAATAATACAGGAGACTGGCAGGCAAACGTCACTGATGACGTTAGCCTTAGCGGCAGCTTTAATTTGGCTCCGATAATGACAGCAGAAAAATATCAATTTAAAGGGACTCTAGATAATAACCATGAAATATCTTCTCAAATAACCCACCACACTTATGCTTATCATGTTTATTTGCCTGAAAATTATTTTACGTCAGATGTAGATTATCCTGTGATTTTTTCTACCGATGGCCAATGGAAATATTTAAATTTTTCTTATGCCATTGAAACAAGTGCTAAAGATATTATTTATGTCGCCATTGAAGAAGGTGAAAAAGGTCGGCGTGATACTGATTATACTTTGGCAGGATCAGAAAATTATTTACATTTTTTGGCAGACGAAATGCTGCCATTAATAGCGTCTGAATACCGAATAGATAATACAGATTTAGCGTTGGAAGGGCATTCATACGGAGGATTATTAGTGCGTCATGCATTAAGCTTCTACGCAGACAGCCAATTATTCAAAAATTTTATCTCCATAGATGGCTCCTACTTTACTGAGCCAGCGCGTTATATGGAAATAGAAGATATGGCCTTTGCTAACAATGATTTAAGCGCTAATCTCTATTTATCTAGCGCAAAAGAGGTCAATGAAGCTTTTGTTACCCAATATAAAGAGATATTAGAAGCGCGAGAAATGAAAGATCTTAAAATATTTTTCCAATCATTTAATGTAGGCCATATCGAAGCAGTACGCCCATCCATAAAAGATGCACTGATTAAGCTGTATCCTTAACGAGATTAGGGTAGCTGGTTGACTACTACAGACGATAAATTCGACGTGTTTTTGATGGAATACTTAATAAATTCACTGAATGGTTTAATGTTCCCGCCAACTGAAGCTGACTCTAAAGAAGATAAATACTTCACTCTTTCCTTCAACTGAACAATTGCCCATGGGTAGCCACCAAGTATTAATAAAAAATTCATTAAAAACCTTGCCGAACGACCGTTTCCATCAGGAAATGGGTGAATATATCCTAATAACAAATGACCTAATATTGCTTTTACAATAAAGTGCTCTTCTTCAGCTATTAACTCTTTAAGTGCATCCATACAGTCCATCAATTGCTCACTTGGAGGGGGAACATGCATTGACGTTCGAATATATATTGGCCCTTTTCTATATCCTGCTAGATCAGTTGCTTGGATGATGCCTGCTGACACACAAGGTTGAAAAAGAGCGGTGTACCATTCAGTTAAGCCAACACTCACCAAGTATTCAAGATCTAATTTTCCGTCTGTTTGATACGCTTCATTAATGAGATCTTTAACTTTATTGAAAGCATCAAAATAACCTTTTGCTGCTAATGCATCTTTTTGTTCTTTATCTTTGGTTTGAGTTTCTGGAGACCAATCGCCTTCAGCTACCTTTTTAATTAGCTCAGGAGTTACTTGGTACCCTTCTATAGATAAAGAGTTATATGCATCACTGACATATAGCTCCTCTATCATACTTAATGTATCTTTAATGTTTCGTTTTTCGAACTCAAAAGCAGGGGGTAAATCATCAAAAACTTCGATAATAGGATCACGCAATTTATTCCAGAGAGTTCGCACACGTAAACTTGATGGTGACTCTCCTTTTCGCCCACCTAGTGGAATTAGCACTTCTTCAAATGGGTTGTTTTTTTTAGCTATTTCTAGCCCGGCTCCTTTCATAATTGTTTCTAAATTACGGCTTTCTAGTTTCATTTTTAAAGCTTCAAAAGCATTAATTATTCTATTGCCTGAGTTTGCATTTTTTGTGGTTAATACTGCTTCAGATAATTTATTTGAGTCTGCACTTTTAATCGCAAGTTGAACACTAATAGGGTTGGATGTATAAACTTTAGGTGTGCATTCTACTAATGCACTTTCTAACGAGTGAGTGTATACGGAATCTTTATAATAGATTGTTTGATAAGGAACTTTAGATGTACCTAGAATTAACAAGCTCATATTATTTGGAAGAGATACATTTATATTTGTAGATACAGAATTTTTGGCAAAAGCAATGATTTGACTTGGAAGAGCATTATTTCCTGTAAGAAGATCTAAAGAAGCTTCAGGAGATAAGTAATAATCAGTGCCAAACTTTTCTTCAAGGTATTGACCTATAAAAGACCAAATTGACTCAAACCATAAGGCAGATTCTCCAGCATTGTCCGCCAATAAATCAGCATCTAATAAATACCAGCTTCTAATGATTTTCTTTAGATACCCATGTTTAGTAAGTAATGAACGTTCTTTAGGGGAAATGGAATTAGAATTTAGTATATTACTCATAGCAGCATTGCCAGCCTTAGCTAAAGCTTCAGCTAGCTTCTCGTGAGCGGTCATCGCCATATCAAACTCCTATTATTGTATCATCTACCAATGCTTTATATCCTAGCACCTACTCAGATCTAAAACTAGTAATTACGAACTTTGAGAACTAGTTGTTACGCTCGTAGAAAGCTGGTAATTATGAACTTATAAAGTTAGTAGTTACGAACCTAGGAACTAAAAGGTAGGTATTGTAGGTGAATTAAAAGTACATTCACTATCAACGAGTGCAAATTTTTTATAACGCTTTTGCCATATTTGACGATAGCATTGGCAAGTTTGACGCAATTTTAAACTCAGGTATTTGAAGAGCGTTTTCAAGAAAGATAAATAAAGACAATCTTCTCCTTACATTGCTTATATACATTATAATATCCAGAACAGTTATATTAAAAAATTTATTTATCTTCAAGTAGTTCAACTACACAGGCCATTTGCTCTGTTAATGAAGTAACCTTTTGTTCTAACTCGAGAACTCTTTGAATAAGCTGAGTTTGATTTTCGGCAGGAGCGATATCAGCTTGAATTGTACTGGTTTCAATTAAAGAACTTTCATCTATGTTAGCGAGCAAATGTACATAACGAGAATCACGTTTACCTGGCTGTCGTTCTAGCTTTTTAACGAGTGTCTGCCCATTCAAGTCTTGTAATTGATTTAAAACGGTCTCTACTTCACTTACATCAGCAAAGTCAGCTAAACGGTTTGTGCGAGTTCTTAATTCGCCCGGTGTTTGAGGGCCTCTTAAAAAGAGTACGCAAATAATAGCTCTTTGTTGAGAAGTGAATTTTAAACTGCCAAACTCGGTATTACAAAAGCGGTGAAAATATTTACTTACTCTGCCAGAAGCTTTGTGATCTACCATTAATTGGTTCATTTTCACCAGTTCATCTACGACATTTTGTACATCACCCTCTGAAAGAGACATCACGGGTTCGCGATTACTTTTTTGATTACAGGCTGTGGTGATGCCGTTTAAAGAAAGTGGATATTGCTCTGGTGTTGTGGTTTCTTTTTCTAACATAACGCCAATAACGCGGCATTGCTCTGCAGATAGTGTGATCATTTTGAAGGCATCCTTATAAAATACTCTACTGATGTTATACCAATCAATAGGCTCCTTTACTATATTAACGTGTTTGATGGCTCATAAAAAAACATAGTTAATATCTGACTTAGCTATGGCGTATTTGAGGAAAAATAGTTGTTTGGTTATTACGTTAGTCCAAGGTGATAGCGCCATCGCTATCTACTTGGAATGTTATTCTAACCATTGACCTCGACTATTAAGCTATTGCACCTAAATCAGCAGCTATTACATTGTCATTAACGGTATCAATCAAGTTAATTACATTGGTGACTTGTGCGTTATCAAACACACCAAATAAACCTTGATCATGAAGATTAGTGAAGGGTGGCTCAAATAACATTTTCTTTTCTATCGTGCCATTTTGGGTTAGGTAACTAATTATGTTGTTAATAAATGTCATTTGATTAGGCGTGAGATTACCCGCTTGAATAAAGTCAGCGAATACCGCTTGTGCAGCGCCTGCATCTAAGCCAACAATACTACGAATAAATTCTCCTAATGGTCTGTCACCATAGGTATCAATATATTCTTGTTTTGTGCCTACGGTTTTACCGTCAAACAATATTTGTTCGAGTTCATTAATTTCAGTTTCGGTAATTGGTTTATTTGTTTTAAGCTTTCTAATAACTAAGTGGTCATTATGTTTTCGCACATAAGACTCAACACGGTCTTTGTAGCTTTGCATTGCAGTATAAGCAGGAATTAAATCATGAACCTCTATACCGCTATGGTTTAACTCATCTTCAAAAGTAGTGATCACTTGCACTTGTTTATCTTTATCTAAATATTTTAATAAATCACGTAGCGACACCCTGACGTTATCTAAACGATTAACATTAATCACTTTCCAAAAATCTAACGTTTGAATTTCACTTAATAAGGGGGCTTGTAAACCAATAGCAGGAATATTTTGCTTCTTTAATAAATCCCTAGCGATACCGCTTATTTTATTAACATAACGGTCTGTACTGTGTGCTGCGGTTAATAACGCTAATTGAAAGTTTAGAATTAAAACATCAAAACGTCTGGCGAACTCGTCGTCATCTTTTACCGGTAGAATCAGCGCTGAAATATTAGTATTAATATCTAACATGTCATTTTTGCTAATGTTGCGCCAGCGCTCTTTATTACTAAATTCTGTAACGGCACGAAGTTTGGCTTTAACTGAGAATCTATCAGTATTAAGTGCGGCCACCGCTAAATTTAACTCGCTTATATATGATTCTGCCAGTGCTCGTTGTTCGTCGGTACTGGTTGCTGTTTCTCTGATGATCAGCGAAATTTCTAACTTAGCTTCAAAAGCTTGTTGAGTTAAGCTCTTTACTACATTGCCTGTTGCGCCATTTGGGTTCGCATTAAAAAATTCAAAGTTTTCGCAATAATCAAAGATAACAAATTCTTTTTTATCATTAGTTGTACCGTCTTGATTTAGACCAAACAGACCTTTGCACAAACGCGTACCACGTCCAATCATTTGCCAGAACTTAGTTGAAGATTTAACTTGTTTGAAGAACACCAAGTTAACAACCCTTGGCGCATCTACGCCAGTGTCCATCATATCTACCGATACCGCTATTTGAGGGTCATTTTCTTCGTATTCATCAACAAACACATCAAGCAAGTCTTGTGCTTTGCTTTCGTAGTTATCAATTACCCGTAAAAACTTACCTGCATATTCAGGATAGTTTTTGTTAAAACGCTCTTCTATAAAAATGGCGTGGTCGTGGCTTTTGGCAAAAATGATGGTTTTACCCAATTTGTCGCCACCTTGCACTTTTATGCCATTGGTCATTAAGTGGTTAAGTACTTGATCTACAGTATGGGTATTGAATAACCAGCTATTAATTGCGGCACTTGATATACCATCGGGAGCTTCATCGGTTGTAGGATCACCAAAGGTATCTTCATACTGCTTTTGTTCCTCCTCGCTTAATTCATTATATTTAATGCCTTCACGAACAAACTTAAGCGGCACCGACATTGCTTTAGGCGGCACTAAAAAGCCTTCTTTTACTGCGGTGTCTAATTCATAAGAAAA
Organism: Colwellia sp.; assembly: GCA_033852215.1. Classification (GTDB taxonomy): domain Bacteria; phylum Pseudomonadota; class Gammaproteobacteria; order Enterobacterales; family Alteromonadaceae; genus Colwellia. The sequence goes on along the minus strand of JAWSUX010000060.1, from coordinate 32,403 downwards.
CGTTGGATTATCGTCTTCTATACCAAATAAGCCATAAGTATCATGACCTACTTCATTTTTAGGGGTTGCAGTTAAACCAATAAGCATGGCATCAAAATAGTTAAAAATAGCCTTATATTTTTGGTAAACGCTACGATGTGCTTCATCAATAATAATAAGATCAAAATGCCCTACACCATAAAAGCGTTCATCATCATTCCCTTTACCATTAGAAAAAGTACCGTCAATTCTATTCATAATGGTTGGATACGTAGAGAAAACGATGCGTGTGCCGTCATCTTCTTTTTCTTTGGTTAAATCAATGGCTGACAAATGAGGAAGGTAGTCATTAAAATTATTCTTTGCTTGCGTTACTAACGCATTACGGTCAGCTAAAAACAAAATACGTTTTGCCCAATTACATTTGGTCATCATGTCGGTAATGGCAGCAGACACCCTTGTTTTCCCGCTACCTGTTGCCATAACCAATAGACTTTGTCTTGAGCCACTACGCAATACTTCAATGGTATTGCCATTTGTGTCTGTTTTATTTACCGTTTTAACACTGTTCTCTGCCACACGCGCTATTGCTTCTAATTGATACGGGCGACCTTTGCCTGCTATTTCTTGGTTTACTTTAAAGGTGCGTAAATCTTGCCTGCCTTCTTTAGGGTCGCGATTTTTAATTAGCAACGAGAGTTCATCTTTACTGTAAAAGCCTTGTACTTCGCGCTCAGGGCTAAATTGGTCGTCCCAAAGGTAAGTTTCAAAGCCATTGGTATAAAAGATGATTGGGCGCTGACCTTTCATACTTTCTAAGCAGTCAGCATAAAGTTCAGCTTGGTGCTTACCCTTCTTTGGGTTATCCATGGTTTTTTTAGCTTCTACAACGGCTAACGGTAAGCCGTCATCGCCCCACAATACATAATCAACATAACCCTTGCCGCTGGCGTTAGTGCTTTTAGGCATACCGACAACAGGAAACTCAATATCATGCCCTTGTTGTAAATTTGTCCAGCCAGCTTCTTTAAGGGCTAAATCAATATAGCGTTTCCGCGTTTCTTTTTCGCTTATCTCTAGTGGTATTTCGGTATCAATATCAACCGTTTTTTCACGCTCAACCTTGCGATTAGCCAGTTCAGCGAGTTGCTGCTCTAGCTGTTGTTTTAATAAGGCATTTTCTTGGGCTTGTTCGAGAATTTTCTTTTCAGCGGCACGATTGGTTTTATTTTTGGCTTCAATATCTGCCAATAAACTCGACACGTTAGCTTTTGCTTGTGCCTTTTCTTTTTCAGCCGAACGAGGAATTAAAGCGTCATCAAATACTTGGGTTTCGGGTGTAGTTTTACCGTAATAAATAGCAAGGAAACGTAAGAAGCGGAACAGGTATTTAAGTGAGGCTAAAGCATCGTCTGAGCTAGTGCGTTTTGAGGTACTAGCATGGGCGGCAGCATTACCAATTTTACGAATTAAATTAAGCTCGCCAAACATAGTGCGATTAAACAAGGCTTTAAATTCGTCACCGTGCATTAAGGTGCTTAGGTCGGCACGCCAAGGGCGCTCTAACTTTCGTTCGTTTTCATAGAGCCAGTTAACGGCATTTTCTAACACGCTACGTGACAATACCGCGGAAGCCTTTGATGAGATAAAAACCAATTGCTCTGCCTCAATTACATCGGTATGTAATTCAGGGAAATCAGTTTTTATAAAGGTAAAATTGCTAAAAGTATTATTGCTCATGCTGTTCATGAAGTACGTCTTCCTTGTTATTCTGAGTAATGCCCTAACTTACCGTTAGCTCACCTTTAAATGCTTTCTGTAAAAGACTGTTAAACAAATCTTCTGATTTTTGTAGGCTTTGCTGGGCTAGTTCTTTTTGCTTTTCTATTTCTTTTATTCTCTCTGAAAATCTATTTTGTAATTCAAAAGTGGGCAAAGGTATTTTTAATGACCTCAATTTTGCTTTAGAGATATTAAGCATTGAACCACTTGTTCCTGTTGCTACTTTTCTTAAATTCTCTCTAAAACCATCATGTGTAAGCAGAAATTTAAGATAATAACTAGAAATACAGTTTTTATTTAAATCCAATCGCCAAATTTTATCTGGTAAAAATAAATTTTCAAAATCGTCATTTACGACACATACTGCACCAACTAATTCCCTAGTGTTTGCTCGACTAAACAGCAAGTCACCTTTGCTCGGTTTCACTAAAGTATCGGGAATATCAGATTCATTAACTACTTTATATTCTCTTTCATTGAAGACACCTGTTGTAACTGCACTAATTTTAATTACTGCTTTTTCGCCATTTTTCAACTCTCTCACTGTTCCGGAAACACTTTTTCCACCAACTATATTAATTAAATTATCACCCAAATTTGATAAGTCCCACCCCTTATGGTTTTGAACGGGGTCATCAAACATATCCAAAAACAATGATTGGCTTAGGCTGTCGTAGTGTTCGACAAGTTGCTGGTCTTTTTGTTTTAAGCTATCTGCCGCATCTAAAATCTCAGCAATCTTTTTTTGTTCTTCTAGTGGTGGAAGAGGAATTTTTAACTTTTTTATCTGTCCAAGACTCAGATTTGAAATTACACCCGTTACCTTTTTCCCTGAGATTTGACCTATAGCGTCATCAGTCCCTAACCAATTTAACAAATATAATGGGTCTAGTTTTTCTTGGTTAAAACGTAATATAGCCAGCGCTTGGTTACAATTGCACTCAGGAAAATCTTTCGGAACTATTGCTACTTGCCCTATTGTGCCAGCTATCGTTATTAAAAAATCATTAGGTTTGATAATTGAACGCTTAAGAGCTTTGTGTGTTTTATCACTAATGAACAATACCTTATCTAATTTGACTGTTCTCTTTTTTACATCTTGAATTCGAAGAAAAGGAATTCCACTGTCAGCAAAGTTTAACCCTATAGATGTTGGCGTAGTCCCTTTAGTGATAACGTGGCAGAGTTGACCCAGTTCTATTTTTTCGGCATTAGCAAAAGAAGGCATCAACCCAATAACTCCTTTAAGAAGCTTAAAGCTTTAACACGTTCTGCATCTAGCCGCTCAATATCAGCAATGATTTTACTAGGTGAATCATATACAACTTCTTCATACACGACTTCTTTGTAACGATTGATACTTAAATCCCAATCGTTATTTTTAATCTCATCAAACGGCACTAAAAAGCTTTTGTCGGTACGGCTTCGGCTCTCTTCAAGGGTTGCTTCAAGGGAAGTTCCAGCAGCTAATGATTTATAACGGGAAATAATATCAGCAATGTCATTGTTCGCATCTTTGCCATCAATTAGGTTTTCAGTAAGCTCACTCCGCTTATCGTCTAAGCTGTAACCGTCTGCTTGCATGTCATAAAACCAGACGTTATCTGTACCACCACTGTTGGTTTTAGTAAAAATAAGTACCGCAGTACTTACGCCCGCATAAGGTTTAAAAACACCACTCGGCATAGAAATAACCGCATCAAGTTTGTGCCCTTCAACTATGGTCTGTCTTAGCTGTTTATGTGCATTTGACGAGCCAAATAATACGCCATCAGGAATAATGACCGCACAACGACCGCCTATTTTCATCATGCGCAGCATTAACGATAAAAACAGTAATTCAGTTTTTTTGGTTTTAACCGTTTTGAGTAACGAGCTTTCTACGCCATCGTAATCTAACGAGCCTTTAAATGGTGGGTTAGCTAGAATAAGGTCGAACTGGTCACGTACTTCTTTGTTTGACTCACTAAGCGCATCTTTACCGATAAGTTGTGGATTATCTATACCGTGTAATTGTAAATTCATTGCGCCAATACGTAACATGGTGCTGTCGAACTCAATACCGGTAAACATGTCGGTATTGCCACTACCAGAGAAATGGTCACGAAAGCCTTTGTCGTTAAAAAGATGTTTGTTTTCTTCTTTGTGAAAATACTCGCCAGCAGCAACCAAGAAACCCGCACTACCACAAGACGGATCACAAATTTTATCGTCACTTTTGGGTTGCATCATTTCAACCATCATTTTGATAATGTGGCGTGGTGTTCTAAATTGTCCGTTAGTGCCTGCGGTGGCTATTTTCGATAACAAGTATTCATATAAATCACCTTTAGTATCGCGGTCATCCATTTTGATTTTATCTATCATCTGAATAACTTGGTCGAGCAGCTTAGGCGTTTGAATCATGAAAGTTGCGCCTTTCATGTATTGTGAAAATACGCCAGCTGGGTTGCCATTAATAGCACCTAATTGCTTCATGTGTTCAAACACGGTTAAATTGTCGCTATCTGCTTGCGGCATAGTGAACAGGTTATATATAACTTCTGGATCTTTATCTTTAAAGTTGTGCCAGCGAAATTTTTTATGTTCGTCTTGGTATAAAGGGTTGGTGACGGGCACGCCAATCATATTGGCTTTCTTTTCTTCTAACAATTGGTTTTCGTCGATACGACGTAAAAAAAGTAAAAAGGTGAATTGTTCAATTACGGTAAGTGGGTTGCTGATGCCGCCAGTCCAAAACGATTCCCATATTTTGTCGACTTGGCTTTTAAGTTCACCTGTTATCATAGCTTCTCTAATTTAGTTTGTTTGGTTAGTAAGTTAGCAGACTTTAAAGCGCTCTAACGCGTGCTTATTTGGTTGTTCTGGTTGTTTTAGCTTTGTTGATTAATTCATCAAAGTCACTTGTTTCATTTATAAGATTAACTCTTCTTGTTGCAAAAAATTTATCATATTTTTGCTCTGCTAGCTGTTGCGCTACTTTAGTCTTTCTACTTCTCGCGAGCCTTCTAGGGCAACTGCCCGGAATTTACAGATAGTATTATTTGAACGCTCAAATAAGTCTGCAATCTGTTTTTTAGTTAACCACAATGAGTCATCCTGCAAACGAATTTGTAGACGTGTTTTACCATCAGCTGAGGTAAACATTGCAAGGGGGAGTTATTCGGCATCCAAATTCCTTTTATTAATCTAGTGAAGCAAGCAGAAGCAGAACGAGTTTACAGAAAAAGATATTATTGTCCTATAAAAACTTTAATAATATGAGGTTATTAAGTTGCCTCATCGATACCAAATATATATAAGGCGTTCTAGTTGTTGTTCAAAGGTAAGTGAATTTTTATAAAAGTGCATGATGTTGACCTTTTATCATGCTGTAGAAATAATTAACCCCTCGCAGGGTGCTGTTCTTATGGGTAGCAGGAGGGGTGTTGTTAGGGATTTTCAATTGATATACCAAGAAAACTAAGGGTTTATTTACATGAAAATTATTCTATATTCGCTATCTGTTTATTGATTGTGTTTTTTAATTTACATTAAATCATTTGGTTATCGTGATCATGTCAGGTGTTACTTATATTTGCCCACCAAATTGCCCACCATGATTTAGCTACATACAGACTATCTAAATCTATTGGCTTAATATTTTTCTTACCTTCCCCGCTCGTCGGGCAAAAATTCCATTTCATCGAAGTGTTCATTTTTTGTTTTTTATGATTGGTAGTAATTAGTTTTTGTGATCGGACTATTCGTCTTTCTCATATTCATAGCTAAATACTAAATTACTAATGAATTCTATTATATTATTTTTGAAAAGAATGTTTCCATTTTTAATATCATTTGTATATTTCTCAGTTGCAGATTCACACTCCTCTTCGAAAGTTATCTTTCCATCCGCTCCTAATTCACCTGCTGGATATTCTATCTCTACATTTTCACTTAAAACATCTTCTTTAATCTGAGCAAAATTAGGCTTTTTAATTTCAGTTAATTCAATAAGGTTTTCATTCCAAGACTCTTGTATGTCAGCTTCAAGTTCGCAAATTGATTTTTTGATTGTCATTCCTTTCAATAAAGGGTACTTCAAAAATTCAATCATGAGATCTATAACATATTCAAAATGTTCAGCTTTATAAATAAAGAGCTCTTCATTTGACTTTAATTCTCGTTTTAATATATCAAAAAACATTTGTAAACTATCTGTCAATACCCTTGCACCAACTGAAGATAGGAATAAATTTTCTACTGGGAGCTTAAGTGATAAGTTAACCTTAGCTAGTTTACTTTTGAAATTATTTGTAGTTATTTGGGTTAAAAACTTATTTTGTGAATGCGACAATTCAGTCCAAAGAAAGTCAGACATCTCAATTCCTCCACATTTAAAAATGGAGACAAGTTCATTATTTCTCAGGTTCTGTTTATGATTTGGATTCCCTAAACTTGATTCAATACCATCCGCAGTACTGCTTAAATTCATAGACCCCATTAAATACATCTGATCGACTTGAAGAAATTTTATGTGGTTATCCGATAGCAATAGTAATTCAATTGTCACAGTCGATCTTGTATTAAACACTGTTTCAAAAATTTTTATAAGAAGTGATGATGATAAATTTTGAGGTTGAAATGCGAAACGAATTTTGGCATCTGAATCGCAACAATTAATTAAATTAATCACTTCTTGAGCAAAGCCACCCCAACCAATGGTATATGTAATCACAGTTAAACTCGTAACTGCTTTTTTATAACCAGATTGTGGTCTTGGAAGAACATCACTTAGATCATAATTTTTTGGTACAAAATATATTTCAGGTGCTACTTCCTTTGTAGGTTTAAATTGTTTTATTTTTCCTATTAATGATTCTCTCGAACGACGTAGTTTTTTCGCATCATTGACTGCGTTATACCTTTCTTCAAACGTTCCCATTTAGTAACTCCTTTTAATATGATTAATTACTGTCTAATTCCCTGCATCAATACATCAAACATCAGTTCAGCAAAGCCTTTGGCAACTGCCTCGTTTGATAATACCTTCATAGCCATGTTTTCATGTACGCTCATGCTTTGTATAACAGCATTGTTAATTGACTCAGGAAATGCACCTAGCATGGCTTGTTTTTTGGTGTTGTTGCGAAGTTGATCTATTACCGTATCGTTTTCAGATACCTTACTTGCAATTGTATTGGCATAATTGATCATATCGCCATTCCACTGAATAAATCGATAATAGTACTCACAAACCTTATTCAATAAGGTTTGATCGATTGAAATAATATTTTTATTTAAATATCATTTATCAGCCAATTTCAACAAATCAAACACCAACCTCGAAAATCCATTCGCTTTATCTGGATTAGATAACAACTGCATCATTTGGTTTTCATGAGCTTCGCCGCTATCCATAATTGCATCCATTAAGGCTTTAGGGAAGTCTCCTAGCATTGCTTGCTCAGGCGTATTGTTATCAATTTGTTTCATTACTAGCGTATTTTCTTTCATCTTATCTTTGATGGTATATAAATAATTAACCATATCCTGATCGGTCAGCATATCAGTGATAAATAGTTCATTTAGCTTAGAGATAATTTGAGAAAGAAACTCTTCTTTAGGATCTTTAGCTTTGGCAGTACCCACAGCATCACCTGGAACTAATTCGTAATCAGCAGCATCTTCTTTCAGCTGAATGTCTTGCTGGCGTATTTTTGATAATCGGTAATGACTCATCACGACATTACTTAAATCAATATCACTTTCTTCAGTGACTATTTCACGTAGCATAGGGCGAAGGTTACGAGCATAAAGGCATAATTTTTCTAACTCTTTATCGTCGTAATCGACAATCTGAGACATAAACTCATAGAAACGTACGAATGTACCTAAATCCTTTTTAAATATCTCTAAAGCGTCCTTTTCCTGCTTACAATCTTTAAAACTGTTCTCAGCATTAGCCATTAATACAACATCACCCGTTTTTTTGGTGCGTTCGAACATATCTCTAGCTTGTTTGTATGCATCAATTGCAGACTTATAGCGTTTTTGCCAACGCTCAACGGCAGGTTTACAAATATTTGCTATAGCCGCATTACTTTTACTTTTAACAAAAAATGCGTTGCAGAATTGTTCTACTTCTTGCCATTGAAAAATTCCCGACGCACGTAACTTGTCTCGCAAATCAAAAATAAGATCAGGGTCAGATACGTCAGCTAGTTCAGCTGTTTGAAAGTAGGGTTGGAACGAAGTAAGAATATCTTCAGGTTCATTGAAAAAGTCCAGTACATAAGTACCTGTCTCAGCTTTACCAGGGAATGTACGGTTTAAACGAGAGAGAGTTTGTACACACTCAACACCGCCGAGTTTTTTATCAACGTACATAGCGCACAGTTTAGGTTGATCAAAGCCTGTTTGAAATTTATTCGCAACTATCATCACTTGATAATCATCGCTATCAAAAGCCTTGCGCATATCACGACCCTTGAGGTTGTCATTCATGTTCTTTTCGGTGAACTTAAAATCAACTAAAGCTTCACACCCTGGATCTTTATCAGAGAACTCAACTTCTCCTGAGAATGCGACCATGGCATGTATTTTTTGATAACCTTTTTCTACAATGTATTTATCAAAGCCTTGTTTATATCGAACCGCTTCTTTACGTGAGCTGGTAACAACCATTGCTTTTGCTTGCCCACCGAGTAGTCCCATCACGTTATCTTTAAAGTGCTCAACTATCACCTGTACCTTTTGGCTAATGTTATAGTCATGCAAACGCACCCACTGATTAAGTTTTACCTTAGCCTTTTTACTTTCAACTTCTTGATCAGTACCTTCCATTTTCATCGCGAGGTTATAAGCAACCTTATAGTTGGTGTAGTTTTTCAATACATCGAGGATAAAGCCTTCTTCAATGGCTTGGCGCATACTATACACATGGTACGCTTCAGGCTTATTCTGCTTAGATGGCGCTTCATCAGGCTTAGGTAAACGCCCAAACAGTTCAAGTGTTTTAGTTTTAGGTGTTGCGGTAAACGCTAAGTAACTTAAGTTACTAGAAGCGCGACGTGAAGCCACAGTAGCATCTAAAATATCTTCGGTAGTGAGCTCTTCATCAGCATCTTTAGTATCAATCATTAATACTTCTTTCAGCTGGCGAGCTGTACTACCCGTTTGTGAGCTATGAGCTTCATCGGCAATAACTACAAAGTTACGTTCTTTTAAGCTAACGCTATTTTCTATGGCTTTTAAAACAAACGGAAAGGTTTGAATGGTAACGATAATAATTGGCTGTGAGCACTCTAAAGCGCCAGCAAGTTTCTCTGATTTAGAACCATTTCCTTCGTCACGGTTTATTCTGCCTACCATGCCTTCTACAGAAGTAAATTGAGATATTGTTTCTTGTAGTTGGTCATCAAGTACCGTTCTATCAGTGACAACAATAACAGAGTCAAATAACTTATTACCTTCAGCAGTATGAATGGCAGAGAGTTGATGTGCAGACCAAGCAATAGAGTTTGATTTACCCGAACCAGCACTATGTTGTATTAAATACTTATGGCCAGGGCCTTCAGTGCGAGCAGCATTCACTAGTTTACTAACAACATCCCATTGATGATAACGAGGAAAAATTAAAGTTTCTTTTTTGTATTTACGGCCTTCCCAGTCTTCCTTTTCTTCTATTTGTAAATGGACAAAGCGAGCCAAAATATTTAATAGGTTATCAGGCTGTAATACCTCATTCCATAAATAGTCAGTGGCGTATTGATTAATATTGTCTGGTACATCATTACCAGCACCACCTTCACTTGTGCCTTTGTTAAAAGGTAAGAAATAAGTATCATCACCTTCTAGGCGTGTAGCCATATAGACTTCATATTGGCTGACTGCAAAATGCACTAAAGCACCGCGTTTAAAAGTTAATAACGGTTCAGGTTTCTTGGTGGCAGGGTCTATAGAAAAACGAGTAGTTTTATATTGCTTAATCGCATTTTGAACGGCTTGTTTAAATTCTGATTTAAGTTCAAGCGTAACTATGGGTAGACCATTAACAAATAGCACTAAATCGATGCGCCACTTCTTTGCTCTAACACCGTTTTCAGCTTCATGTTCATCAGTTGCCCAGGGAGAGTAAACTAGCTCAGGCACTACACGTAATCGATTCTTTTTGTAACGCGCCAGCGTATCAGGGTTTAAATCATGCTCAGGTTTGAACTGGCATAAACTGAAACGCGTACCTCGGTCACGTATTTCATGGCGTAAAACACCTAGCGTACCAAAAGTACGCATATCTTTATTAGCCGCATTCGGGTCTGCTTTATTTAACTGTGAAGCAACACGTTCTAAAAATTTCTGCTCTGGATTGGTAGGATAGAGCGCACAAAACTTTTGCCATTGAGTATCTTGCGTTTCTTTTACAAAACCCAGTACATCCTCTTCGTACAATGCTAATTCACGATTGTAGTTTTCAGGTTTACCTAGTAACCAACCATTAGCGACTAGTTGCTTAATCATGTCGTTTTGAAAAGTGAATTCATTGGTTTTAGACATAATCACAGTCCTTATAATTATTATTCTTAATTGAGTATTTAGTTATGAATATCATCAACAGTTTTTGTTTTACTGTGCTCAGGTTGGCATTTGAATATTTCATTAGAGGTTGTATTACTATCAATTACAACCATAGTTACAGGTTTATAAATTCCATCGATATTCCAGCGTTGCAAGGCAAAATTTACCATACGTTGTTCTCGTACATCTAAAAACGTTTGATAGACTTGATACCAATATCCAGGAACTTTCCGTACATATGCACCTGTAGCATCGACAAGTTTTTGCGCTTCTATAAAATCTTTGCGTAACTCTCTAATCATCATCGTATTTGGTTGAATTTTTTCATATTTGAAATAGCCTTCTACTTTTATCTCAGGTCTGTCATTGCTTACACGAATATTCAATGTCTCCATCAATAAAATGAAGTTTCCTAAACGGCGCTTATTTACATTTCTGTCGTCAGCATCATTCACTACTTCAAAATCTTTAGCAGCCCAAATATGCTCCAAATGATAGAAATCATTAGTATGCACTTTATCTCTTGATGCTAAATATTGAGTTAATTTACTTCCTTTACGCTCGCACTCAAGCAAAGAGTCTTCATAACTTGCTAAAAAGAACTTAAGTCCTCGCCATCCATAATAATCACCAGACTCATCCTTATCCAAAGTTAAGTATTGAACAAGCTTATGATCATTAGCTCTTTCACTAATAAAGTTAACGAGTCTTTCACGTAATAGATCTAATTCACAGGGCCATTCACCTTCGTATTGCTCACTTAGGGTGCCATGATAATAATGATATGCGAACCAAAATAAATCGCCTTGTCCTGTATCACTTCTATTGGCAATACCTGAAACGTAATAACGAAAATTAAGTTTTTCAAGAAGTTCGAACATGATTGCTCGCTTATCTTCATTCATCTCTTTAGTACTGATAGCTATCAATAAAGGCAATATTGATGCGTGCCCTGGATGAAAAGCAATTCGTTGTAAGTTTCTATTTTCTTTCGGTGATAACGTGGATTGTGAAACATTATAGAGATTAGCGTACGCTCTTGCACTTCCGACTATAAAGTCGACAAACTTTGAGAGGCTTTGCCAATGCTCTGGATTTTTTGGGGAATAACGAATTTTAATATTATCGTAAACATGATGGCTACGACTTTTGTTGTAGTCTTCAAATACAATCCAACAAACCCGAAGAAACCTATTTTCGGCTTCGTTTGATGTGTACCCAGCAATATTTAATGCTTGCAAAAGCACAGGCCAACTGCTGTTGACTTTTTCCTTAAGATCACCGATTTGGTGGCGACTTGCAAAATAGATAAGGTAGTTCTTAATTTTTTCCAGTTCACTGAGGGGCTTCCCTCGATTGTTTATTACCTCAAACATCAAACCTATTTCAGCATCTTGAGCTGGCGCATACATCAAAAACCCCAATTTACTGGTTACTGCTTGAAACACTAGGGTTAAGGATTCTTTCGATTTTTTCGACAACCAGATATCGAATTGTTTAGCGGCATCAATAATATTTTGATCTGCTTTGCTTTGGATCTTTTGATTAATATTATCTCCGTGAGAGAGTACTTCTCGAAATAATGGATCTCTTACCTGTCCTAATTCAAGAGAATAAGATGAATTACCGCTGTTACCGCCATTACGAATATAAACAGCTTCAACATCATCAACAAGTACTCCTCCTAGCTCTTTAACCCCTTTTAAACGTGCTAGGCGAACGATAGATGATAATAATAAAACCAAGGTGGTAATTCGTTGTTGACCATCTACTATATCATAACGGCTAGACCCATCCTGACAGCTGGCGACTACTGTACCTGTATAATGTTTATGGATTTGGTGCTGGATTTGCTCAATATCATCTATAAGATCGGCTCTGTGCTCTTCCTCCCACGAGTAGCCTCGTTGATAATCAGGCACAAAAAACTGTCGTTCCCCGTTTTTAAATAGCTTATTTAGGGTTAAAAGTTCTAATGTATTGTCTAGTGTCATTAATAAAATCCTTTTAAAATTCCTATAATTTCTTTATTGAAAATAAAACTTAGTATTGAAAGCAGCCTAAAAAAATTCGGCGATATAATATCCACATTTTCGCGTTGAGTTAAAAAATCTTGCTGTGTGGTGTCTCAGTTTATAAGGTAAAATTATATAATAAGGCTAATTCACGATTGTAGTTTTCAGGCTTACCTAGTAACCAGCCATTTGCTACTAACTGCTTACTTTTTAGTTAATGTTTTAACTGCTTCTGCTAAATCTTTATCAACTTGAGTCGGCTTTAAGTCAATCACTCGTCTAAATTTGTCATATTCTTGCTTGGCTTTTTGTTTTACCTGCTCTGCCGATATCTTGCCTTTATGGCTTAGCACGTTAAAATCACTTAACTTAAGAAAGTCATCTAATTTTTTCGCCCAATCAACCATTTTCATTAGCTTACCATTGCGAGCCTGTAGCTCAGCAAATTCTAAGTAAGACGTGACTAGACGGTTTAAAGTTTCCAACTCATCTTCAGCTAAATAATTTTTACCCACAATGACTTCTTTACGGGTTGGCTCTTTTCCTGAAGTAATGCCTGCATAATTGGTTAAGCCTAAATGCGGTTTGTCGGCGTCAATACGAAGGTGGACTAGTTCAGCTGCGGTATGACCATGGGCAGCCCAATGCATTTTATTTTGTACTTGCGCAAAAAAATTAAAACTTTGCTGCGATTTACCATCGTAATCAATACTGGTTGCGAAAATATCACACACTTTGCGGTAAAACAGCTTTTCGGAAGAGCGAATGTCACGAATAGTATTCAGTAATTCTTCAAAGTACTGACTATTTTCAGGCTGTTTTAAGCGTTCATCATCAATAACAAAACCTTTAACTAAATATGCTTGTAAGGTTTTTGTTGCCCACTGCCTGAATTGAATACCTTCTTTAGATCTAACTCGATACCCAACAGCAAGAATGGCTTCCAAGCTGTAATGTTCTATTTCTCTTGTTACTTGCCTAGAACCTTCTTGTCGAACTATTCGGAATTTCCGAATGGTTGCGTTTTGTTCGATTTCACCATCACTATAAATATTAGATAAATGCTCATTAATAGTCGGTACACCTTTTTGGTATAGCTCGGCAATAAGTGCTTGAGTAAGCCATAAACTATCTGACTCAAAACGACATTCAACCTTAGTACTGCCATCAGCACTATTAAATAATATAAACTCACCATTAGGTGCTTCGGGTATTAAATTATCACTCATTCATTACTCCGTTATTTTTCATGTTCTAGTGTTTTGGTTTCAGTTCGAAGTTTCTTCTTATCGAATTTATCTTCTAATTGCGCTTGTGGTGCTTTTAAACGTTTTAATTTTTCTAAACGAGGGAATATAGCTAATACCTCTTCAACAATATCAAACGCCAGCAATAAATCATCCTCATTGACGTTATCAGAATGAGTACCTTCATTGCCTACTAAGCGTAATGTATTAAGAAAACTCGCTTCAGTTGGATACTTGGTTTCCAATTCTTTTATTTGTCGAGCAAGAGAGTTGGGTTTCATTTTTAGTTCTTTACAGAAATTTTCTATTGCTCGCCTTAATTTGCTTGCCGATGAATTTGTATCAATATGAAAATAATGGAATGCGCCAAGCAGCTCCAAGTGAATTGATGCAGGGACAGCAGGGTTAACTTTAAACATTGGTACAGGTATGGAAAAGTGATCAATTTTGTATAAAGAAGGTAATTGTTTTTTATCAGTATCTCTCTTAGTGTGTTCTTGAGACAAGCCTGTTACTGCAATGTTGTCATTGCAGCTGGCGCAAGTCATGAAGGCTGTAAATTTGCAGAAGTGATAACTAGGTTTAACAATCTCACGATAGGTCAAAACAGCAGCACCCATGAACCCTAATACAGAATCGCTCCCCCACATTTTCTTCATGAGCTCTTCTTGTTCGGTGTCTCTTTCTTTTTTCTTGTCATTTTCCAAATGGAAGTGGCGTGAAGCTATTTTTTTGTAGTTATCAGATACCTCACGGCTAACAATGCTGCTTTTATCAAAGTTTAAGGTTTCTTGATGGCAGTAAGGGCAGGGTAAGTTGGGATATTTATCTTGAGAGACGAAGCCTAATATTGATTTCCATTTGTTAGTATTCACGAGGTAAATCCTTTTAAAATCTCTATAATTTCTTTATTGTAGATAAAGCTAAGTATTGAAAAGCAGCCTAATAAATAAGGAGCTAAAATATCTAAGTTTTCTCTATGAGTGAAAAAACTTGATGCTTGATATTTGGTTTCAAAAAATAGTGTCTGTATGTAATTCTTCCAGCCCACACGTATATCTTTTATTTGATAATCGTCTTGCTTTGAGTCAGCCCAGGTATAAGAGAATTTCCTAATAAATAGCCATGAGCACTTATAACTAAATCGAAAGCTACCTTCATCATAACGAATAGCATCAAGGTTTATACAATCAGGAACTCTTGCCATAACGATACCCGCAACCTCATCTTCATATGGATGCCGGGCATAAAAATAAGGGGCATCAAGCATCCTTTCAGTCCATGTTTTGTATAATTCATCATGATATGGGCGAGCGTAGTTGTAGTAACGAATTATTAGAAAGGCGATGGATAGCAATAGTAAGTAAGCAATACCGTTTTGATTAGTGAAAGTAACTTTCATGATAAAGGTGTTTGCCTCAACCACCTTTGCACCAGAAAAAGCGATAGCTAATAAGATCAACGAAACCACTGTAAGTAATTTACGTTTAGCTTTTAAGCCCTCATCGGCATCAATACGCTGAGTTAGTGTTAATTGCTTTGGTGGTTCTACAGTAGCTGCTGGAATTGGAGATACTATTGATACTTGAACTGCGTTATCTGCCATTGATAATCTCTTGAGTTGATGATTCAGGTGGTTGCCAGCTTCTTACGTCTATTTTTCCTGTGACAGCGGCGGAGATTAATGCTGTGCGACGCTCTTGTATATACTGGAGTGATATTTCACACTTCCTTACAGATTCATCATATAAAGGTATTTTTGATTCTATCAATTCAACTATTTTGTATGATTCTTCTTCAGGGGGGGTGGGCAAGCTGAGATTAGCTAAAGTTCCTAAACCCAACGTCTGTTGAGTTCCATAAGTCCAAGATAGTTGAATTGCATCGCGTACACTTGATGACTGCAGTAAGTAGAAAATAAATTTTGATGATATATCTTCTCGCGGTCGAATTGTTGCAAGTGGCACCCAAACATTAAATACTTCGTTTGTTTCTACCATGGCCACAACACCAGTTGTAGCTCCTAGTTTGACCATCAAAATATCGTCCTTCTGGGGAGAGTAACGCTTAGAATAAAGTTCATGATCTTCTTTTGAAATGTAACCCCACTTTTTATCAAAGTTTATATAACCTTGAGATATAGCTTCTGCTGAGATAAAAGGAATACCTTCATCCCGCTTGGTTGGTGTTAAATGAGGTCCATCAATAATAGGAGCCGAAACTAAATGTTTTAACGAAACAACTTTCCAGTGCTCAGGCACTTCACCTAACCATTCAATACCTGAGTCGCGCATGGGGCTTTGTGGATTCAAGCCTTTAGTGACGGCATGACTGATTACAGCTTGGCGTTTTTCTTTTAAGAGCTTGATTAGTTGTTGTTGTTTTTCGATCAGAATGTCTAATTTATCTGTTTCATGATCGAGAAAGTTAGCTATTAATTCCTTTTCTTTTTTTGAAGGGCTAAGGTGAGGGATATTGTTAATAGTTGATAAGGTTAGCCCTTCTTGTGCACTACTATTATTTCCAGACCATATTTTTGCTTGAAAATATGAAGATAAAATAAAGTAATAATCGTATTTATGACTAACAACTCTGTAAACATGCTCATTAAGCAACATCTTCTGCTTAATTTCAGTGTCTACATATGCAGTTTTTCCAATCGTTGCTCCATCCTTAACAATTAGAATGTCACCTTTTGAAACTCTTCCTTTTTTGTTGGTTTTAAAGAAACTTTCAGAAACATACTTTAAGTTTTCTAAGCGTAATTTTCCATTAAAACCAATATGTTCTCCACCGATACTGAGAACTTCTGAATTGTCTACAGAGGAACGCTTTCCACTTTCAATTAAATTTATAGCATATTTAAAACGATCTATGTGCCATGTTGCAGGTATAGAGCCTATCCAATCAATTTGAGACTCCTTATATTCAGGGTAGGTTTGATATCTTCCTGTCATTATGAATGCACCTCTTGCAGAAGACTCATAATCTCGGCAGAAACTGCATCCAGCTCCGCATCTATCTCTATCAAATTCCTCGGTGGCTGATATTGAAAGAAATGGCGATTAAAAGGAATTTCATAACCAACTATGCCAATCTCTTGATCTTTATCATCCTTCTTACTGGCATCCATCCAAGCATCAGGTATATGGGGTTGCACTTCTTTTTTGAAGTAGGCTTCGTTCAGAATATTTACAGATTGTGATGGGTCTAGTGCTACGTTTTCATTATCACGTAGATCACCATCGGGTTTGTATTCTACGGCTATCTTCTCGCCGCTGGCACTGCCATTATCTTTATCTTCGCCAGCACTATGACCTACTTCAAATAGTCCATAAACTGGATTAGGCTTGGTATCTTTATGTACTTTCTTAATGACCTTTTCAGCTGCAGGATTTTTCCAGCTAACAGCGGCAGTGATTTGTTTTTTCTCTTTGGTATCTAAACTAATACCTTGAGCTTTACAGGCGGCTTTTAGTGCTGCTTCATAAGTATTCATATCATCGCATTGCACAGTGCTCATTCCTTGGGGAGCAGCTTGCTGTAATTGCTTGGCTTTGAGCATGACTTTTTTTTGGGCAAGCCAGACTTTACTGTCTAATAATTCTTTAATTTTGGCTTCTTTTACTTCGCTGAAATGGGCTTTCAGGTGTTTACGTATGTCTGTTTCATGCTCGGTTAACATACCGTAATTTTCACACTCATCGTTGTCTGTCCAAGGTGTGCTTACAGAGTTACTGTAAGTTTCGTAAAGCCACTTCATTGGTGCATTTAGTGGTTTGGCGGCAAAGCGTAACTCGGCAATACGTTCATCACTGAATTGGTAACTTTCACGGAGTGGGCGTTCAATGGTGATACGACGATAACCAAATTCATGGCTGGCGAATATTTTGCTGGCGAACGTTTTAGGCGCTTCGACTTTTGGATTGGCTGACTGTCGACCACGGTTGCTTTTTTGCTCTGCGGGTTTATCTAGTTCCCTAGCATCGACTACTTCAAAAGCGCCAAAGGTACGAGTAATAGTGGCTATATCTTCAGGACTCATTTCATGACGTTTTGAACCAAGTGACTTACGCATCTTGCCACAAAGGTTTACACCATTGATTAGCTGTACTTTGCCTTTACGCTCATCCGATTTCTTATTCGACAGTATCCACACATAGGTAGCTATACCTGTGTTGTAAAACATATCGGTAGGTAGTGCGACTATGGTTTCTAGTAAATCAGCTTCAAGAATATAACGACGGATTTCAGATTCACCCGAGCCTGCCCCCCCAGTGAACAGTGGTGAGCCATTGAGGATAATACCAATACGGCCACCACCCTCTGAAGCGTCACGCAGTTTACTAAGTAGGTGCATTAAAAATAATAATGAACCATCAGATACTCTTGGTAATCCAGCACCAAAACGACCATCAAAACCTTTAAGGCTATTTTCGTCTTTGATGGTTGACTCAATTTTTTTCCAATCTACGCCAAATGGCGGATTAGATAACATGTAATCAAATTTATCAGCGTAAAGTTTATCGTTAGATAGGGTATTACCGAGTTTAATATTGGTAACGTCTTGCCCTTTGATTAACATATCGGCTTTACAGATAGCGTAACTTTCAGGGTTAAGTTCTTGCCCATAAGCACGCATAACCGCTTGAGGGTTTAATTCGTGTACGTACTCCATTCCAGAGGAAAGGAAACCACCAGTACCTGCAGTAGGATCATAAATGGTGCGAATAATACCTGATTTAGTTAAGGCATCATCATCTTCCATGAATACTAATGAAGTGGTTAAACGAACAATATCGCGTGGGGTAAAATGTTCACCAGCAGTTTCATTAGAACCTTCAGCAAAGCGACGAATTAGCTCTTCGAAGGTTAGGCCCATGTCGTGATTGCTGATCGCTTTAGGGCTTAAGTCTGTCGTGCGAACCTTTTGTACTACTTTCCATAGTAAATCGGCATCATTAAGCTGGCCAATAAACTCACCAAAATTAAAGTATTCAAATATTTCACGGGCATCTTTGGAAAAATCTTGAATATAGCTTTCAAGATTAGTTTTAATGTCAGCTTCGCCAAGCTTAGACATATCCATTTTTGAGGTGTTGAAGAAGCTTAAGCCATCTGGGTTACTTGCTGACTTTGTTGCGCGTAATAGCATCTTTTCTTGCGCTTCTTCAGGCAAGTTCATTGGTGCAATTTTATCAAGCTCTGCTAAAACAGCATCTTTGCTTTCTTCTAATACACCTTCAAGGCGGCGTAATAATGTAAAAGGCAGTATAATACGACCGTATTGAGATTGTTTAAAATCACCACGAAGTAGATCAGCAATAGACCAACAAAAGGCCGCTAGGTTATTAGGAGTTTGGTTCATTGGAGATAGTGGCCTTTATTCGGGAAGATTACGCTAAAATTTTAGCAAGGTATTGCTAGGATAATAAAACACTCTATCGGTCCTATAAAGGCATTTATAGTGATTTTAAGTTATTAAGTTTGTTGGTTTAATTAGAATAACCTTGATTAGTTATAAAAAATTACTTAATTGAAAGTAGTACTATCAATACCATCAGTAATAACCCCTCTGTTTTCCGACAGACTTAATAGTGTTAAGGGTTTCTTTCGCCATATGCAGCAGTACTTTATTTATTTTATTGCTGTTGCCTTTTATTAATTCACTCACATAGTTTTGAGTGATGACTGATCCTGATTTTGTCGTAATACCTGAATCTTTAAAGTGTTTAACTGTACCTTTTATCGTTTTTATCACAATGTATTTTGAGATGACCTCATATTCGAAAGTTATTTCATCTTTGAGCAATATATCCCTTAATGCTTTGAGCTCTAATCCATTTTTTTTGGCATCTTCAATAAGTTGATCTTTGTTGATTTCAAGTAAATTGATCAGTTCACTAATATTCTTGTTTGTATTCATTATTATTGCTACTTATATTGTGGTTTATCGAATAATGTTTTCAGTGTCTTCTCTGCCAGAGAATATGATTTCCCAATACTTTCTGTCAACAAAATCCATACGATAATTTCGATTCAATTTCTTATTAATCAGTAGATTACTTTGTGTTTGTTATTTGTTAGTACGTGAATTATTTAATCTACTCATGTGTATGTGATTATTTTTATTGCTAATAATGTTGTGATTAACAGATGGTCAAGCGGAATATAACTAATGATTTATAGGTGACTAGTTTATTGGTTAGGACATAAAGTCTTTTAAATTTATTTATTGACCTATATCAGCATTAATATTAGCCCTAGGGGCTTGGTAAGATAACTGCGAATTTAAAGTGTAATTACATTGATATTTTTAACCTCTTTAAAAATACAATTTGTTTAAGATACAACATTATCACTCCGTGAAATTTTCTAGGCTATTGTTTTTAAATGTAAATAGTTCAATACCTAAAATGAGGTATAAGTTAAAACTACGAATTCGCAGTTTTATAATAAATGTCTCTTGAATTTAATCCGTCTTCAATCTATATCTTATATCAAAATAATTCTTCTTGGATTAGTGACAAGTAAATTATTACATTGAAATATTCTGCATATTTTATAAACTAACCATAAGGCTTCGCTCCCACATTGAAACGGGTAAGTGTAGATTCTTCGTGCGTAGTACTGGTTTTGTCATGTCCCTTGCTAGTATCACCGAAGCCTCTTATTTTTAACGACCAGAAGTGTCCGGTAAACTTAATATTTTCACTGTGGAGTATATTCACAATAAAAGCTATATTGAAATGTGCTCCCTACCTTTAATCCCATGTTTGTATGTAAAAGCTTGCAACTCCCTAGTACTTAGTTGACTAGCTAATAAAGCAATAGCTTCGATTGTAATTGAACGATTTAAATATCTGTCCCACGGATCAACCATCCTTTTTCCTAGTTGCTTTAACAAAGCGGCTGTTTCATCAGATAAAGTGACTGAATATTGGTGTTTTATACGTGCCATTTTTTTTCCTATAGTTATATTTAAGTGTTAGTTGTTTGAATTAATAAGGAGCTGTTAAGCATTTAATCTATCGACTTTCTATATCTTTTAACCGACTTGTTTGATAATCACTCACTCCACGGGGACGATTACCTTTAGATTCATTTTTAGATAAATAACTCAGGCGATAAATCACCCTTTGAATTGATTTGTTATCGCCGCGCTTAATCATGTAACCATTGTTCTTTGGGTAATAAGGGCTAAAGTGATTCAGAGAATCACAGACAGAATCTATAATTTTTGCAAAGCCAAATGATTTCCAAGTTTTATGGCCATTTAGAAATATTACGTAATGATAATGTGAAGCCTCAGCTGATTCTGTTTGCTCTCTAACCCAAACATAGCCAATATCACATTTGTACTTTTTACTTAATCTTCGGTTGAGCCTATCTCTAAATTTACTAATCATTTTGTTGTTATAAGTTTCAAGGCAGAAGCGTAAGTCAAAACGTATGGCAAATACCTTTGAGTACCGTCTTAACATTTGAGCTAGTTGATCAAATGTTTTTTGCATTACTTTATTATTTAGGCCTTCTTTAAATGACATTACTTGCCAGATATTCTCTTCATAGATAAAGGGCTTTGTGTGAAAAAAACAAGCCATAATATTAGTAATAACCTGCGTTAAAATTCATTGATAATTATTGTTACTATCCGCTTATAAAAGGGTGTAGCGGATCTCAGATTAAATTTACAGTGTGTTAAGTCTACTTCTTTGTTTCATGTTGTTTCATCTGAAGATATAAAAAAAGGTAAGTAACTTACCTTTTAATTATTGATGAAATTAAGGTCTGTTCAGCCAATATTCATAATCTCTCTGTGGCCATCCCAGAGTCCTGCGGTTATGCATCATAGGCATAATAATCGTTCCATTCTTTATCCATCGATAAAGTGTCACTCTGCTTATGCCAAGTAGCCGTAGCATTTCATCAATTCTAATAATGCGATCTGGTTGATATTTTTCAGCAACTAGATTGCAATTGTGTTCTTTAGGTTTATTAGATACAAAAAGCATTAAATTATTCCTTAGACAGCTTCGCGAGATTCTATCCACTCGAGTAAGTCACTCAAACGCCAGCCGACCGAATTTGATGATAGTTTTATACGCTTAGGAAATAATCCATTTTGCTCAAGAACCCATGCGTGAGTTCTTGAAATGGTGGTTAGTTGTTTACGCTCTGCTTCACGAACGATTCGTTCTTGAGTTAAGCTATTGAATTTGTTTGGCATGTTCTCGCTCGGTTGGTTAAGTTCGAGAGAGATTATTATTGAGTATTAGGTTATTGTCACCGTGGTCACCAGGCAACCGTGTTGCTATTTACTTATTAACTCTATTAAGCGACTTTCATATTTTTCTTTAAAAAAAGTACTATCAATTTCAGAATAACCTTCTTTGGTTTTCTTTTTCCAATCTGGATTTGATGGAATAAAAGACATAATTGTTTTATATATGCTTCTATAGTCCTTTCCATTTTTATCTTTAGGAAAGGCGATTTTATTCACTATGCAGATATTTTCAATTTGTTCTATGACTAGTGTAGGCTTATATGGGTGATTAGCTTGGTCTTGGTAAAAATTTAAGAGGATATCTCTCATAAATTTCATTGCCCAACCATATTTTTGGTCAAATCTATTAATTGCCTTTAATTGCTCACTTTGTACTTTGTTAATGCCCGCATTTGTGAAGTGAGATGAATACATTTCTTGATTATGCAAGCCTACAGCAAGACCAAGACTAAACATGGCGTGAGAATTTAGTTCGTTTGTATCGATAAAGTTCTTGAGTAGTACCAATTTTTCTAGCTTGCTCAAATCATCTGAAACCATATTTATTTCAAACCTTTCGCATTGCTCTTCGAGAAACCAAAGTGTTTCTGTGACTGCGTTATGAGCATTTATCAATTTTTTAAAGCTTGTCTCATATTCACGAGGTTTGTTATCGGTTATGGGATTGGTGATATGTTGCACTTCGAGAGGAACATTTAGTTCCTTTAATCTGATTATCTCACTGCTTATTTCTTTTAATAACTCTGAACTTGGTACTTGTTCTTTTTGAGAATTAATTAACGATTTTAATTCATGCAGGCGAATAATCTCAAAGCTGACTCTATCAACTAATTTTCTTCCAATCATTTCCCCTTGACTACTTTCCAGATTAACTGCTTTTTGGAAATGTTTTTTGACGGTCATTTCGTATCCTAGTTTGTTATAATTTTACTGATTTCATGAATGGTTATATCAAGGGTTAATTTATTATCGATTCAAGATAATCAGCTATTTTGGTATGAGCTTCACGTCTTTCTTCTAAATAATCGTAACGATCATAAACACCTTCCATACCTTTTAATTTGTGGTTCAAGCAGCGTTCAGCAACATGCGCCTGAATACCTAATGGCGAAGCCAAACTTCGAAATGTTCTCCGTAAATCATGGGGAGCGAAGGGCTTAATATCACCCATTAAGTTTGTTGGTTGTACTTTCCGACCAGCTTCATGACCAAACATAGATGAAATTGCTCTATTAAGTGTATCATCACCCATGTGTGGTTTTTTAGATGTGCGACGTGCAGGGAATACATAATCTGAACCACATGATCTAACTTTTAGTTCGTTTAGCCACTCAATGATTTGTATTGGTAATGGAATTGTTATTGCGGCACCTGTTTTACTTCTACCTTCTGGTAAATTCCATAAAGCTTTATCTAGCTCAAACTCCCCCCATCTTGCACAACAAAGCTCACTCTTTCTTATGCCTAAAGTAATGAGTAATGCACAGGCTAAGTAATTATCACGATTGAATTTAGCTATATTCTTCTTTAATACGCCAAATACTTCCTCAACTTCGCTAATAGTTAAATATCGCTCTCTACTTTTTTCTACCCCGCCAGCATCAGAAACAGTAAAAGCGCTGGCGGGGTTATGGGTCAGCAGGTCGAGCTTAAAGGCATGTCGAAACATTTGCTTCATGTACATTAAGGCATCATTCGCAACAGTTGGTCTAGCATCTGATATGCTTTGAATTATTTTGCGAATACTTATAGCGCTCACTTCAGCAATGGGCAAGTTTCCAATTACAGGCTTAATGTCTTTAGTGTAAATCCGCTTGGGAATCCCTGGGTGTTTTAGCCTTTTGGCAAGATCGTTCTCATACCAGTCTGAAAAAAGGTCATCTACTAACTTAATAGACTGCTCTTTAATCTGCTTTTTGGCTAGAAGTGGATCTGAACCTAGGTTTATTTCCCGCTTTTTAATTGCAGCATCTGCTTTGGCATCAGATAGTGAAATGTCGGGGTATTGCCCTAAGGTCATCTCTTTCCTTTTCCCGTTAGCTGTATAGCGCAACATCCAATAGGGTGTCGCTGTATTTCTAACAACAAGATATAAGCTACCACCTATTGCATGCCGCTTAGGTTCACCTTTAACAAAGCCTTGTATTTGTTTCGCTGTTATAGTTGCCATTATCTCTCCTTGCCCACCATTTAATGTTTTGATAGGAGCTTGCTGCCCACCACCTTGCCCACCACTAATATTACAACTTGTACGAACAGATGAAAACAAGCAGAAACAAAAAAGCCTCAATAGTTGAGGCTTTATAGTGAGTTATGTACTTGTTGGAACAGGTAGGGATATTACTCTATATTCGCTATCTGCTCGCGCATTTGTTCAATCAACACTTTAAGTTCAACTGCGCTAGCAGTGATGTCTGTGTTAATCGATTTTGAGCCTAAGGTATTGGCCTCACGGTTAAATTCTTGCATCATGAAATCTAAACGACGACCTTGTGCGCCGCCTTTTTTCAATATTTTTTGGGTTTCGCTCACATGGCTATTTAAGCGGTCTAATTCTTCAGCAACATCCATTTTTTGTGCTAACAATACCAGCTCTTGTTCAACACGAGTAGAGTCTAAGTCAATGCTGGCATCGGTAAATTTGTCGGTAATGCGTTTACGCTGCCATTCGATAACTTCTGGCATAAAGGCTTGTACTTTATTCGCTTCGTTGCTGATAGCATCAAGGCGTTGTTCAATCATCGCTTTAAGGTTTTCACCTTCGCTTGCACGCGCAGTAATAAAATCTTTTAACGCGGTATCGAATGCGGCGAGTAGTTCGCTTTGAATTGCACTCATATCACTTTCTTGTGCTTCCATTACGCCAGGCCAGCGCATTACGTCTAGTGGATTTACTTGGCTATTCAAGGTTTGTTCGTTAACCCAGTTAGCATGTTGAATTAACTGTAAAGCGAGTTTTTCATTAAGCGCAAGCTCTGATTTAGCCGAGGGATTAGCATTAAAGCGTAAGTTACATTCTACTTTGCCACGATTTAATTGTTTGCGGAAACGTTCGCGTAATACAGGCTCTATGCCACGAAACTGTTCAGGTAAACGAAAGTAAGTTTCTAAAAAACGTTGGTTAACCGAGCGAATTTCCCAGACGGCGTTGCCCCAATCGCCTTTTATTTCGACACGAGAGAAAGCAGTCATACTGTAGATCATAGGTTATACCTGAAATTTATTTAAAATGAATTACGGTAATTATGCCTGTTTCTCTACCTTCTGCCAATGCGCTTTTATGTGGTCGGCTACGCGAAAGGCGTTAGCGTAAATAGTAAAAGTATAAGGTACGCTACCACCCGTTGGCATGAACGAGCCATCAGTCACGTAAAGGTTGTCGACTTCGTGAGCACGACAATTTTTGTTTAATACTGAGGTTTTGGGATCGTTACCAAAGCGACAGCCCCCCGCCATTAAGTTAGTTGAGGGCGAGCCGCTAACTGAAGAAGATATATATTTTGCGCCAAGTGCCTTAAGCAATTTCTCTGCTTTGTTGGCTAAGTAAGTGCCTACTTCTAAGTCATGTTCATGATAACCAATACGAACTTTGGCAACAGGGTCACCCCATTGGTCGGTTACTTTTTCATCTAACGCGACAAAGCAATCATCAGTCGGCAGCCAATCGTTAAACACTTCAAAACGTAATGTTTTATACGAGGTGAATTCGGTTTGCATGCTTTGTTTTAATTCCTCGCCCCAAAGTAACTTGTCGTTGCCCTGTTCATCTTCTCCCCATTGTGTGCCACGAGCACGGGCAATCGGATTTTGATGGAATAAAAAGTCAATAGTGCCACCTTTGGCTGCACCCGCTTTATTGATGCCGTTATCAACGTTAGTGAAGGTATTGGCTACATCACTTGCAAAAGCACTATCGTTAATTTGATACCAGTCTTGTAAAGCACGATTAATAAAAGGGCCTACCTGTTTTAGTTGCTTAACCTTATCTTCGCTGAGCTCTGAATATAGGAAGTCACCTTGACCAGTACCACCACCACTAAAGAGTAAGTTTTTACCAACCTGACCGTTATTATTGGCTAATCCTTGTGGAAATTTTTCACCTTTTGAGGCTAATAATAAACGGGAGGTCTCTACTGCTTGGCAGGCAACAACATAAATTTTAGCCGTGACAACTTGCTCACGACCTTGGCTATCGTAATAATGAATACCAGTTATTTCACCTTTTGCATCAGTGGCAATGTTAAAAACTTTTGCGTTAGGTTTGATGGTGCAATTGCCGCTAGCAACCGCATGGTTAAGTAGAGCTGCTCTACCACTGCCTTTAGCACCCGAGGCACAGCCATAACTGCTGCAATAACCAGAATATTCACAACTGCGTCGTCCCATGGCTGGCTTGGATAAAATAGCGCGCGGTACGGGAATAGCGTGATAACCAATTTTTTTTGCTGCGTTATCTATCCACGATGACATAGGTAATTCAGCAATAGGAGGATAAGGAAAGTCACTTGATCTTGGCTCTTGATGTGGGTGTTTTACCACACGACCAGAAACCCCCACTTCACGCTCTACTTGCGCATAATAAGGCTCTAATTCATCGTAGGTTATTGGCCAGTCGGCGACATTAGCTCCTTTTATTGCACCAAATTCTGATTTTAGACGAAAATCTATTGGTTTCAAGCGGTGAAAATAGCCGCTCATAAAGTTAGATGATCCGCCAACAACCGTGCCATTCCACCAGCTCCAACCTGACTCGCTTGTGGCTTCACCTTGCCAAAATGTTTCACCATTGTCATTTTGGTATTCTTCTTCGATAACGTGTTGTTCATCTGCAAGTTTAGGATTGTAAGCATCGTGGATACTAATGGTGAGTTCGTCTTTGAAAAACTCCTTTTCGGTTAACCATGGGCCTTTTTCTAATACTAAAACCTTTGCACCAGCTTTTGCTAACGAATAAGCAACAGGTGAAGCACCTGCGCCACTACCGACAATACAAATGTCATAATCGAATTCTTTCTTTTTATTTAGGCTCATGCTTTGTGGTTTCTTATCGAAGCGTTGTGTTTGATGGCGACTGTTTTAATAGGCATAGCTTTAATAGGAATAGTTTTAATGGGAATACTAGTATCGCCTATAGTGGTTATTGCGTTAGCGCGTGGTGGTAATTCAAAATAACGTTGTCCTTTTTCAGGTAAAGGAAAACCTGCTTTATGTTCAAGCCATTGCCAACCAATGCCGTTAGTATTACCGCCATAACTGGGTGGCGCTAACATGGCTTGAAAAATATACTCGATCAGGGTATTTAACCAATTTGATCCCGCACGTGACTGACTAATACCTCGCAATAATTGCTCTTTGTTAGCAACATCTAACTCGGTAAATTTTTTGCCTTTTTCACTTGTCGCATAACCATTTAACCAGCCAACACCTTTTAAAATAAAGTCTTTTTCATCTTGTGCGGTGGGTTGCACAGTCATTATTTGATAAAGATAAGCCAAGGCGTTTATGCTTTGCGCGTTAATATCTGTTACATCCGTGTCAGTAGTCTTATTTTCTGATTTAGGCAGTAAATGATTTAACGTCGCATGAAGGGTTAACCAAGGATCTGTTTTGGTTAATTTTGCTAAATCTTCAACGTCATTAGCCGCGAGATGAAAAGAAGGTAAGGCGCTAATTGCTGCGATACCCGCCGCGGATTTTAATAAACCCCGACGGCTAAGTTGCTGCTGGTTTTTTTCTTTAGCTAAAATAAAGTTAGGTGTTTTAAAGTTTTTGTCAAAAAAAGAGCCTAATTTGCTAGAGAGAGTAGACAAGGTCACTATGCTCCATTATCTATCGTTAATTTAGCGGTATCTTGTACTGCTTTCGTTGTGCTTGTCGTGGTTGTAACAGACCATTTAGTTAAAAAAGCAAACCAATTGTCGCGGGAATAGTTATTGCCAGCTAAAAGCTCTGCAGTGTCTTTCGATAAAATCATTTTACCGTCAGCCGTTGAAACGTACATATGTGGATAACCCAGTACAGGAGGCAATGAATCCATAAAGGCTTGATTTTCATTGCTATCGCTGACACTCACTTTTAATAAAACATATTGACTATGTAACGCTTGATAAACGTCATTGTTTTTAATCAAAAAAGCATCCATTTTGTGACACCAACTGCACCAGTTGCCGCCAATTTCAATCAAGACTTGGCGATTAGTTGCTATTGCTAACGCTAAAGCGGCACTGGCATCGTTAAAAGGGTCACTTTTATCATCGTACACCTTGCTGTATTTCGGCAAGTTATCTTGAGAAAATTTATCGGTAATATCAGCTGCCTGAGATAGCTGACTAAAGGAGAGTAATAGGCTCATTACTAGGTAAATAGGTGGGTGAATAACTAGACGGCATAACGGGGTAATAACGGCTTTCATGAACTGCTCTCATCGGATTTTTAAGTTTGCTTAGCTAACATGACCTTACTTTGTCTAACTATATTTCAATAGAACCAATAAAGCTTTATAATGTCGGCAATTAATTTTCAGCTTTATTAACAGGAATACACCATGCGTCCAAGCGGCAGAACATTAGGGCAAATTCGTCCAGTAACTATTACTCGTCAATTTACTAGTCATGCAGAAGGTTCGGTATTAATTGAATTTGGTGAAACTAAAGTTATTTGTACTGCAACGGTTGAAGTAGGTGTACCACGTTTCTTAAAAGGTAAAGGCAAAGGTTGGGTTACTGCTGAATACGGTATGTTACCTCGCTCTACGCATACACGTATGCGCCGTGAAGCAGCTTCAGGCAAGCAAAGCGGTCGTACCCTCGAAATTTCTCGTTTAATTGCCCGTGCGTTACGTGCTGCGGTTGATTTAAAAGCCTTAGGTGAAAATACTATCTCAGTAGATTGTGATGTAATTCAAGCCGATGGCGGCACGCGTACTGCGTCTATTACCGGTGCTTGTATTGCGCTTGTTGACGCACTTAACTATATGCGCGCAAAAGATATTATTAAGACTAACCCACTTAAACACATGATTGCAGCAGTCTCTGTTGGTATTTACAAAGGTGAACCGGTATCTGATTTAGATTACGCAGAAGATTCAAATGCTGAAACAGATATGAACGTGGTAATGACCGACACAGGTAAGCTCATTGAAGTACAAGGCACGGCAGAAGAAGAGCCATTTAGCTTTGACGAAATGCAGGCGATGTTAGGTCTTGCTAAAGACAGCATCAATGAATTATTTGAATTACAAAAAGCTGCTTTAATTTAAGCGCGCAATAAATTAAACATATTGAATAGGAAATAACGAGATGAAAGATTATCAACGTGAATTTATTGAGTTTGCTTTAGAAAAGCAGGTATTACGTTTTGGTGAGTTTACCTTAAAGTCTGGTCGTATAAGCCCATACTTCTTTAACGCGGGTTTATTTAAAACCGGTGGTGATTTAGCACGTTTAGGTCGCTTTTATGCTGCCACGTTAGTTGATGCTAATATCGATTTTGATTTGGTTTTTGGTCCTGCCTACAAAGGCATCCCTATTGCAACGACGACAACTGTTGCTTTGTATGATCATCATGATTTGAATGTACCTTATTGTTTTAATCGTAAAGAAGCTAAAACGCATGGCGAAGGTGGCTCATTAGTTGGTGCAGAGCTTAACGGTAAAATTATGTTGGTTGATGACGTAATTACGGCAGGTACGGCTATTCGTGAGTCAATGGAAATTATTAAAGCACACGGCGCTGAATTATCAGGCGTATTGATTGCGCTTGACCGACAAGAAAAAGGTCAAGGCGAACTATCAGCTATTCAAGAAGTAGAACGTGATTTTGGTACACAAGTAGCGGCTATTGTGACCTTAGGTGATGTCGTTAGTTACTTAGAAGAGAAAATAGCAGAGCAACCCGAACTGGCTGACAACTTAGCCAGTATCAATAAATATCGTCAAGATTTTGGTATATAAGTTGGATGTAATTACAGATAAAACGTAACGTTTTATCTGTAATCCCCACTTATAAGTTAATGATTTACCGCTAATATGCATTATCATTTTTTAATGACAGCCAATAGGAACGTGAATGTCTCGTTTATTTTTACTTGTTTTAATCGTTTTATTAACTAGCTGTAAGAGTACCCCTCCTTCCTTAAAAATTTCTAAAGCGGAACTAAAAAATAAATATTCAAAAATTGGCCTTATGTGGTTTCAATTACCTAAAGAGTTTGAGCAACGTAGAGACTCCATTCAACAACAGTTTGATGAACGTTTAAAAGAACAATTGCAATATGGTAATTTTGAAATAATAGACAGAGATATAGTTGTAGCTGAATACGGCAAAGTCACAAATGAAATGAATGGTTTTTATGATAGTACTACAGGCAAGATATTGCCGAATAAGGTGCTAGAAATAAAGAAAGAAACATTCAGAAGATTAAAAGAGAAGTTTGGTATTACTGCTTTTTTATATCAAGGCGTTTCAATCGAAACCGCTTATCTTCAACATCATCAAGCTATTTGGGATAACCACCATGAGCCGTATCGCAAAAATAACAATGCGTTAGAAAATGTTGTATCAAGTCTATTTGTTACTGAAACAGGGCGAGTGCCAGCATTATCCTATTATTTATCATTGGTTGATGAGAATAATGAAAGCTTATACCGTAGGTATGGAGGTATTCAACTATTAGCAAAATTGATCCAAGTACCTCTAAATGAGGGTAAACAGAATAGTACTGTGAAACATTGGCCAAATGGGCGGAAAAAACCTAGAGTTAAATTCAAAAGTGATTTTGAATACCTTACGTTTGATCAATTACTCGTAAATCCGGTTAATATTAGCAACTCTGTAGATCGCGCCGCAATAGATTTGATTAAAGCGGCAAAATCAGAATGATTGTGCTAATAAAGCTTACGTTTATAGTAATATTGCTAATATTTTTAAATGCTTGTACAAATTTATCACCACCAAAGCTTGATAATCATATACCAGTTACTTTATTCCTCGATAAAAATATAAAAGTAGTTGGATTCACTGGCATTGATTCTGGTGAAGTTGTTGCTGATTTTTCTGACTTTTTTTTAGCTTTTGAAAACGAGTTATTAAAGCAGCTTTCTGATGCTTCGGTCGATTCTGTTTCTAGTAAAAAATACTTAACTATCCAAGAGCAAATGAAAACTAAACATCTTCATATGTTTGATCCACTAACAGGGGTTCTTAAACAAGAAATCTCTCGGAAATACTCATCGGAATTATTAGACAGTTACACTCAACACTATAATGTAGATTTAATAGTATCAATCAAGGTATTTGCTGAATCTGTTCATACCAGAAAAGAGCGGGCTTATTGGCGAGGTGTAAAGCAAACAGTACCACAAGATCATACAACATCTTTTGAGTATCTTAAGGCTTACTCATTATATGTTGAATATATCAATATTGATACAGGTCAAAAAAAGTCTCAAACATTAGGATTGTCTGTTGTTCAAGGGGCTGAAAATATATTACAAGCAACCAATATTCAAGCATTCAAGCCATTAATCAAAGCAATTGTAGAGCCTATTTACTAGCAATAAGGAAACGTTAATAATGTTGAAAATTTATATATCTATTATGATGTTACTTTTTGGTGCTGTTGGCTGCGTTAATCAGCAAGCTATTAGTTATGCAGCCGTAAGTGAAGCTAAATCATCAAAAGCGATAAACGCTGCGTCTTTGGGTTGTGGAGAGTTGCCTCGACATTGCGATATTTGGCAGGGAGCTAATCAATACATTAGTTATAATAATACTGTTATGCGATTCGCTGCTAATGATAATGGGCACATTGTAATCATAATGCATGACTTTGATGAATGTGATGATTTAGAGTGTATGACAGCGATCAATAATCGAAATTTCAGAAAAATAAAAGATTACCTTCGTGATGAAAATATTGAGGTTACTCAGGTTAATCCTTTAGCTGCGCTCGATTCTATTATGGGCTATCAGTTAACTCTTAATTCTGATGTTTATAGTGCATTAATGCAATTAGCTATTAGTAAATAGTTTGATTTTATAAGCAATGTCCCAAATACAAACTGAAAAGAAAGCTTAATCGCGGTATGTATTATATTGGTACTTTAAAATCATACCAATACGTGAGCAACCGCTTTGATGGTTTTTCGGCTGTCAGTTCGATAAAACTAGTTACCAAAAATATCAATTAAAATTTGAGCTAATACACTTCTATCTGTTAATACCAAGTGACTTTATCACTCTGTGAATAAAAATAGCGTTAGCTGCCAAGGCCAACGCTATTTTTTGTTTCTCATTTACTTTCTATTTGAATTGCAGTGACTCAACTATGGTTTTTATTTTAACGAGCGTAGGAAAACTATAATGTAGAAAGGTTCATTAAACAGTTGACTGATTTTTCCATTTCCGTTTTATTGTTTAGGTGAGCCAAAATCTTGTTATTGCTGTTTTCAAGGATATTGATTAAACGACTTTCCTGATCGTCTTCTAAACCCATACTTGGCAAAACTTCCTCTATAAGTGTAAGTTGCTAACCAAC
>JAWSUX010000437.1:0-901 GCA_033852215.1 Colwellia sp. | reverse complement strand
TAGGCCGCGTTGTAAACACTCTTGGTGAACCAATTGATGGCAAAGGGCCAGTTGAAAATGACGGCTTCTCTCCAGTAGAAGTTGTTGCACCAGGTGTAATCGAACGTAAATCTGTAGACCAACCAGTGCAAACAGGTATTAAGTCTATCGATTCTATGATTCCAATTGGTCGTGGCCAACGTGAATTAATCATTGGTGACCGTCAAATCGGTAAATCAGCGATTGCAATTGACGCTATCATCAACCAAAAAGACACTGGTATTAAGTGTGTTTATGTTGCTATCGGTCAGAAAGCTTCAACAGTAGCGAACCTTGTTCGTAACTTAGAAGAGCATGGCGCGTTATCAAATACTATTGTAGTTGTTGCCTCAGCTTCTGAAGCTGCAGCATTACAATACTTAGCACCATATGCTGGTTGTTCTATGGGTGAATACTTCCGTGATCGCGGTGAAGATGCACTAATCGTATATGATGATTTGTCTAAGCAAGCAGTTGCTTACCGTCAAATTTCATTACTTTTACGTCGTCCGCCAGGTCGTGAAGCCTACCCAGGTGATGTTTTCTATCTTCATAGTCGTTTATTAGAACGTGCTGCTCGTGTAAACGAAGCATACGTTGAAAAATTCACGAACGGTGAAGTGAAAGGTAAAACAGGTTCTTTAACAGCCTTACCAATTATTGAAACGCAAGCGGGTGATGTATCTGCTTTTGTACCAACTAACGTAATCTCAATTACCGATGGTCAGATTTTCTTAGAATCTAACCTGTTTAACTCAGGCATTCGTCCTGCAGTTAACGCTGGTATTTCAGTATCTCGTGTTGGTGGTGCTGCGCAAACGAAGATCATCAAGAAACTTGGTGGCGGTATTCGTTTAGCTCTAGCCCAATATGCTGAATTAGC
>JAWSUX010000436.1:0-4515 GCA_033852215.1 Colwellia sp. | reverse complement strand
GTAATAAGCATGATTTCATCAAGTTCTTCAACTTGAACTGCACCAACAACTTTACCGTTACGCTCACTTACTTTAATAGAAACAACACCTTTGGTTGCTCTACTCTTAGCTGGATATTCAGCTAAGTCAGTACGCTTACCGAAACCATTTTCAGTAATGGTTAAGATAGGTCCATCATTTTTTGGCACAATAAGTGAAACAACTTTTTGCTCACCTTCTAATTTAATACCACGAACACCTGTACCTGTACGGCCAATTGGTTTTAATGCCCATCGTTGTTCACCTGTTTCAGGATCAAGCTTAATTTCACCAGTCTCACTATCGCGCACTTTTTCATTAAAGCGTACAACTTTACCTGCGTCGGAGAACAACATAATATCGTTATTACCATCAGTAATATCAACACCAATTAAAGTATCATCATCACGAAGGTTTAATGCAATAATACCGTTAGCACGTTGGTTAGAATAAGCATCTAAACGCGTTTTCTTCACCGTACCTGACGCGGTTGCCATAACAATATATTTATCTTCTGCATATTCACGTACAGGTAAAATAGCCGTAATACGCTCATCACTTTCCAACGGTAAAATATTTACGATTGGACGTCCACGTGCTGTACGGCTAGCTAATGGCAATTGATATACTTTAAGCCAGTACAATTTACCGCGATTGGAGAAGCATAAAATTGTATCATGGGTATTACATACCAATAGACGTTCGATAAAGTCTTCTTCTTTCATCTTCGTTGCGGCTTTACCTTTGCCACCACGTCGCTGCGCTTCATAATCACTTAATACTTGGTACTTAACATAACCTTCATGAGAAAGTGTTACCACCACATCTTCTTCGGTAATTAAGTCTTCCAATGATAAATCATGTGAGGCATTGGTAATTTCAGTACGACGTTCATCGCCAAACTCATCACGAATAGCAACTAATTCTTCACAGATAACTTCCATCAAACGTGCTGGTGTTTCAAGAATATGCATTAATTCTGCAATAATATCTAATAGACCTTTGTACTCAGTTAGAATTTTCTCGTGTTCCATGCCAGATAATTTATATAACTGTAAGTCAACGATTGCTTTCGCTTGCTCTGTAGTTAGATAATATAAACCATCACGAATACCGTATTCTGGTTCTAGCCATTCAGGACGAGCGGCATCATTGCCTGCTGCACTAAGCATATCGGCAACATTACCCAAGGTCCAACCTTGAGCAACGAGTTTTTCTTCGGATTCTTTTCTATTATTTGATTCTTTAATAAGCTGAATTATCGGATCAATATTAGATAAAGCAATTGATAAGCCTTCTAATATATGTGCACGTTCACGCGCTTTTCGTAATTCAAAGATAGTACGACGTGTTACAACCTCACGGCGATGTAAAACAAACTCTTCGAGCATTTCTTTGATATTAAATATTTTTGGTTGGCCGTTAGTTAACGCCACCATATTAAAACCAAACGAAATTTGCATTTGCGTAAGCTTATATAAGTTATTTAAAACAACTTCACCTACTTCACCACGTTTGATTTCGATAACCATACGCATGCCGTCTTTATCAGACTCATCACGTAAAGCCGAAATACCTTCAAGTCGTTTATCTTTAACTAACTCAGCCATTTTTTCGATCAAGCGAGCTTTGTTCACTTGATAAGGCAATTCATGAACAATAATCGTTTCTTTATTCGTACTTGGGTGCACTTCAATTTCGGCACGAGCACGAATTTTTATTTTTCCACGACCTGTTCGGTATGCTTCTTCAATACCAGCACGACCACTGATAATACCAGCTGTTGGAAAATCGGGGCCTGGAATATGTTGTAATAACTCTTCAAAAGTAATGTCACTGTTTTCAATCAGTGCTAAACAGCCATTGATAACTTCAGTTAAGTTATGTGGTGGAATATTCGTTGCCATACCAACAGCAATACCGCTACCGCCATTAACTAATAAGGTAGGAATACGTGTTGGCATAACCGCGGGAATAAATTCAGTTCCATCGTAGTTAGGTACAAAATCAACAGTTTCTTTATCTAAATCAGCTAAAATCGCATGAGAAATCTTATCCATACGAATTTCGGTATAACGCATTGCCGCCGCACTATCACCATCTACCGAGCCAAAGTTACCTTGACCATCAATTAACATGTAACGCATTGAAAAAGGCTGCGCCATACGAACAATAGTATCGTATACGGCAGTATCACCATGAGGGTGATATTTACCTATAACATCACCTACCACACGGGCAGATTTTTTATAAGCTTTATTCCAATCATTACCGAGTACATCCATAGCAAATAACACTCGGCGATGTACTGGTTTTAAACCATCACGTACGTCAGGCAAGGCACGCCCAACAATAACGCTCATGGCATAATCTAAATAGGAGGTTTTTAGTTCATCTTCAATATTTACTGGAACTATTTCTTTGGCCAGATCGGACATAAATCGACGGTATCCCTTAACTAATTCTTTTGCTTATAATGTATTCAGATGATGTNNNTACTAAAACAGTATTCAACGCAGCATACTAGCACAAATTTTATCGATGCAATACTGCTTTATTTAGTGGTTATCAAGTGGCTATTTTATTACTAAATAAAGCGTTTAAAAAACCAACTGTGTATCGGGTTAAATAGGGATATATTTGATCTACTCCCTTTGTTTAAAAACTAGATTCGTTTAAACTATCGTTCTCTAAAAAATAAACTTAAACAGTAATTTGACCATGACTGATACAAACTCTTCTGCTAATGAAAACCTTAATGTAACACTTAATGTAAATAAGGATGAAATAGCTAAATTTGAACAAGTTGCTAGCCAGTGGTGGGACTTAACCGGTGACTTTAAACCTTTACATCAAATAAATCCGTTGAGAGTACAGTTTATTTGTCAGCATGTAGCAGAGCACTTCGAACAAGGGTTATTTAATCAAAATATTATTGATATCGGTTGTGGCGGTGGAATATTAACAGAATCTCTCGCGAAGTTAGGTGCAAGTGTTACAGGTATTGATATGGGCACCGAGCCACTCAATGTTGCTAAACTTCATGCACTGGAAACTAAATTAGACATTAATTATGAAAAAATAACTGCTGAAGAAAAAGCACAATTAAACAACGAAAGTTTTGACGTAGTTACCTGTATGGAAATGTTAGAGCACGTTCCAGATCCTGCCTCTGTAATAAAAGCCTGTGCTAATATTGTCAAACCTGAAGGTTTGGTTTTCTTTTCCACGTTAAATAAAAGCATCAAAGCGTATTTATTAGCAATCGTTGCTGCAGAGAAATTATTGAAACTAGTGCCTAACGGTACACATGACCATGACAAATTTATTCGCCCTTCACAATTAATCAGTTGGGCTGAAGAAAATGGCTTAAAGTGTATTGACGCTTGTGGCATTCATTACAACCCCTTAACAGAAAATCACACGTTAACGTCATCACTCGACGTTAACTATTTGCTTTGCTTTAAAAAATTGTAATAACTCTCTGTGATTAAAGAGCAAAGTACGGCGTTGTACTTTGCTCTATTTCCTATCCAAGTTGTGCAAACAATAACCAACGAACAAGAAATAAAAATAAGCATTTGAAAAATAAACTTATTTTATTTTTTATATCAAAAAAAGCTAATAAACATAAAAAATGAATAAAAATATTTTATCACTTTATTGTTTAATAAAAAGTGAATAAATGAATGAAAATAATCGTTGCTTTTACCAAATTCCAAAATCAATTAGCTATGCTAGGTTAGTCATTACTAACACAATATTAAACAGCAAAAAAATAGCGAATAACCAAGCTATTTTATCACTTGCAAAATGCCTAAAACCTCACTATCTTGTGTTTTGTAATTTTAAAAACCCTAGATATTGTGCATTTGCTGTTCAGTGGTTATGTAGACTACTTCAGTACTTAATGGTTTAGTTAGGTGCACTAAGAAGTGTGGGATTTTATGATGGGTATTTGTTATTAAGGACAGTCAACAAACGAGTTCAGTTTGCATTTCTTAGTTATAAATAATAGCAGTTAACAACAATAATAAAGGCTTACAGGTACATCATGAATAACAACCTTTTTGTAACCAAACGAAATGGCGAGAAAGAAGCCATCGACCTTGAAAAAATTCACCGTGTTATTGCATGGGCAGCAGAAGGACTTGAACGAGTCTCTGTTTCTCAAGTTGAGCTTAAATCTCACATCCAGTTTTATGACGGTATAAAAACTGAAGACATTCATGAAACTATCATTAAAGCGGCGGCTGATTTAATTTCTGAAGAGACACCTGATTATCAGTACCTTTCTGCAAGACTGGCTGTTTTTCACCTGCGTAAAAAAGCTTACGGTAAATTTGAGCCTCCTGAGCTTTATCAACATGTTGTTAATTTAGATGAAGCGGGGACATATGATCAGCACTTATTAACTGATTATAATCAAAACGATTTTGAGCACATGGCAGTGTTTTTAGATCATAGTCGAGATTTAACTTTTAGTTATGCGGCTGT
>JAWSUX010000059.1:0-11195 GCA_033852215.1 Colwellia sp. | reverse complement strand
TTAGTCAAAAACCCTTATCATTTATTTGATAAGGGTTTTTTATTGAATAAAATTAATGTCCTAGGTTAGTTTAATTGCTTTAAACATGAATGCCATGTGGCCAAAATTGACACCAATGGTTAAATTTAATTGGCGAGAGATAACTATTTTTATTACGTTTAATTAAGCGATGAATAGGCCAGTTTTTAGGGTAGAGGTGAATAACAATATTTAAGTAATTAGGAATGTGAAAATAGTGGATGTGGTGTTCTGATTGTAGCTGCTTCAATATGATTAAACACAAGTTAATCTCTTCATCACTCACGTCAGGCAGATTAATTGATAAGCAGGATTGGCTATTGAGTTGACTGGTAAGTGTCTCTAATTGTTTAACTATAATATTAAAACCAAACTCATCACTTCGGTAAACGTCACAGATAATCCAATCATGAAGCATCGTGTTTTGCTGTTCTAACCAGCTCAGACCATCGGCATAAATAACGTGCATAGTTTCTTTTTCAGGGTTGAAAAAATTAGTAAAACACTCAATGACTTGTTGATTACATTCAATACTCGTCAGGTTAATCTCAGTTGATAAATGGCTCAAGAAACGTGTAAGGTTCCCGCCTCCTAAACCAAGCTCAATAATGTTTTTAGGCCTAAAAAATAGTAGTGGTAGTAATAGCGCTATTTGATGTGGCAAAGTGAGAGAGTAAGGTTTGCGTTTGTGCATAATACTTTGCATAACGTCATTAAAGGCCATCCAACGAAAATGATCATTTTCACTGACAGAGATAGCATCCCCATGTTTAGTTAAATGAAGTAGTCTTCCTTGAGATAAATGTTTTTCTAATTTCATGTTTTTTGCTTATAGGTGGTAGATGATAAGAGTTACAATGTTTAATGAGTTTTTCATTACACCTAAAGTCACGGCTGAATTTGAACGATATTACTACTTACGTTGACCAGTGTTATGTCAACCATGACATTAAATTATTGGTAGTGAACAAGATAAAGTAGAGCAGTAAAGTTATCATCGCATGATTGTTGATAAAAATCAGCCGTATAATTTATCCGCGTCATTATTTAATGGTATGGCAAAAGGCGTAGTGTGTTAGGTGAAATATTTAAGGAAATTGATTAAATGGTGTTAGAAAACAGAGTTGAAAGTGTCGGCATTATAGGTTGTGGATGGTTAGGCACTGCAGTCGCTAAAGCATTACTAGCGGAAAATATCAATGTGCTTGCTACGCGCAGTACTAGCGAAAACCTTGCGGTATTAACAGATCAAGGTATTAGTGCTGAAACGCTATTGTTACCCGTAACAACGGCTGACTCAGTTGCGCAGTTAACGCAACATAGAGTATTCAAACAACAGACTTTAGTTATTGCCATTACCCCACAGTTTAAGCAGGGGCGATCAGACTATGGTGAAAAAGTCGTGCAATTGGTTAACGCAGCCAAACAGCAAGGGCGAGTAGATCGCATTATATTACTAAGTAGCAGCGCTGTGTATAACGGGCTTAGTCAGGAAGTTAATGAAGAAAGTTTTTTAGATTTTTCTGCTGATAAAGTACAAACACTGCATCAGGCTGAAAAATCTGTTTTGAACTATGCTCTTGAAAGTGAAAATAAGAAAGCTTATGTGTTAAGACTTGCGGGTTTAGTTGGCCCCAATCGCCATCCTGGCAGGTTTCTACTTAATGGACGTTTGTTAAAATCCCCCACAGCGTGTGTGAACTTAATTCATCAGCAAGATGCACAAGGACTTATTCTTGCGCTGCTTAAAACGAATGCAGCAACAGGGATTTTTAATGGCGTTAGTCAAACGCACGTGAATAAAAAAACCTACTATCAGGCGGCGGCAAAGGCATTATCTTTACCTGAGCCAAAATTTTCTGATAATGAGGATGTTACAGCAACGCGAATGGTGGTGGGAAACAAAGCAAAGAAAATTTTATCTTACCAATTTGTTTACCCTGACTTACTGACTTGGTTATAATAACAAAGTAAACTTTAATTATTACTCAGGATTTTTTTGAACCTTCTTCCAAAGCGGTTTATAAGCCGTCACCAAAAAAAGTTATTACTTTTCGTTATCTGGCTGCATGTGTCCATTTTAGACTTTCTTTATGTTTCCTATCGGGGGCCTGTCTTTTTATACAAAGAAACGTTACAAGTAAATACGTTATTAACTCATGCACTTATTGCTTTGCTTACGCTAGTTTGTTCTTTGTTAGTAATTAAATTATTTGCCAAGAAGGATCGTGTTATTGCGTCAGGCGATAGTCTCGCTGAATTTAAAGCGAAAGTCACCGAAGAATGATGCGTGTTGTTTTAGCGCCGATGGAAGGGGTGTTAGACCACCTCATGCGTGACTTGTTAACTCAGGTTGGGGGTTACGACCTTTGTGTTACTGAATTTGTTCGTGTTGTTGACCAAGTTATTTCCGATCGAGCTTTTTATCGTTACTGTCCCGAGTTAAATTATGCTGACGTTTACGGCAGTCGCACTAAAGCGGGCACACCTGTTCGTGTGCAGCTATTGGGACAATACCCCGAATATATGGCTGAAAATGCCGCTAAAGTCATTGAGCTGGGCTCCAGTGGTGTTGATATAAACTTTGGTTGTCCTGCAAAAGCTGTTAATAAAAGCCGTGGTGGTGCCATCTTACTTAAAGATCCTGACAATTTATATCAAATAGTAAAAGCAGTGCGAGAAGCGGTGCCCGTCGATGCGATTGTTAGCGCTAAAATCCGTTTAGGTTATGAAGATAAAAATCTTGCTATTGAAAATGCTCAAGCAGTTGAAGCGGCAGGAGCTAACGAGCTTACCGTTCATGCGCGTACTAAGTTGGAAGGTTATAAACCACCTGCACACTGGCATTGGATTGCGAAAATAAAAAATGAGATTTCAATTCCCGTTATTGCTAACGGCGACATTTGGAGCTTAGAAGATGCAATAAGGTGTCGAGAAGTTTCAGGCTGTAAAGATATTATGGTTGGTAGAGGGGCGTTAACTGTTCCAAATTTAGGGCGGGTAATTAAGCAACAAAGCGATATCATGCCTTGGTTAGAGGTACAGACTTTATTGTTAGCCTACACGGCGTTTGAAACACGTGGTGATAAGAGCAAATATTTTCCTAATCGCATAAAACAATGGCTTAAATATTTAAAAAATCATTATCATGAAGCAGAGGTTTTATTTGGAGAAATTAGAACGTTAAAAACGGCAGAAGACATTAGATCGGCACTGTAATTTAGGTATGTTTTTAGATATAAATTATCGAGAAAATTTTGATTTTTATCTTGAAACTATTATAAAAAACCGATTATTACTAAAACTGCAAGTGGTTACCTAGACTATATCTACTGCCAGGAGATGTTAAAATTGCTACGGTGATTACTCTTTGGTTTGAGCAAGTACGGCGCTTTATTTGTAAACAAGGTGCACTTGTTTTAATATTCAAAAGCTGACAAATACTTTCATCAGCTAAAATAGCTGCTACTTCATGGGTTGTTTTGGTTAAGGGGGTAACAGATGACAGGTATTCATGTGGTGTTACGTTATTGAAGCTTTGTAATAAATAGTCGGGCACTAAACTCGCATTAACAAAACGCTGCTCTAACTGTATAGGCTTGTCATTTTTAAAGTGCAAAACTTCAGAATAAAAAACATGTTCGCTGTTTTTTAGGTTTAATAAAATGGCAATTTCTTCACTAACAGCGATAGATTTTAACATGAGCTGCTTAGCGTGATGTTTATGACCAAGTTCGCTAATTTCATCATTGATGTTGTGTATCTCTAACAGTGACGGTTGTGATTTTAGTGTAGCAACAAAAGTACCAGCACCCTGTGCTCTAGTTAAAATACCTTGCTCTGTTAGTTCTTGTAATGCACGCCTTGCTGTCATACGACTAACATCAAACTGCAAGGTTAATTCATTTTCTGAAGGCACTTTGCTGTGTTGTGACCATTGTCCGGATTGAATTTTTTTACAAATAAATTGTTTGATTACACTATATTTCGCAGGTTTGTTTTTTTGAACTGGCATATTGTTTGCTTTTTTATTCATTTTGTCAGCCATTATAGAGTAAAGTAACGTTACTTGTATATACCATCTCACAATTGCACTAGCAACACAATAATTGTATATACAATTACGCCCTCTGTTTTCTCCTAGTAGAGTATAATCATCAATATTTAGTACTAGCCCCTAAGCCTTTAATCAGATTAGGTCAGCGAATGTATTAATGTAGCTACCAGATCGCTGTAATCAGTAAACGATTTTTGTAAAAATAGTATACACTTAACTCTTCTATCCAATTTTTTGTAGGTGGTAAAGTGGTTAAACTATTTCGCTTTATGTTTGTTTTGGTTATTTTTTCTATTAGTAAAATAAGCCAAGCAAGCGATTGTAGTGTTAGCACAAATGTCGCCACGAATGATGACTATTGCGTGCAAGTTAATGTGCAAAGTAAAAGCAAGCAAGCTTTAGCTGATATGGTAGTTTATCTTGAGCCGTTGTCTGGACAAGTACTAGCACCTTCAACCGAAACGTTGGTAATAAATCAAACCAATAAAGCCTTTTCTCCTTACCTGAGTGTTATTCAAGCGAATCAAATAACTCGTTTTACTAATCAAGATGATATCACTCATCATATTTATTCTGTTAGCAAAGGTAATAAATTTTCATTTAAAATTCGTGCGGGTCAAAGTAACGCCAGTACTGTTTTTGACCACAGTAGTGAAATTGCGATGGGTTGTAATATCCACGATTGGATGAGTGGATATTTAATGGTTGTAGATACGCCTTACTTTGCCAAAAGTAATACGCTAGGCATGGCTAATTTTAGCCATGTAAAATCAGGGAAATATCGCATTGTTGTTTGGCACCCACAAATGAGGGAAAGTAATAATCGTTTGATTATAGAGAAAGATATTAACGGGGATAGTTATTTTTCTGTTAACTTAACAGCAGAATTAGAAACACTACCTGTACAAGAAAGCGATGATGATTTTGACTTTCTATCCGATTATTAAAGAGTAAAATGCTTGGGGAAATTTTTTGAAAAGTTTACAGAATAAAATATTTTTATTTTTTGTATTATTACTTGTTGTGGTGCAGGCAATTGCTTTTTTTACTTTGTATAGTGGCAATAAAAGCCAAGAAGCTGCTGAAATAAATAATCGTTTAACTACAGCAAAAACTATCTTTACAGAATTGTTTAACAAACGTTTAGAGTATCTTGCTGCTTTTGCCGAAACAGCCGCGCAAGATTATGGTTTAAAAGAAGTTTTCAATGATGATACACGCAGCT
This sequence comes from Colwellia sp., assembly GCA_033852215.1. GTDB lineage: Bacteria > Pseudomonadota > Gammaproteobacteria > Enterobacterales > Alteromonadaceae > Colwellia. Next base: position 5,895 of record JAWSUX010000059.1, on the reverse strand, counting down.
TGTTAGTCGCTTTAAATAATCACAGAAAACGGATTGATGCGGACTTAGTTATGGCTATTTCAGCTTCAGGTATTATTACGGGACAACTGCAAAAACAGTTTAATTCTATGGTTAATGGGCAAGGGCTGGGGAAAGTACGCCAAGGTATTGAACGAGGCCAAAATTTTCGTTTCCCACAGTGGTTAGCATCAGGTCAAGCCGCCCACCTTTACTTGGTTGATGAGGCGTTGTATCAAGTGAGTCTTTCACCAATAACTGTCGGTAGTAAAACCATTGGCTGGTTAGCTTTTGGCTTTCAAATAGATCAACGTTTAGCGAGTGAGTTTCAAAGTATAACCGGCTTAAATACTGATTTTATGCTGAAGTATGAAGGTATGTGGCGTTTAATTGCTTCATCTAAAGCTAACCTTGCTCAAACTACAAAGTTGAAAATTGCAGAAAAAGAACTTGCTCAAAAAATAATACAGTCAAAAATCCCCGATCAGTACATTGCTACTCATTCATTGATAACTGAATTTGATCAGCAAGAACTAGGTGTAGTAATGTATGGTTTACGTGCTAACTTTGTTGCATTACTGCAACAACAATGGTGGCGTTTATTAATATTAGCCGCGTTAACTTTATTTATATCATTAGCAAGTGCTTATTTTATTGCTGCCTCAATTACTCGCCCAATTAAGCGTTTACTTGCTCAGGCTAAAGTAGTGGCTAGTGGTAACTACCAACAACGTATTACGGTGACTGAAAAGGATGAGCTTGGCCAATTAGCGCAAGGTTTTAATGAAATGCAAATAGCAGTGCTTAGTCGTGAAAAAGCGATCATGCATCATGCGAATCATGATCCTCTGACAGATTTACCCAATAGAAATGCACTGAATAAAACGTTAGAAAACCTAATAACTCAAGCTCAGCCATTTAGGGTATTACATTTAAACATCAGCCGTTTAAAAGATGTTAATGATACCCTAGGTCATAACGTCGGTGATGAAGTTATCAAAGAGCTTGCTAGGCGTTTAAATTTGTTAAACAAACAAGAATACCTTCAATTACTTGTCCACTTAGGGGCTGATGAATTTGTATTGTTAGTGACTTCGACAGACTTGGATAAAATTATTAAACAAATACAAGATAACTTGGAAGCTAACTTTAACTATCAAGGCATCAGTCTACAGCTGCAGGTGCGTATCGGGGTTGCTCTTTACCCAGAAAATTCAAAAAACGCTAAAAGTTTAATTCAAATGGCAGATACCGCACTACACCATACTCGCCGAACAGGTAAGTTAGTGCAGCTTTATCATACTGATTATGATGTTAATACCGTTGAACGATTAAATTTAATTAATGATTTAAAACAAGCTATTCCATCAGGAGAATTAGAATTATATTTTCAACCTAAGTTATGTTTACGCACTATGGTTGTTACTCATGTTGAAGCCTTAGTTCGTTGGCAGCATCCTACTTTAGGTATGATTCCACCAGATGATTTTATTTATATTGCTGAACAAACAGGACAAATTAAAGCACTAACACGTTGGGTTTTTACTACCGCACTGCAACAATTTGGTATTTGGAAAAAACTTGGTTTAAATCTTAATATAGCTATTAACATTTCAGCTGAAAATTTAAAAGAAACCGATTTTTATCAATTTATTTGCCAAACAATTTTACTCACGGAAGTCCCTGCTGAAAAAATCACTTTGGAGGTAACTGAAAGTGCTGTGGTTGAAGATCCACAGGCGGCAATTCAGTTATTAAGTCAATTTAAAGCGCATGGCATGAAAATATCGATTGACGATTATGGTACTGGTTATTCATCTTTAGCGCAGTTAAAGCAGTTACCTGTGCACGAATTGAAAATAGACAAGTCATTCATTCAACGGTTAGAACACGATGAAGATGATCAAATCATTGTACGTTCAACTATTGAATTAGCGCATAATATGGGGCTGCATGTTGTTGCTGAAGGTATCGAAGATGAATTTTCACTTAATTGGCTTATAAAGAATGATTGTGAATTAGCACAAGGCTACTTTATTAGTCGGCCTAAACCCGCTAAAGAGTTAACACGCTGGTTACTTGATAACCCTATTTTTTCTCTAGCAAAAAAAAACGAGAAGGAAAGTGTGTGAGTCGAGTTAGCTTTTACATTACCGTTCAACTATTTATTTTATTGATCAACTTTGCTGTTCTGAGACCTGTTTATGCGGTGGAGTACCAACTGCATGGTGTTGTTGATATTAGAGCGACAAGTACTGATTCGTTAACAAGTTATCTTGCGGGCGGTCAAGGTAAATTTGGTACGAGCGACGGCTCACAATTTTCACTGGCGCAAGCGGGAGCGCAGTTTGCTATTAATTGGGATAATGGTGTAAGCGCTCATGGCGTGGTTAATGCGTATTATACGGAAATGGCAGCGAATGATAATGATAGCGTCATCGGATTTACAGAAGCGTATATTAAGTATCGTAGCTTACCTAATGATTTTGGTTACCGCTGGCAAACTAAGGTAGGAATTTTTTACCCTGAAATATCTTTAGAAAATAACGCTTACGCATGGGCAAGTAAAAACACATTAAATTCGTCTAGTTTGAATACTTGGATAGGCGAAGAAGTGCGTGTGCTCGGCGGTGAACTTAAATTAACTCGTCTAGGTAAGTTGACAAATAATAAATATGACTTGTCACTATCTACTAGTATATTTACGAATAATGATCCTTCAGGAGCTTTGTTAGCATGGCATGGTTGGGCCATGAGCAGTAGGCAAACCTTATGGACAGAAAAACGTGTACTCCCGTGGTTTCCTGCACGTGAGCCTAATGGTGATTTGGCAGGGCAAGCCGACAAGTCAGATCCCTTTGTCGAGCTTGATCATAAAGTTGGTTATCATATCCGCGCCGAATGGAAATTACATCGTCACGGTGAGTTGTCGATGGGTTATTATAATAATAGAGCTGTGCCCTATAAAGTTGTGGCAGGGCAATATGGTTGGTATAACCGTTTTTATCACTTTGGCGCTAAATGGTTGCTTAATGAAAATCTGGTCTTCATTGCTCAATATTTAAATGGCAAAACCTTGATGCAAAATCATTATCAAAAAGATGTCGTTAATAATGATTATGCGAATGGCTTTGTTGCGTTGACTTACCAATGGGGTAATCTTGCTTTAAATAAAAAGCATAAAAGCACGGTGCGTATAGAAGACTTCTCGGTTGATGATAACGATCAAACTTGGGGTGATAATAATAATGAAAACGGTCAATCATTGACATTTAATCATAGCTACCGTGTTAACAAACAGTGGTTTTTATCAGCTGAATTTAACTATATAGATAGCCATAGACCGGCACGTTATTATACTAATCAAGCTGTTGACCTAATTGAACAACAAGTTCAATTGGCGGCACGTTACTTTTTTTAGCCTAAGCAGCGACTTATCTATTGGTGTCATTAACTTGACCTAAACGCTAATTCACCGTATAAAATAGCCTTGCTCTTTAACCTTTTTTGTCAGAGTTAATCCTTTATGTCTTCACGAAATCCTATCATTGCTGTTACAGGTTCTTCTGGCGCAGGTACCTCAACTACCACTGCCTCTTTTGAACATATATTTCGTACGTTAGGTATCAACGCCGTTAGTGTTGAAGGAGATAGCTTTCATCGCTTTTCTCGTCAAGAAATGGACATGGAAAAACGAAAAGCTCAGGAATCGCGTACTAATATTAGCTATTTTGGTAGTTTAGCAAATGACTTTAATGCATTAGAACGGCTGTTTTGTGATTATGGTGTAACGGGAAGAGGAAAAACTCGACGTTATTTACATACCTTTGATGAAGCGGTTCCTTATAATCAAATGCCGGGCACATTTACTCCGTGGGAAGAGCTCGGTGAAGGAACTGATTTACTCTTTTATGAGGGCTTGCATGGCGGTGTGGTAACTGAAGATAATGATGTAGCCCAACATGTGGATTTATTAATTGGCATGGTACCTATTGTTAACCTTGAATGGATTCAAAAAATAATCAGAGATACCAATAAACGCGGACATAGCCGTGAAGCTGTATCGGCAAGCATCGTACGGAGTATGGAAGATTATATTTCTTATATCACGCCACAATTCTCTCGTACCCATATCAACTTTCAACGCGTACCTACGGTTGATACGTCTAACCCTTTTAGTGCTAAAGCGATCCCTACCTTAGACGAAAGTTTTGTTGTTATCCGTTTTCGAGAAGTGAAGAATGTCGACTTTCAATATTACTTACGTATGATCGAAGGATCTTTTATGTCACGAGTCAGTACTTTAGTTGTGCCGGGTGGTAAAATGGGTTTAGCGATGGAACTTATTTTAACGCCACTTATTCGTGATTTAATGGAACGAAAAACTCATGCCAATAAACAGCTTGATTGGATGAGTGATTTGTAGCATTTTTTGTAAAGCGATTAGTTTTAAGCGTTAATTTCAAACGTCAATTTCAAATTTTTCTATTTTGAAATAATTGCTGCATTTCACTTTGCAGGTAAGTACTAATCTCTTGTTTTTCTTTTATGCTTAAACTCCCGAGATGATCGCTTTCATAAGAAAAAACATTGTCTGTTAAGACACTTTCTTTTCGGCATAAACGGCTATGAAATAAATTTTTGTGGGCTAAATTACTATTCTCCACATGATAATTTGAAACTAATTGAGCAGATAAATAATTACTAATAAGTTCAACATCTTGGTCAATAAACTGCATTTCTCCCTGTAAATTTCGAGTCATGCCTCGAATACGATAATCAATATCAACCACATCAGCATTAAGCTCATTAATAACGTAATTAAGCACTTTTAATGGAGATATTACGCCGCAGGTTGATAGTTCGATATCGGCTCTAAAAATAGCGATTTGACCCTGTACACCACCTTTTTTCAATCTATCAGGTATTTGTACTGCTGAAAGCTCGTCAGGATAGGTGTGAATGCACAAATGGCTTTTATCTAAGTGTGCAACTAAAGATTCAGAAAAAACTGTTGGTAAAGGCTCTGGCTCTGCTTCTTCAGATATCATCAAGGTTACACTAGCACCATGAGGTTGATAATCTTGGTTAGCAACATTTAAGACATTACCGCCAATGGCATGGCAAATATCATTAAGTAATTTGGTTAGTTTTGTACTGTTATAAGTGCTCTTAATATATTCATTATAATTAGCAAGCTGCTTACTGTGGTGAATATAATGTAATTTATATAAAGAAAAACTTAGACTTTTAGTTAAATTATTAAAGCCATAAAGTGCTATCTCATTGCTTTTATGCATGGTTGGTATTCATCTATATATTCAAGTGGTAATCAAGGGATGACATAATGTAGAAGTAAGGATGGGATTTTAACCAAGTTAACGCAATAGCACCAGTGAACAGTAGCTAAATATGTTATGCATAATGCTTCACTGGTGAAATGTGGTGCTTAACGACTCGTTTGTTAGTGATGAATAACGCCATCAAATAAGTTTTTAATTAATCCCGCAAACTCTTTTATAAAACTCTTTTGTTCAGCTGATACAGGGTTATTAACAACGCCTGAAAGAATCTCTTCAAGATCATAAACAATGGCGTCAACTTCTCGAATAATGGCATTACGTTGAGTAAAAGTGAGGTTTTTATTTTGACTACAAACTGTGATGATTTGTTCACTTAATTCAACTTCAATAACAGCCATAACAGTATCGGTACTTAACGTTGAGGTTTGTTTATTTGTAGCTGTTTTCTCAAATAATCTCAAGTGTTCGGTAAGATATTCAATGATTTGAATATAACCATCCGTATCTATAACCATAATAAATTAATACCTTTTAGATATGTTTATTGCTTTGGTTTGAGTATAGCAGAGCTTTACATCAAAAAGCTTTCAAGCTA
>JAWSUX010000435.1:0-909 GCA_033852215.1 Colwellia sp. | reverse complement strand
TTGTTAATTTAGTTGAAGCGGGGAAATATGATCAGCACTTATTAACTGATTATAATCAAAACGATTTTGAGCACATGGCAATGTTTTTAGATCATAGTCGAGATTTAACTTTTAGTTATGCGGCTGTAAAACAGCTTGAAGGAAAGTATTTAGTTCAAAACCGTGTCAATGGAGAAATTTATGAAAGCGCTCAATTTCTTTACCTTTTAGTTGCCGCTTGTTTATTTGCAAAATATCCAACCGAAACACGTTTAACGTATGTTGAGAACTTCTATCACGCGATCTCAACATTTAAAATCTCACTGCCGACCCCGATTATGGCAGGTGTCCGTACGCCAACACGTCAATTTTCATCTTGTGTATTAATTGAGTGTGGTGACAGTTTAGATTCTATTAACGCGACTTCTAGCGCCATTGTTAAATATGTTTCTCAGCGCGCAGGTATTGGTGTTAATGCAGGAAGAATTCGTGCATTAGGCAGTAGCATCCGCAACGGTGAAGCATTCCACACTGGCTGTATCCCCTTTTATAAACATTTTCAAACAGCAGTAAAAAGCTGTTCACAAGGTGGCGTTCGAGGCGGTGCAGCCACCCTATTCTACCCCTTATGGCATTTAGAAGTAGAAAGTTTACTGGTATTAAAAAATAACCGTGGTGTAGAAGAGAACCGTGTTCGTCATTTAGATTACGGTGTGCAATTTAATAAAGTAATGTATCAGCGCCTAATCAAAGGTGGCTCAATTACATTATTTAGCCCAAGTGATGTACCTGGACTCTATGATGCATTTTTTGAAGATCAAGATAAATTTGAAGCACTTTATGTGCAGTACGAAAATGATGACTCTATTCGTAAAAAGCGCATTAAGGCAATAGAGCTATTTACTTTATTTGCTCAAGAGCGTGCTAGTA
>JAWSUX010000058.1:0-6499 GCA_033852215.1 Colwellia sp. | reverse complement strand
CTTTAATTTGTGGTAACTGGTTAGGGCCTAATAACCGATCAACAAGATTAGTTAGCCTATCAGCCTGCTCTATGATCATTGCTGTATATTCTTGTTGCGGTATGCTAATTTCCTTACTTAATAGCTGTGCGGCTCCACGTAGGCCACCTAAAGGGTTTTTAATTTCGTGCGCGAGACCCTTAATTAAATCACGTGCTGCAATCCATTGCTGTTGCTGAAACACTTCCAAACTAATTTGTTTTTGCTGGTCAATTTGTTTTAACTCTAAAAGCACATGGGGAATTCGATTACATTCTACCGAGGAGGCAGTTATTTCAGCAGTAAATCGGTGGCTTTCAGTAAACTCAATAGTAATCTCGTTATCTGTAAACTCCTGTCCTGTGGTAAGTAACTGCTCCAAACGTGCGGTATTAATTGTGGTATTAGCAAAAATAACATTTGCTGCTGTTAGGTATAATCGGTAGAGGCTTTTATTTAACAATGCTTCGGCTGCAGGGTTTACATAAACAATATTCAATTCAGCATTGAGAATAATAACGGCAGTAACCAATTGGTTTGCTACTGACTGTTGATAAATTGATTTATTTTGCTGAACATCATTACGATTATACATCAAAAGCCCTTTATAGTTGAATTAACGCACTTATTTGGTGCGCTTTATTTCAGTGTACTAAAGAAAGGTTTTATCTGCAGTGTTATTTAATTGAGTCGCTATGACGTGGCAATCCATACTAACTAGAGTGTTAATTAGCTAATATGTGTTATTCAATTGTGAGTTGGCTGATTTAACGAGCAACCACTCTGTGCATATAAAACGTAACTGGTTTTGATGATGCAATAACCTTGCCCTTATCATCAATCAGATCCATTTTTATTTTATGCTCACCACGGTCGACATTATGCAGTGAATACATAACTCGTTTTTGTGGTTTTAAATGCGGTTTACCATCTAAATATAATTGCACTTTAAAATCTGATTTAAATTTAGGCTTTATACCTCCGCTTATATATAGAGAGCCGGTATTATCACGTATGGTGGCATTATCTTGTGGTGTATTGATGATAACTTCGTAAATAGTTTGGCTTACTTGAGGGCTAATATCGAGAACTTCTGTCTCAACTTGGGTCGAAGATTGTATAACATTGCCTGTTTTTGTTTTAACTTCTTCTGCTCCAGGTCTAGGCGTATCTGAAAAAACTAAGATCCCTTTCTCATTGCGCCAGACATATATCTTAGCCGCACTTGCCGGCAAAGGTACTGCTATGCTAATGACTAATAGTGTTAATACAAATATCTTAATCATAGTTGATTCTATTCCTATCCCTTTTAGTCCGCTAAAATTGTTATCAATACAATATTATAATGTACTCTAATTTAAGTATATATCTATAATTTATACAAAAAAATATTAATTTACTTAAAACAAAGGCACAAAAAAGCTCACCGAAGTGAGCTTAATTTATTTATCTAATTTATAGAAAATTAAACACTGTAATACATATCAAATTCTACAGGGTGAGTTGTAGAATTTAATAATTCAATTTCTTCACGTTTAAGACCAATGTAGGCGTTAATCATATCGATATCCATTACACCGCCAGTAGTTAAGAAATCATTGTCTGCTTCTAAGCTATCTAATGCTTCTTCTAATGAAGAACAAACTTGAGGAATTTCGGCAGCTTCTTCAGCTGGTAAGTCGTATAAATCCTTATCCATTGCATCGCCAGGGTGGATCTTGTTTTTAATACCATCAAGACCAGCCATTAACATCGCTGTGAAACCTAAGTAAGGGTTCATTGTAGGATCTGGGAAACGTACTTCAATGCGCATTGCTTTAGGGCTAGGAACAATTGGAATACGAATCGACGCTGAACGGTTACGTGCAGAATATGCAAGCATAACTGGTGCTTCAAAACCCGGAACAAGACGTTTGTATGAGTTAGTAGAGGCATTTGTGAATGCGTTTAATGCTTTAGCATGCTTGATGATACCACCAATGTAGTAAATAGCATCTTGAGATAATCCGCCGTACTTATCACCAGAGAATAAGTTAACGCCATCTTTAGCTAAAGACTGATGAACGTGCATACCAGTACCGTTATCACCAACTAATGGCTTAGGCATAAATGTTGCTGTTTTACCGTAAGCGTGAGCTACGTTATGAACAACATACTTGTATATTTGTACTTCATCAGCTTTTTTAACCATTGTATTAAAGCGACAAGCAATTTCGTTTTGACCCGCAGTTGCTACTTCATGGTGATGTGCTTCAACAACTAAGCCCATATCTTCCATAACTAAACACATTGCAGAGCGTAAATCTTGTGATGAATCAACAGGTGATGTTGGGAAATAACCGCCTTTAACACCAGGACGATGACCCATGTTGCCTTCTTCGTACTCAGTACCTGAATTCCAAGAAGCTTCTTTGTCGTCGATTTTGTAGAAAGAACCACTCATATCCGTATGGAAACGAACGTCATCAAAAACGAAAAATTCTGGTTCAGGACCAATTAATACTGTGTCAGCAATGCCTGTGCTACGCATATACTCTTCAGCGCGGTTAGCAACTGAACGAGGATCACGGCTGTAACCTAGCATCGTATCAGGTTCAACAATATCACAACGGATGTTTAACGTTACCGCTTCAGTGAATGGGTCTAAAACAGCTGTTGATGCATCAGGCATCATTACCATGTCAGATGCATCAATACCTTTCCAACCTTGAATAGAAGAACCATCAAACATTTTCCCGTCTTCGAAAAAATCTTCGTTAACTTGATGATGAGGGATAGAAACGTGTTGCTCTTTACCTTTTGAATCAGTAAAACGAAGGTCAACAAATTTGACATCGTGCTCTTTAATTAAATCGAATACTGCTTGTGACATTTTGTCTCTCCAGTGGGGTTAGTTTGATAAATATAAATCGTTAATTGAGTTGTTTGTGAAAATAGCTTTGCACAACGCTCATTTTTCTATGATAAAGCTAAAACTATGCCAATAATAATCACCTTGATAACTAAGGTTTTTTTTAGTCTTCGACTCAAATATTGTATCAAAATGGTGCTATATTGCATTCATGATGTGTCTTTTTGGTGCGAGTGACTATTTTTGATGGGATAGTATTACTTGCCTATGTTGGTAAAGCAATAGTAACGTGCTCTTTGGTGAGTAAAATTGTTATAATTTAGACGTTATTTTATAGTAAATAACGGTAAAATAAGGATTGTTCATAAAAATGGCAAAATTTAGCATAAATAACTTGCTTGCTGCGAGTGTGTTTTTTATTTCGTCGTTGACTTTTTCTGCTGACTCTATTGATGATTGGCAAAAACCCACACCTATATTTAAACAAAAATTTGATTGGCTTAAATTGAGTTCAGACGAATGGCTAAAAGGTGACATAGTCTCTATGTATGATAAAGAGCTCGAGTTTGATAGTGAAGAACTCGATTTGCAAACGATTGATTGGGACGATGTTGCTGAATTACGGAGTAAAAACTGGCAAAACATTCGTATGCAAGATGGCACTATCGCTGAGGGTTATCTTGTGGTTAAAGATGGTAAACTCAGTTTGGTTAAAAATGGTAAAACGACTTATTTTAAATTGATTGATATTATATCCATTGCTGCTTCAGGTAAAAATGAAATTGATTTGTGGGGTGGTTATGTCAATTTAGGCATGAATCTCCGTAAAGGTAATACGGTGCAGTTTGATTATACATTTAGTGCAGGTATGCAACGACGAAGTGCGAGTAGCCGTTTTAAAGCTGATTATATTGCTAATTATAGTAAATATGAAGATCAAGATACCCAAACAAATATTGTTACGGCGAATAGTGACCGATTAACATCTACTTTTGATTGGTTTTTTAGTCAAAAAATATATTTGCGGGCAGTAGATTTTGAATATTTAACCGATGAATTCTTAAATATTGATTACCGTTTACGTTACGGTGTTGCGGTTGGTTACCATCTTATTGATACTAGCCGCACAACTTGGGAAATTAATGCAGGTCCAAGTTACCAAGCAACCAAATTTAAAGACGTGCAAGAAAATGAAAATGATAGTGAAAATTCCCCAGGTTTAGTATTAGGTACCGATTTTAGTTATGAAATCACAAATAATATTGACTATGATGCCTCGTATAACGTACAGATAGTTAATGAAGCCTCCGGTGAGTTAATTCATCATTTTGAAACGGGCTTAGCAGTAGAATTAACTAGTGATTTTGATCTTGATTTAATTTTATATGCCGATCGTACTGAAAAGCCTAAAGCAGATGGTAGTGACAATACCCCAGAAAAAAATGATTATCGTTTAGTCGTTAGCTTGGGTTATGATTTTTAATAGACAGCCCGCTTTTATAGCGCATTTAAGTTAATCACCTTTATTTATGACCAAATTTTTATTTATTTTTCTCTACTGTTTCATCTCAGTGGTTAGTGCTAGCCCATTGGGCGATGATTTGCCTGATTGGCAAAAACCCACCCCCATTTTTTCGCAAAAATTTGATTGGTTAAAGCTTAAGTCAGAAGAATGGCTAAAAGGTGAAATCATCTCGATGTATGATGATGAGCTTGAATTTGACAGTGATGAATTTGGAATTAAAACCTTTGATTGGCGAGATGTTAGTGAGCTACGCAGTCGATTTGATCAAAGTATCCGCTTTTCTAATGGTAAGGTAGTGCAGGGTTTTCTTATTGTAAAAGATGGCAAGCTTATATTAATCAGTGGAGGGAAAGAGCAAGAGTTTCCATTAACGGAGCTGATGTCTATCACTTCAGCAGCCGATGAAAGAAAAGACCTTTGGGATGCTAAAATCAGTTTAGGCATGGATGTTAGCTCGGGTAATACTAATCAACTTGATTATGTTATAACGGCAAAATTACAACGTCGTACACCTTACACTCGTTTTAGAAGTGATTTGGTTTATAACTACAGCAAATCAACTCAGGATGAAGAAAGTACAATATTAACCAATATGAGCCGTTTAACCAATTACATGGATTGGTTTTACAATGGTAGAGTTTTTTTTCGCATATTTGATTATGAATATTATAGTGATTTACAGCAAAATATAAAATCACGACATAGCCTAGGTAGTAGTTTGGGTTATCATTTTATTGACAATAAACGTTTACAGTGGGATGCGACGATAGGACCAAGTTACCAACAAACCTCTTTTAACAATAACGCTGCTGAAGAAGATGAAAAAAGCGGTGTTCTTGCTTTAGGGACGTTAATTGAATATAAAATTTCGAGTCAAATTGACTTTACTCTTGATTATCAAATGCAATTTGTTGAAGAAGAGTCAGGCAAGCGGAACTCTCATTTGCAAGCAGGGTTTGAATTCGAATTTACCAATGATTTTGAAATCGATATTTTTTTCTATTTAGACCAAGTTGCTAAGCCCGTAGCAAGTGTTAATTCAGGCGAGCCAAAATCTAGTGACTATCGCCTTGTAGTTAGCTTTGGTTATGATTTTTAGCGTCGCTTATCATGTTCAATAGTAATATCTGATAAGGGTAAACAACTACACAATAGAATATAACCTTGCTGTTGTTCATCTTCAGATAATCCGTCAGTCGCTAGCTGTTTTACTTGCCCATTGATCAACTTTGCCTTACAGCTTCCGCAACAACCAGCACGACATGAGTAGGGTAATATTAATCCTGCAGCTTCCCCCTGAATTAATAACGTTTCATGATTATTACCTCGGTAATGCCGTTGCCATTTACTGAAATATAAATCAGGTTTGGTTTTATTGGCACTTTCTACCTTATTTTTAACTATAGTAGGTTGGTTAACTACAGCTTGTTCGATAGGCCTTTCTCCAAAGCTTTCATAATGATACCTATCACGTCTCACTCCACGTTGTTTTAATAATTGTTGCGCATTTTGGCGAAATTCTTTTGGGCCACAAACATAAACATCAAACTGATCTAATTGCGCTATATTGGCTAGCATATGCTGATTTAACCGCCCTTGGTAGCCTTGCCATTGTGGTTTTACTTCTTTGCTTAGTGTGTAAATCACTTGGCAGTTACCATGTTGCAAAGCTAAATTATCAATAGCGGCTCGGGCAATTAAATCTTGTTCAGAATGAGCACTATGAAAAAAAACAATTTCATTATTACTTTGTATTACTGACATATAACGCAGCATTGATATCATTGGCGTAATGCCACTACCTGCACTTAGCAAGAATACTTTGTTCGGAATTTGTTCAGGCAAATGAAAATCACCCGTGGCAGCCTGCGCTTGAATGACATTATTTACCATAAAATGATCATGAAAGTAATTTGATACGATACCGTTTTTAATCCGCTTAATGGTTAAGCTTACCAGCTTAGTATTGGTTGGAGAAGAAGATAAGGTATAACAGCAATGTTGCTGTTTTCCTTTAATATTTAAAGAAAAACTAATATGTTGCCCGGCTAAATAGTTCATCGCTTGCGCTGGAGGAATAGAGAAAACAAAAGTTTTTACATCGT
>JAWSUX010000434.1:0-2763 GCA_033852215.1 Colwellia sp. | reverse complement strand
TGGCAAAGTCATCAGGATGCACATCACGTTCTACAGGTAGATGACCTTTACTGGGTTGTAAATATTGACCTACGGTCACCATCGTTACGCCATGGTCGCGTAAATCTTGCATAACTTCTAATATTTCTTCATTAGTTTCACCCAAACCAACCATTAAACCAGACTTAGTCGTTACGTCTGGATTATCATTTTTAAAACGCTGTAATAAATCTAACGACCATTGATAGTTAGCACCCGGACGTACTTTAGTATACAAACGTGGTGCGGTTTCCATATTGTGGTTTAGAACATGTGGTGGGTGTTGGTTAAGTATCTCTAATGCTCTATCCATGCGACCACGAAAATCAGGCACAAGAATTTCAATTTTGGTATTCGGTGCTTGTTCATTAACTTCTCTTACTACATCAGCAAATTGCTGAGCCCCCCCGTCACGTAAATCGTCTCTATCAACTGAAGTGATAACTACATACTTAAGTGCCATATCTTTCAAACTAGCGGCAAGTTTTCTTGCTTCATCAGGATTCGGTGCTAAAGGACGACCATGACCAACATCGCAAAAAGGACAACGTCTGGTGCAAATATCACCTAAAATCATAAATGTAGCTGTACCATGATTAAAACATTCTGAAAGATTAGGGCATGAAGCTTCTTCGCAAACAGAATGTAATTCATGTTTACGTAAATTGGCTTTGATATTGTCAATGCGCTCACTTGAACGAGGTAACTTGATACGTAGCCAACTAGGCTTGCGTAACATGCTGTCTTTTGTCGAACTTACTACTTTAATGGGAATATGCGCTAGTTTATCTGCATCACGTAATTTAGTGCCAGCAACGACTTTACTCGATTTTACTGGTGAAGGTTCAACAATAACAGGGTTTCCTGAAGACTCATTATTACTCATGATTTTTACTGTTCTCGCTAGGTAATCCTGCTTGGTAGCTAACATGGTTAACACTAAGCAAGTTTATTAAGTGTTTTACTAACGCTTCGCTGGCGTCAGCTGTATTTTCAGGACCTTGTAAATCACTGGTTTGTGTCATCTCAAGGCCGGCATAGCCACAAGGATTAATACGTAAAAAAGGAGATAAATCCATATTAACGTTAAGCGCTAAACCATGGAAAGAACAACCCTTGCGTACGCGCAAGCCTAAAGAGGCTATTTTTTTATTATCAACATAAACACCTGGCGCATCTGGTTTGGCGTAAGCGATAACATTATAGTCAGCTAATGCGGCGACTAAACTGTTTTCGATCAAAGTTACTAATGATCGAACACCTATTTTTTTGCGGCGTAAATTGATCATAAAATAAATAACTTGCTGACCAGGACCATGATAAGTTACTTGTCCGCCACGATCTGCCTTAACCACTTCAATATCACCAGGCATTAATAAATGTTCGGCTTTACCTGCTTGTCCTTGGGTGAATACAGGGTTATGTTCTACAAGCCATAGTTCGTCAGCAGTATTTGTATCACGATTATCAGTGAAATTTTGCATGGCATGCCATACCTCACTGTAGTCCATGGTATTTAATTCACGGATCACTAAAGTGTCGTTCAGCTGTTGTTTAGCTATTATGCCTTCTTTATTCATAGTGTTCTGAGGCGCAGTAACTTGCACAGCTTTACCTTAAAAATAGCGCTATTTAATGGTTATTGATTTAATGATTATCGGGTTATAAAACGTAACGAACCTGTTCAATAGCCGTTAATGTTTTATAAATAGTTTCAATATGTTCTTTACTGGTGACAGTTACGGCAATAGATACAGAATGATAATTGCCTTTAGAGCTAGGTTTTATTTTAGGTGAATAATCTGCGGGTGTATGTTTTTGCAATTCGGCAATAATCAAATCGGGTAATTCATCACAAGCAACGCCCATGACTTTAAAGTTTAGTACGGTAGGAAATTCTAATAATTCATCAAATTTTGTTTTCATATTTTCTATTTACTCATTAATTCGAATAAGTTAGCTAAAGAGGTAACAAGTTAGAATTAGTTACTTTTAACTTAATGGTATTTATTTTATCATTAATTACTTTTCGTCGATATTCTTTTTTATTTGGTTGCGCTTTCAATAACAATAAAACAAAAAAGCCTCAAGAGAGGCTTTAGCAAATGACACTATTTAAGTGAAGTTAATTAACGAATTGTAATTTTACATAATCAACTAAACGGCTAAACAGGCTACCTTCATTTACTTCACTTAACGTTACTAATGGGTATTTTGCTACATCTTCACCATCAAGCTGTAAGAATAGTGTGCCTACCACGGTGCCTTTTGCTAGCGGTGCAGTTAATTGCTGGCTTAGTTCAAAGTTAGCTTTCAAGTTTTTCTTTTGACCGCGAGGAATGGTGATAGGTGTATCGAGTGAAATACCTAAATCGACTGTTTCTTTATCGCCCATCCAAACTCTATTACTAACAAACTTTTCACCTGCTTTATAAGGCGTAATAGTTTCAAAAAAACGAAAGCCATAGTTCAATAACTTTTTACTTTCTACTTTTCGTGCGCGCTCACTTGCTGTGCCCATAACAACGGTAACTAGGCGCATGTCACCCTTGGTAGCAGAAGTTACTAAGCTATAACCTGCATTTGAGGTATGGCCTGTTTTCATACCATCGACATTAAGGCTTTTATCCCATAATAAACTGTTGCGGTTATATTGTTTTATTTTGTTGTAGGTAAATGATTTTTGTTTATATATGGCGTATTCTTCGGGTACTTCACGAATAATTGCCGTGGCAAGAGTCGCCA
>JAWSUX010000433.1:0-567 GCA_033852215.1 Colwellia sp. | reverse complement strand
TCGGTACACGTTTTTGCGTACGCTCACCTAATTCAGCAACAGGTGCAGAAGTTGGTGCTGGTGCAGCCTTAGTGGCTGTTGGTTTGTTCATTGCTGCCTCTACATCTTCTTTTGAAATTCGACCGCCTTTGCCTGTACCAACAACATTTGCAGCCGTTAAACCTTTTTCGGTCATTAAACGACGAACTGAAGGACTAGCAAGGTCATCTGAGCTTATTGCATCTTCAATAGGTGAAGCTGTTGCAGCAGAGCTTGCTGTAGCGCCAGCATTTAATTCA
The DNA here is from genome assembly GCA_033852215.1 of Colwellia sp. Lineage (GTDB taxonomy): Bacteria > Pseudomonadota > Gammaproteobacteria > Enterobacterales > Alteromonadaceae > Colwellia. The sequence continues at coordinate 289 of JAWSUX010000433.1, read as the reverse complement.
CCAATTTTTTGTGCACCTAGCACTGTATCGCCTTCCGCATGGATAATTTTACCAATTACGCCAGTAGCTTGAGCAACAACTTCTAGTACAACTTTATCGGTTTCAATATCAACTAAATTTTGATCAACTGATACGCTATCACCTTCCGCTACATGCCATGTAGAAACCGTTGCATCAGCAACTGACTCAGGTAATACCGGTACTACGATATCAATAACTTCTGTTGCTGAACTTGCCACTGAAGCACTTGCTGTAGCAACAGGAGCAGGAGCAGTTGAACCGCCTTCTG
>JAWSUX010000057.1:22171-25924 GCA_033852215.1 Colwellia sp. | reverse complement strand
GCAGAGTCAACAACGGTATAACCTAACGTTTGTGCTTGTTCACGCTGCTTTTGGTTGATCCATACCGCTTCAAGTCCAAAAGCTGGATCTTTAGTAACGACCCCCTCAAGTTGCCCAAATACTTGACCTGGATTTATAGCAAGCTCTTGGTCGTGGCGTATTTGTGCACTACCAACAATAACGCCCATTAAAGAAATTTGATAAGTATTAGGATCAAGGTCTAAATTATCGCGAATATGTACTGCAGGTACCAAAAAACCAAACTCTTGAGAAAGTTTTTTACGCACGCCCTTAATTCGGCTTAGTAATTCACCACCTTGAGATTTATCAACTAGTGGGATTAATCTATAGCCAATTTCTAAACCGATAACATCAACATGATTTACATCATCCCAGTCTAAATCTTTTACTTCTTCTTCTTTTTCTTGTAGAGCTTGCTTTTCTTCTGCTGTTTTCTCTAATTCATCCGCTTTATCCACCTTATTTTTCGCTCCCACAAAAGCGGTCGTTGCAATAATTACAGAAAAAAGTAGAAAAACAAAATGTGGCATACCAGGAATAACGCCCATAACAAACATCACACCAGCAGCAATATAAAGTGATTTTTCTTGTCCTAATTGGCCGCTAACCTGCTCCCCCATATCTTGTGAAGTATTTTGACGTGTAACAACAATCGCCGTACCAATTGATAAGAGTAAACCTGGAATTTGTGCAACTAAACCATCACCAATAGTCAATAAGGTATAAATTTCTACCGCATTATCAAAAGACAAATCATGCTGTACCATACCAATGATTAGACCTCCAACAATATTGATAAATAAAATTAAAATACCAGCAACGGCATCACCTTTTACAAATTTACTAGCACCATCCATCGAACCATAAAAATCAGCTTCGCTGGTTACTTCAATACGACGATCTTTCGCTTGTTCTTGAGTGATGAACCCTGCATTCAAATCAGCATCTATTGCCATTTGTTTACCTGGCATTGCATCTAGAGTAAAACGTGCTGTTACTTCAGCAATACGACCAGCACCTTTTGTAACAACGACAAAGTTAATAATAATAAGAATTAGAAATACCACTAAACCAACAGCATAGTTACCGCCAATAACAACAGAACCAAAGGCTTCAATCACTTTACCTGCGGCTTCGGGACCTTCATGCCCTTCAAGTAATACCACTCGAGTGCTTGCCACATTGAGCGCTAACCGTAAAATAGTTGCAACAAGTAATACGGCAGGAAAAGAGCCAAATTCAAGCGGCTTTAAGGTATACACAGTAATAAGTAAAACGACCAATGACAGGGCTATATTGAAAGAAAATAAAATATCAAGTAACCAAGCAGGCATAGGCAGTATCACCATGCCTAATGCCGCCATCACTAATACTGGCGTGCCAAGACCACTAAGGTGGCGCATTTTGGGTTTCGGAAATTGATTAAAATAGGCTGATAATTGCATAACGTACAACGAGCTCATGATGATGTTTTATTGACAGTGTATGTGATTTTGCAAGTCTTGTACCAGAAGACAACAACCTTGAGGATATTATTGGAATTTAACTGGCTTTATAAGCCAGTTGTTTGACTTTGCAAACTAGTACCTAAAATCATCTGGAATAGGCAGCTCTTTCGCGACAGGAATAGGTTTTTTTGCACGACCTTTCTTATGCTCATTTAGCTGAAATATAAATGCTAATACTTGCGCAACAGCAGCAAATAACTCTTCAGGAATATCATCCCCCACCTCTGCGGTATAATAAAGCGATCGTGCAAGCGCAGGAGACTGAATAATTTCAACATTATGCTCTTTCGCAATGGTGCGGATATGAAGAGCCATTTCATCAATGCCTTTAGCTACCATAACAGGTGCTCCCCCTACTACTGCGTCATATTGCAACGCTATTGAATAATGCGTTGGATTAGTAATCACCACATCTGAATCTTTAACATCCTCCATCATACGTCGCTGTGACATTTCATATTGGGTACGTCTAATACGCCCTTTAATTTCTGGACTACCCTCTGTATTTTTGTGCTCATCTTTAATTTCTTGTTTAGTCATTTTGAGCTGTCGGCTATGATTCCATACCTGATATGGCGCATCAATAACAACAATAATACCGATAGACAGCGCCAGTACTAAAAACATCCAAAGTAACATGGTTACTGCATGATCAAAATTACGGGGTATCGTTTCTCGGCTTAGTCCTAATATTTCTTCAAATAAACCACTGAGTAATAAAAAAGCGACAATAAAAACCACAAAAAATTTTAAAATTGATTTGAGTAATTCGACAGCGGCTTGTACGCCAAACATACGCTTAAAACCGGCAAGAGGTGAGAGCCTACTCGCTTTGGGTGCAGCGGCCTCCCAAGAAAGACTCATACCACCAAGTAATATATTACCAATAAAAGCAGCAAGCATTATGATAAAAAATATCCATAAAAGTGGTGGTATTACTTGTGCTATGCCTCCTTTAATAACACTAAACAATGCATTAATATCTAGCGCAGCTTGTCTATCAAAGCTTAATAGGTGCTTCATCATACTTGCAACGGCTGTCGCAAGTGAACTTCCCATCAATAGCATCGCACAAGCACTACCAACAAGCACAAATAAAGTACCTAAATCTTTAGAGCGTGCTATTTGTCCTTTTTCTCTAGCATCGGTGAGTTTTTTCGCCGTCGGCTCTTCACTTTTTTCACCGCTATCTGACTCTGCCATGGCTAAATTCTCTCTTTATTCATCATTAATCACTAAATTGCCTGACAATCAACAAGGTAACAACTGAAATCAAGAGCTCGTTGCCATTGCAGTTCAAAGTGAGTAAAGAAATTTCCAAAAGTTAGCCACATAATAAGCAAGCCTGCCATCATAGTAATAGGAAAACCGATGGCAAATATATTAAGTTGTGGTGCCGCTCGGGTCATAATACCAAAAGAAAAGTTTATCAGTAACATCGCGGTAATGGGGGCTAAGGCCAATGATAATGCTGTGGCAAACATCCAACTGCCCCATTCGACAATCTCTCGATATTTAATGCTAGAAAGCTGCTCTGTTGGGATAGGCAACGTATCAAAACTAGCGACAATAAATTGCAAATAAGCTAAGTGACCATCCATTACCCAAAAAAGTAATGATGATAAAATAAGAAAGAATTGACCAACAGCAGGTACATTCATACCACTAGCAGGGTCAACCAATGAGGCAAAACCAAGGCCTGATTGCATTGCAATAATTTGCCCTGCAAGCGTAAAAGTATTAACAACCATAACCGTGATAAAACCCAACATAATACCAATAATCATTTGTTGAGCTAATAAAATAAAGGTATAAAAAGAAACTAGATCGGTTATTTTTACCGGTGGTATGGCAGGCATAACAGCAACAGTAATAGCTAAGCATAAAAATAACTTCACCTTGCCTGGAATCGTTCTTGCGCTGAAACCTATCATGGTCATGATAAGTGCTGAAATCCGACTAAACGGTAAAATAAAATCAGCTAAGTATTGGTTAATTATTGTTTGAGTAAATTCCATTAAACTAAACCATATAAACCATAAAGGCGCGGTACTAAATTATGGATTAATGCAGATGATAAGCATTTCATTGGATCGCTCATAAGCTTTAGCTAAATAATAATACTAGGAATACTGGAAATTAAACGAATGGTATAATCCATTAGTTTTTGTACTAACCAATGACCACCAAAGATTAAGGCTAACAAAGTGACAATTAAGCGAGG
>JAWSUX010000057.1:0-22053 GCA_033852215.1 Colwellia sp. | reverse complement strand
TAACTTCCCATACCATAACTTGTTGCAATAGTACCTATAACTAGATTCCAACCATCAACAAGAACAAATAACATTAACTTAAAAGGTAGGGAAACAATCATCGGTGATAACATCATCATCCCCATTGCCATTAAAATACTAGCAACAACTAAATCAATAATAAGAAAAGGGATAAATAGAATAAAGCCAATTTGAAATGCAGTTTTCAATTCACTAATAATAAAAGCAGGAATAATAACTGTCATAGGTAAATCTGTTGCTTTATCTACAGGGCCAACGTCTGCCATTTCAGCTAAAGTATCAAGATCTTTTACTCGGGTTTGCTCTAACATAAAAGCACGTAGTGGCACTTTTCCTCTATCAATTGCCTCAACCGAGCTTAACTGATCTGCCAAATAAGGTTGAATCGCTACCTTGTCTATTTGGTTATAAACGGGTGTCATGATGAACAGGGTCATAAATAACGTTAAGCCAATAATTACTTGGTTCGATGGTGTTTGTTGCAAACCAAATGCTTGTCGTAGAATAGCCATTACCACAACAATGCGAGTAAATGAGGTCATCATTATGACAGCTGCTGGTATAAAACTCAGTGCAGTCATAAAAATTAAAATTTGCAAGGTTACCGAGTATTCTTGCGATCCATCGGCATTGGTGGTTAATTTTAATGCCGATAATGATAACTCTTCGGCGCAGGCACCAAAGCTCAAGCTAAATAAAGAAAAAACCAGAATGAAGAACAATGATATTTTTTTCATGGTGATGAGATATTCCCTACAAAATAAGTTCTTAAGTTAATGTATCATTAAGGTGTTTTAACTAATTTCTTATTTTTTAATGTTGATAAAAAAGAGGCAATATTTAGCGGTACATCCGCTGTCATTGATTTAGGCTCAATTAACGGCTCAACTAAACGCTCTAATAACGTTACTTGTTGTGCTGTAACACCTAATAGTAACTGTTTGTCGCCCACCTGCACTACAACAACACGCTCTTTTGCTCCTAAGGGCAAACTAGTTACCACACTTAACTGGTTAGTACCTTGCTGCGCTATATTAAAACGTTTAAGTACAAAAGCACTAACAATAATCAACGCAAGTACCATGAATAGCGATAAAATCATGCTACTAGCATTCATATTGGCCATAACATGTTTGCCTACTTGCGGAGCATCATCAACAAATATTTGGGCAGGAGGAACTGCCTCGACTATTGTTTCTTCAGCAAAAACTAACAAAGATAATAAATAGCAGCTTACTCCCATAGCTAAACGGATTAAAAGTCGCATATTATTTTAACTTCTTAATGCGCTCAACCTGACTAATAACATCGGTTAAACGAATACCAAATTTATCATTAACCACAACCACTTCACCATGCGCAATCAATGTGCCATTAACCAATACATCTAATGACTCACCCGCAACACGATCTAACTCAACCACCGAGCCTTGGTTCAGTTGCAGTAAATTTCTGATACTAATATGGCTACGACCTACTTCCATCGAAATAGTCACGGGAATATCTAAAATCGCATCCAGCTTACGCTTTTCTTCCCCTGTAATAGGCGTATCATCCTCGGTTAATTCTTCAAGTTCAACAGCTTCTGCTGAATTATCCGCTTCAGATTTTGCATCTGCCTGCTCATCTAGAGCCTCATCCCACATACTCAGATCTTCATCTTTATCTTCACTCATACCACTGACCTCATTTCAATTTTTCATTTGCGAACGCTAATTCAACAACTTAATTCTTTAAAAAGTAACCTAGGTTACCCTTAGCTGCAAAGTACTATTTACGCACGATAAAGCTACAAATCATCTTCTAATAAATGTAATTCTGCATCACTATCAAGACGTTTACCGCCCTTAGTTAAAATAGTTAATTCTGATTTAACTGACTCTGGCCGTTTAATTTTAGATTCAATTTTTATTGCTAAATTATCACGACTACGCCCTAATTTAGCTCTAAAGGTTGGTAGGTCTTCAATTAATACCGTAATGTGTTCGGGCATTTCTATTGGGATAATATCGCCCGCTTGTAAGTCCATTATTTGACTTAAAGGGATATCAACCTCAATGAATTTGGTATTAATGGCAACAGGTACATCCATGATTTCATCACGAAGTGCTTTCGACCAACGCATATCCGTATCTTCTTTATCACTTTGTACACCCGCATCAAGCAACTCACGAATAGGCTCAAGCATGGAATAAGGTAAAGCAATATGAAAATCTCCGCCACCGCCATCAAGTTCAATATGAAATGAGCTAATCACCACCACTTCCGTTGGGCTGACAATATTTGCCATTGACGGGTTAACTTCTGAATCTAAATATTCAAAAGAAACATCCATTACAGGAGACCAAGCCTCTTTATAATCCTCAAAAATTAACTTTAATAACATTTGAATAATACGACGTTCTGTTGGTGTGAACTCTCGTCCTTCAATCTTGGCATGATAACGCCCATCACCACCAAAAAAGTTATCAACTAAAATAAAAACTAAACGCGCTTCCATAGTGATTAGCGCGGTACCTTTTAATGGACGAAAACGGACCATATTCAGGCTAGTAGGAACAAATAAGGTGTGTATGTACTCACCAAACTTGATCATTTGAATACCGTTTATTGACACTTCAGCAGTACGGCGCATCATATTGAATAAGCTGATCCGCATATGACGAGCGAACCGTTCGTTAACCATCTCCAACGTTGGCATACGACCGCGCACAATACGATCTTGAGAAGAAAAGTCATAATCGGAAGTGCCATCTGCTGACGCAACGACATCTTCAACTTCATCCTCTTCTTCAACATCATCAACGCCGTGTAATAGCGCATCAATTTCGTCTTGCGATAATAAATCACTCACTCGGTATTCTCTTTTTTAGCTTGAATTTTTAATTTCTACTTTGTAATTTATAGTTACAGCTTGACGCTTAAACTAAACACCTACCTGCTTACTGCATTACAAAACCGGTAAACAATACTTTTTCAACGGTTTTATTGCCTTCAACATCTGTCATTATTTTTTGCACTGCTGCTAAGGATTGTTGCTTCAATGAAATTTTACCTGCACTTGTCGCGAGATCATCAGCATTAGCTTGAGAAAAAATGCCGAGTAACGTGCTTTCAATTAACGGAATATGCATTTTGGCATTCTCTTCATTATCACCACCGCGAATTAGAAGCTGTACTCTTATTTCAACAAAACGATCTCGAGCAGCACCAGGAACATTAAAGCGAAATGGTCTAGGCATTGGCACATAAAGCGCCGAGCCTAATTCTGCGCTAGATTTAGCCTCCACTTTCTTTTCACTACCGCTATCAAGCGCAGCATCAAGTTGTTCTTGGCTAGTCGCGCCAGCATCATCAGAGCCCATGAAAAAGAAATAACCCGCACCTACGCCCAATAATAAAACGACTGCAGCAATAATAATGATGATTTTTTTCTTTTTACCTGCTTCTTCAATTGTTAACTCGCCCTCTTTGCCTTTCTCTTTGCCTTTTTCTTTGCCATCTGCCATGAAATACCCTTAACATTGTGAAACACGCCAACCATCGCTAAACTATATCCTTGAAAAGCTATTCAGCCAATATATTTAACTCATAAAAGCGCTAACTTAACGCTATTTTAATGAAGTTAATATTAATTTCATTAATTAAGCATAGTAATCAACACCAGTTGCAGAAGAATTGAACAAATTAGCCGATAACACATGCAATTCACTGTCTTTTTCTGCATTGTTATTTAGTGAGGAGTCTGTTGAATCTTGTTGTTCTGCCTGTGCTTCGCCTTGCGTATTTTGTTGATTTTGTTGCTCTACATTAGCATCACCAACATCAACACCTTGCTCTGCTAACATATCTCTCAATTTATGCATNNTTTTGTTCTAATGCATCTTTAGCTTGTTGGTTTTGTACAACAAAGTTAACAGCTGCCTGCTCGCCCTGTAAATTAACTCTAATTTGCATATTACCGAACTCAGGCGGATCGAGCTTAATATCAAATTGCTGTAATTTTTGAGAAACCATTAACATCACTTTATCTTTAACCGCATCAGAAAAGTCCTTCCTAAAAATAGCAATGGTTTCTTGATGTAATTGCACATTATTCTTTTGAATTTGCGCAGTATCACTAGCAACATTATGATTAAGCACTTCACTATTTTGATAAGTGCTATAAGCATCATTAGCCTGTTTTATTTGTATCGCTTGAGCATTAATATCAGTAAAAGCTCGGGAAATATTGTCCGTCTGATTTTTACCGTTCACTGATTTTATTGAGGTATTATCTTCTTTATTCGTTAAATTCAAGTCTGTTTCGGCTACAGCAAGGTCATCTACTTTAGCAACATAATCACTATCTGATAGGTTTGCCTCTGTATTTTCAACAGAATCTAATTTCATTGAATGCATAACACTTTGCGTAGAACCGACTTGATTAGCATTATTTTGTTGAGGTATTTTTTCCGAAGCGATAGAGGCAGCAAGTTGTGGTGATGATTTTTGCTGCTCAACAGCCATCGTTATAGCTTTAGTATGCTCATCTTCAGCATTAAGGCCTGAGTCTACATTACCTAACTTAATCTCTTCAAAAGCTTTATCAGCTTTAAGCACAGAATTAATACTCTGTCCTTTATCTTGTTTATTCGACTCTTTCTTCGATAAGTCACTTAGCTCTGTCTGATTAATTTTACCTGCGTCACTAATTACCTTGCCTTGTAGCGAACTTTCATCATTCAACATATCGGCTATTTTTTCAGCCTTAACCCCATTAGCTGATGTTATTGCATCATTCGCTTGTTTAGCTTTCAGTGTCGTAAGCGCTGCTAATTTGTTGTTATCATCACTTTTTACCACTACTTTCTTTAAGTCTTTCCCTGTCGTTATAAGCTCTTCTTCAATTGGCTCAATGTCTGCCTCAACCGATAAAACAGCATCTTTAGCTTCATTTTGCTCTTTTAATGAACCTTTATTTATTGCCAGTGCTTTTAAGCTAGATTCACTTATTTTATCTTTACTTAGGCTCTCTTTAGTTAACTCTTGTTTACCTTTTGGCTGTAATTGTTGCTGATAGCGCTGAAGTAATTCTTTACTCGTTAATAGCTCAGTATCACTTGCATCATCTGCTACCGCATAATTACCTTTACTGTCGCCGACTTCATTAGCAAATACTTTTAACTTATGTTCTGCAATAGCAGAGTCATTATTTTTTGAATGCTCTGACGTTGTCGTTACTACTTCGCTTTTTATGGTCTTTTGTTGAGCTTTATTTGCCGCTACTTCATCAGCACTTAATAATTCGGTGTCTGTATCTTCGGCAACCGCCTTGTTATTGCTTTTATTATCAGTCAACGCCTGATCGCTATTATAAAGTAGCGAAATAAATTTTTCTGACGCTAACATTGCCGACTCTTCACTAGCTGGTTTACCTTTAGTTTCACTCGGTATGCTAGTGACTGGATCAGGCTCTTGCGTTTCAACTTGTTCTGTTGTTTTGTTTTCTTGTTTTTTATTTACGTGAGTATCAGTAGGCTCTGTATCATCAACGTTATGTTGTTGATTATCACTCTTATCTGGATTATTTTTTGCTTCTGTTGAAACTGGCTGTTTTTGCTGTTTGTCATTAATAATAGACTTGCCGTTGTCGGCAACATTATCATTACTCGATCTGTCAATTTTTGCCGCTTCTGTACTGCGAATATTTCGGTCATCGTCTGCGCGCCGACTATTTTTTTCAGCTGATTCTTTCTTTTTAATATGTTGGTCAACTAAGTTTGAAAAATCTTTATCCCGTTGACTTGCATCTTGAGGAGATGATGAATCATTTCTTTTTATATCAGCATCTTGAGATACAAATTTAGGTAAAGCATTCATTTGTTGCATAATCATTCCAATGGCTAAAAAGGCCGGTAAATAGTGATTAAAAATAACAATCTATATTTTGTTTTCGTCGCTGCCGTTAATTTAATTGAACATACGCTCATTGCAATAAATGCTAATACAGCAACGAAAAAATCAACTCACATATAAATAAAGCAAAAAACACACCAACAAGATAATTAAGAATCTTTATTACGACAGGTTACGACGTATAAATTGTTGAGTCGCTATTTCATCAAACATTTTTTGTTCTGCTCGTTGTGCTGCCAAGCTCATTTTTTCTAAACGTTTGTTTCGTAATAACTCCACGGCTTTTACTTTTTGCCTTTGCTTTAACCAAAGCTCTTTACTCTGTTTAGCAAGTGCTTTAGCTTGATGCATAGCAATTTCCACCTGTGCTGATGCTTGATCTAATTTAGCGATAAAAGCATGGTAATGGCTATAAGTTGCGCTATCGACCCCATCTTCGGCTCGCTGACTAAGCCGCTTCATATATTCAAGACGATAATCACTAACACCTTGCAAGCGAGTAATATTTTGCTGATATTCATTCTCAGCCAACTTTAATTGCTCTGCGCAGCGATCACTTTTATCTTGTTCAAATTTTAACAAAGTATTCAGTTGCTTCATTGCCATAAAAAGTGTCCTTAATACTATTTGAATTTACTCAGTATTAGCCTTGTGCCTGTTGTTGGTTATTCGCTGCATGTGCAGCGGCAATAATTTCTTGTAACTGAGTTATGCTTTGCTCATAAGGAATAACTTCGGTAATTTTTTGCTGTAAAAAGAAATTAATAACTGGCAAAACATTAATGGCCTGATCAATACGAGGATCGTTACCTTTGGTGTATGCCCCAATTGCAATTAAGTCTTTATTTTGCTGATAAAGTGAATACATCTGTTTAAGCGATCTAGCTAATTCTTGATGCTCTGGGCTTGTCACCATTGGCATAACTCGAGAAATAGAACCTTCAATATCAACAGCGGGATAATGCCCAGAGTCGGCAAGTTCACGCGAAAGCACAATATGACCATCGAGAATGGCACGAGCAGCATCGGCAATGGGATCTTGTAGATCATCCCCCTCTGTTAATACCGTATAAAAAGCAGTAATAGAGCCTTGCCCTTCACCACCGTTACCAGCACGTTCAACTAGTTGTGGTAATTTAGAAAAAACCGAGGGTGGATAACCTTTCGTCGCTGGCGGCTCACCAACGGCAAGCGCTATTTCACGTTGTGCTTGTGCGTAACGTGTTAGCGAGTCGAGCAATAATAAAACATTAAGCCCTTGATCACGAAAATACTCACTAATTTGTACTGCTGTTTCACAGCCTTTTAAACGCATTAAAGGAGAATTATCGGCAGGAGCTGCAACAACAACAGCACGTTTACGCCCTTCTTCACCTAAAATTTCCTCAATAAATTCTTTTACTTCTCGACCACGTTCCCCCACTAAACCAACCACAATAACATCCGCAGTTGTACCACGGGTCATCATGCCCATTAATACACTTTTACCCACACCAGAGCCAGCAAATAACCCCATACGCTGGCCTTTACCAACACTAATAAAGCTATTAATAGAGCGCACACCAACATCCAGTACTTCAGATATAGCACGACGTGAAAGAGGGTTTATTGGAGAGGGATCATGTTGGTAATCATCACCTACTTTGATCGGGCCTTTACCATCAAGTGGTTTGCCAACCCCGTTAATGACACGACCAAGTAAGTCCATAGATAAAGGAAGTTTATGCTTAGTCGAAATAGGTAAAACTCGAGCGCCAGGTAAAACGCCTTGCAAACTTTCTTCAGGCATTAGGTAAGTAACCTCTTGAGAAAAACCTACAATTTCAGCAAGTAGCTCCCCTTTAGCCGTTTCTACCAGACATTGACTGCCGACAGGTGCTTTAACACCTACAGCCTCTAAGGTTAGGCCAACAACACGCACTAACCGCCCGGCAACGGGATGTTTAAAGTCATGAATAAAATCTTGAGATTTTTTGAAACGTTCACTTAAGCGTAAGCTATCAACCATAGAAAAGATTACCTATTGACAGTCAACTTGCAATAACCTTACGTTAAGCTCACGTTAACCGTACCTTAATAAAGGGCTAATGATTTTTTGACAATTAATCTTGATGTAAGGAGTCCTGCAAGAACGGTTCCAGTACTTGCTTTAAGCGTGACTTCATTTGCAAGTCAATATTTGAGGTGGCGTTCTCAATTTGACAACTGCCTTGAGATAACTGTGGTGCTGGTAATAAACGCCAGCCTTGCTGTCGAATATGCTCACTGCCAAATTGCTGTTCAACTTGCTTAATGTCATCTGGATGTAAATATATTTGTGTTTGCACTTCACTGCTAGGCAAACTTTTAATGCCAGAGCTTATCGCTGCCATTAAAATGTCAGGGTTAGTTTTTGCTTCCTGTAAAACGACCGCTTCGGTAAGCTGAACAACTAAATTCAGCAATTGTTCTTCAACGTTTTTTTCTATGCTTGCTAGTGGAGTATGTAACTGTTCAATTAATTCACTCCAGGTGTCACTAAGTTGCTCAATGATTTCTTTCCCTTGAGCGAGACCTTCTTCTTTGCCTTCTTCAGTACCTTGTATCCTTCCTTCAGCTAAACCTTTTGCGATACCTTCTTGGTAACCTTTAGCAAAGCCTTCTTCTTTTCCTTGATTAAACCCCTCTTCACTAGCTGCTTGACGTATTTCATCAATTTCTTCAGCCGTAAGCGGTAAAGGCGCAGCAATTTCTTCTTCTGGTGGCTCATAAACCCAACCAGTTTTTTTACCTAAGGCATTGGTTTTTTTTGCCTCCTCAGCCGTTTCTTTTTTTTGTATATTGGGCAAAGACCATACATCTATAGGATCCTGCTGATCTTCTTTGATAATATCTACAGGAATCTTATCGTGTTCAGTCATGCTAATACCCTGTTATAATTAGGTCTGTGATTATTTTGTAACTTAAATGAGTGCTTGTAACTTAAAACTTAGTGCTGTTATTTTACTTTAAGGCACTAGCTTTATAAGAATTCATCACCGCCACCACCACCGCCAAGCATAATTTCGCCAGCGTCAGATAATCGGCGCGCCACTGATAATATTTCTTTTTGTGCCGCTTCAACTTCACTAATACGCACAGGGCCCATGGCTTCCAGATCATCAATCATCATTTCTGCCGCACGTTTAGACATATTACTCATGATTTTCTCTTTTAAAGCTTCATCAGTGCCCTTAATCGCTTTCATTAAGGCTTCTTGCTGTACTTCACGTAATATGGCTTGCATACCGCGATCATCAACATCGGCTAAATTCTCAAAAACAAACATTAAATCTTGAATTTGTTGACTCATTTCTTCATCATTTTCACGAATAGAGTCCATCAACATACCTTCAACATTGGTATCTAGGTAGTTCATAATATCTGCAGCTGCTTTTAAACCGCCCATTTTCGCAGCTTGTGCACCCGCTTGGCCTGCAAATTGTTTTTCCATGATTTCGTTCAGTTCTTGCAATGCCGCTGGTTGTACTTCTTCTAAATTAGCAATACGCATCATTAAATCTAGACGTACTTTTTCAGTAAACTGACTCATAATTTCAGCTGACTGCTCAGGTTCTAAGTATGATAAAACAATGGTTTGAATCTGAGGATGCTCATTTCTGATAATGTTGGCTACTTGCTTCGAATCCATCCATTTCAATGAGTCTAAACCTTTGGCACCACCACCCATTACAATTTGATCAATGAGGTTACCGGCTTTGTCTTCACCTAATGCTGCTGTTAATGCACGACGAACAAACTCTTCACTTTGAAAACCTATCGTTGAGAAGTTTTGAATTTCGTGAATAAATAATTTATGCACAGCAGTGATTTTTTCTTGGGTAAAATCTTCCATTGCCGCCATAACAGTACCCACTTGTTGCACTTGTTTTGGCTCAAGGTGTTTTAATATTTGCGCCGCATCTTCTTCAGACAGACTTAATAATAAAATAGCGGCTTTTTCAGCACCTTCTAATTTATTAACATCAAAGCCTGCTGGGGCTGCAGCTAATTCTGGGGTTTCATCACTCATCTTCGTTCAACCAACTTTTCACTACTTGCGATGATAATTCTGGCTCATTTGCCACTAAGGCACGAACCGCTTTTAATATATCTTCATCACGATGAAGATCGGGTAATTGTAAACTGCCGTCAGCAGCAAAACCAACCGAACCTGCATCAAAATCAGAAGTTAACATATCCATCGTTTCATCACCTAAATCAATATGGCTATCAAGTGATTTATCACCGTAATCTTGTGGTGTTTGGTCTGGATAAATTAAACGTTTCAACATAGGGCGAACCACAGCAACAATCAACACAATAATAACTAAGGCACCTAAAGCGAGTTTTACATATTTAACAAACCAAGGCTGTTGCCAAATAGGTACTTCGGCAATAACGCCTAAATCTGGGCGATTAAAGGGAATAGTCACCACTTCAATCACATCACCACGTTGTAAATCAAAGCCAATACTGCCTTGTAACAAGCGGCGAATACTGGAAATTTCACTTACAACACGTGGAGCGTAAGTTGTTACGGGACTTGCTGTACCGACATCCCCTTCTGTTGTTGTAGGAGTAGTGGTACTCGGAACATAATCAAGAGCGACGGAAACACTTACTCGACGAATAATACCTGCTTGTTGTTTAGTATGGCTGATCGCTTCATCTAATTCATAATTTTTAGTTGATTCACTGTGTTTACGACTTGGCATTGATTTTTTCTTATTGCCTGTCGCGTTTTCTGGAATAGCTGATTCAATAGGTGGTTGATTAGTTAATGCACCAGGAATGCCACCTAACATACCACCAACATTAGTACTTTCTACTTTCATTTCGCTGCGTAAAGCGGGTAAGTCTGAATTATAACGACGTGACGTTTCTTCCGTATTTGTAAAGTCCATTGTTACATCAACTTGCGCAGTGTAATTACCTAAGCCAACAACTGGAATCAAGATACTGTCAATTTTATCTCGGTATTCTTGTTCTCGTTTTTGTTCTACTTCAAATTCTTTACGTGAACGAGAAGACGTAGAGTTCTGCGAGCCAGAATTAAGTAAGCGTCCGTTTTGATCGGTTACCGTTACGCGGTTAGGACTTAAACCTTGTACAGCTGAAGCAATAATATCAACAACCGAATCCACTTCTTCATCAGATAAGATACGGCCTCTTTGCATGGTTAATACAACAGTAGCGGAAGGGTTTTTCTCACGGCGGGCAAAAACATTTTCTCGTGGAATAGCCAATAACACATTGGCTTTATTTATGCTTTTTAATTGTTCTACTGTTTTAGCTAATTGCTGTTCTCTTCCATATTTCAATCGCTCTCTTTCAAGGCGTTGGCTAACCCCAAACCCCATATCTTTCATTAAAACATCTTCGCCTTGTGATGGCTCACCTGCTAGGCCTTCACGCGCAAGCAATAACTTTACATTTTGATATTCATCACTGGGTACTGAAATAGTATTGTGTTCTTGGCGATACTCAACATTGTTGGCATCAAGAAAGTCCATGGTTTTAATTAATTGTTGCGTAGGAAGTTTACTTAAAAAGCGATATTCCGCTTCATTAGCTAAAATAATAACGAATACTGCTATAGCTAAACAGATAGCTAATGCAACAACGATAGTAATTTGTCGTAAAAAGTCGACATTACCTAATGTGGCAGAAAAACCTGATTTTTGCTCTTCCATGCCAGCATGTTCAGTTTCACTGGCAATCATATCGCCATCACTGTCTGTTGCTACCATTGCGTTTGTATCGGACACTTCATTTCTCCGCTGTGCTGTTTTTTAACAAGGTGTTGATTGATGAACAACTCGCCTAAAACATATTATTTAGTTGAGGGAAACTATCAAGAGCAAGGCACTTGAATGAAAAATAGCTCGTCTATTTTGATTGAAAGTAACGAAGCTATTGTTGTATTTAAACCAACTAAATTAGACTGGCATGCTCATTATTTCTTTATAGGCTTCAACAAATTTATTTCTAATTTGCACCGTTGCATCTAAAGCGATACCTGACTTGGATGATGCTACCATCACTTGTGCTAACGTGACATTACTATCGCCCATTTCAAAAGCGGTTTTCTTTGCACCCGCTTCGGATTGCAATTCATTAACATTTTTTAATGCGCTAGTAAGCATATCACCAAAATTGCTGCCTGATTGATTAACTTTTCCAACACTATCTTGACCAATACCGCCCACAGAGTCGGTATTAACACTCGGCAGTTTATTACCCATGGCCTGTAATGACATATTTTGCATTTGAGCATATAGGGAATTACTTTTAATATCCATAGGGTTCTCACTTGTGTCAATTTTTTTGCTTTAATCACTTATTATCTTGTGAAGTTGCAAACATAATGCCAAGAGGTAAATTCAAGGGACTATAAAAAGTAAAGGCGGTAATGTTTAAAACATTACCGCCTTATAACATGACCGTTTTCTGTTGGTTAAGTAGAGGACTCTATTGCAGCGGTTATGCGGGTATTTCTATCCCTGACTCACGCATTTTGGCAATTTTATAACGCAGTGTCCGCGGGCTTATGCCCAAACGTTCAGCAACCGCCTTTCTACTGCCATGGCAGGATTGTAAGGTATCTAGAATTATTTGATGTTCTTGCAAGCGTAATTCACTGCCGAGTTTATCTTCGTTAACGGTTGTTTTTTCAGTTTCGATAAAATTAGCGGTTTCAAAATTCTCAATAAGTAAATCACTTGCTTCAATGATATTACCGTTACGTAAAATTAACGCTCGTTGAATAACATTATCAAGCTCACGTACATTGCCAGGCCACGCATAGGCATTTAACTTGCTCCGTGCTGATGGCGAAAATTCTGCTAACGCTTCGCCATTATTTTGACAATATCGACTTACTAAGTGCTCAGCAAGCACAACAATATCATCTACACGTTCTGATAGTGGCAACCAAGTAAGTGGAAATACATTTAAACGATAATAGAGATCTTCACGAAAAACACCGTCATGCACTGCAACTTTTAAATCTCTATTACTCGTCGCTATAACTCGTACATTAAGCTTAATCGTTTTTCTTCCACCTAAACGCTCAACTTCACGCTCTTGTAAAACACGTAAAATTTTTGCTTGTAAGCCTAAGTCCATTTCAGTTATTTCATCAAGCAATATGGTACCGCCTTGTGCTTGTTCAAACTTTCCAGGACAAGCTTGGATTGCGCCAGTAAACGCTCCCTTTTCATAGCCAAAAAGCGTCGCTTCTAACATGTTTTCAGGGATAGCCGCACAGTTAATTGCGACAAAAGCTTCTTCGCATCGTTTAGAGTTATAATGAACAAACTGTGCAAGTACTTCTTTACCTGAGCCACTTGGTCCCAAGATCATCACCGAGGCTTCTGTTGTTGCTACTTTTTTTGCTAAAGCTAACAACTCAATTGAACGCTTATCGGCTACCACAGGCTCATGTTTATTAACCACTTGTAATGGCATATATTGGCTCACCATATTAAGTAATACTTCAGGTGAAAAAGGTTTCGCAATGTAGTTGCAAGCACCGTCTTGCATTGCTTGTACCGCATCATCAATAGTGCCATAAGCCGTCATCAGCAGTACGGGCAAATTGTCTTGACTTGCTTTGATGCTTTTAAGCAGAGATAAACCTGACATACCACCCATTTGAACATCACTAACAACAATATCTATTAGATGATTTTTCAGCTGTAACAAAGCACTTTCACCTGAGTCAGCTTCAACGCAGGTATACCCCGCTAGAGCTAGGGTATCAACTAAGGCTTCACGTAAACCTGCATCATCTTCTACTACCAGTATTTTCTGATCAGTCATTAGTGTTCTCCTTGATGAGTATTTTCTTCAAAGCGTGGTAATTTAATGACAAAATGTGCACCTTGCCCTACTTTACTAATCAGCTCAACGTCACCTTGATGGGCATTAACTACTGACTTTACTACTGCTAAGCCAAGTCCAGTGCCTTTAGAACTCGACGTATAAAAAGGTTGGAATATTTTGTCGCTATTTTCAAGGGCAACCCCAAGGCCATTATCTTTAACACTTAAGTAAATATCATTGTCTTGGCGATAACTTTGAATAGTAATGATAATGTTTTCTTCTGTATTGGGTGCCTGTAATGCATTATGAAGCAAGTTTTGTATTGCACCAGTTAAGGCATTTCTATTAGCAAGAATCGTATGATTTTCAGTCGATAATTGCACATTCACTTGTGCTTTAGCTTTAGTTAATAAAGCATCCATACTTTGCACAGAATCTTGAATTAACTCATTAAGTGATAAGGGGCTAACCACTTGCTCTTTACCGCTTTTTGAAAACAACAACATGTCATTTACTTGCTGTTCTAGATCATGTAATCGAGCATTGAGCTTTTCTTGAAAGTCTCTACGTGAGTTATCATTTAACTTTGTATTAGTTAAATTAGCGCCATAAAGAATAGCAGCAGACAGTGGTGTTCTAATTTGATGAGCTAGCGTTGAGACCATACGACCTAATGATGACAAGCGCTGCATTTGTCCTATTTTGTCTTGTAAAATCCGCGTTTCGGTTAAGTCCGTAATCATAATCAATTGACCCGGCTGTGCGCCTAAACTGCTAATTTCTAATTTTACTCGACGACCATCTTTAAGAGATATTTCATGCCAATCATCAGCTTTAGGATTAAACGAACGTGCAATCACTTCAAACCACGGTTGACCTAGTATGGGTTCATCTAGTAAGTCACTCGCCACTTTATTTATTTTAACAACTGTACCATCACCATCTAACATTACTAAACCTGTTGGCATCACATCAATAAGCGTATCAGCTAATTGTTGCTGCTGAGATGAAGTATGTAAAAGTGATGGGGTAAATTTTGATGATTGCTGTAATGCTAGCTGTGCACGCAATGAGGTAAGTTCACCTGGAAAAGCCTCTTGCTCAAGCAAGTTATTATGAAAGTTACCTTCGTGAGAAACAACACTTGAAGCATCACTGAAAGTGGATGAATAAGATTGCGTGGCTTGTACCAAAACTTGGGTCATAACTAATGCCTTACTTATACATTACACCTTGACTTATATGTTAAGAAAAGGAAGCAATTTAAAATGATTTCTACTAGATATAAAGCATTTTACATGCCATCATTTTAATAAGTTAATTCAATTAGTTACAGTTAGTGTTATTTATTTACCTTGTCAATCTATTGACCTAGTAACATTTTATACCGTTGGCTTTTGTAAGTCATATTTACGCATTTTTTCAACTAAAGTGGTTCTTCTCATGCCTAATGTTTCCGCCGCTCTAGCTACTACATATTCGTGTTTAGTTAACGATTGAGTAATCAATGACACTTCCAATTCAGCTAAATACTCTTTTAAATTCAGACCGTCAGCAGGTAACAAATCCGTATTAACCGAAGCCAACGAGTTAGCTAGTGCATCTCCTCCACCATTTGAATTATCATTTGAGTTTTGGGCAAAGCTGTCACCTTCTCCTTCGTCATCATAATCAAAGCCTGAAAATAGCTCATTAATAACATCTTGCTCTTGCAACTCTTCTGGATATTCTGGGTTATAAACTTGCACATCAACATGTTGGTACTTATAAGGCAGTTCCGCAACATCAACAATTTGCTCACAGTACATTATAAGCATACGTTCAATTAGGTTAGATAACTCTCTGACATTACCTAACCAAGGGTGCTCCATCAATGACTCAATTGCCCTTTCAGTAAAGCGAAGTGTTCTATTTTGTTCATGCTCAAAACGCGTCAGTAATTCTTTTAATAATAAAGGGATGTCTTCTTTTCGCTCACGTAGGCTTGGTGTTTCAATAGGAAATACATTCAAACGATAAAACAAATCTTCGCGAAAACTGCCCTCTTTAATCATCTCTTCTAAATTTTGATGTGTGGCAGCAATAATGCGAACATCTGCTTTAATACTTTTACTACCACCAACACGTTCAAAGGTACGTTCTTGTAAAACACGTAACAATTTCACTTGCATAGGCTGTGGCATATCACCAATTTCATCTAAAAATAACGTGCCACCTTCAGCTAATTCAAAACGTCCTTTGCGCATTGAGATAGCACCTGTAAAAGCACCTTTTTCATGGCCAAACAACTCACTTTCTAATAATTCAGCAGGAATAGCACCACAGTTAACAGGTACAAATGTATTTTGTGCTCGCTCAGATAAATTATGAATATTACGCGCGACAACTTCTTTACCTGTGCCTGATTCACCTAAAACTAAAACACTGGCAGGCGTTTTTGCAACTTGCTCGATTAAAAAGCGCACTTCATTCATCGGCTTACTAGAGCCAACTAAAGAGCGAAATAATGGACTTGATGTATGATTACTGCCTGAACGAGGCAATTGATTATGATATTGGTGACAGTGATGAATCAATTCAGTTAGCTGTGCATAGTTTAGTGGTATAGATAAACAACCAATCACATTTGCGCAAGAATTGAGCGTATTAGAGTCAAGTACGTCATGTAATAAAAAAGGTATTTTGGGGTTAGCTTGTACTAAAGCTGTGGTAGAAGCTGAAAGCTCACCACTAAGAATAATGGTAAGCAGATGATCTTTTTCGTTCAAAGCATTATTTACTTGCTCTTGTGAGCAATGCTTAAAGTGTTCACCCACAAAAGCAAGTACCGTGATCATATGGTCTGCCCTTGCAGCATCATTATCAACGATTAAGATTTGTTTGTGACCTAGCGCTATTTCAGTATTACTCATAAGTTACTCAACTACTTACTACTCAGGGTAAAATAAAGCGACTTGCTCTTTTATAAACTGATATTTTTAGTACATTTACTATTTTCATTGGCAATATTAATCATTAACAACATTTAATCAACAAAAAGTTGACGCTTTTTAAGTGATATATGAAAAAAAGGCACTTTATTGACACTTAACTTGGTTAAAAAAAAGGCGTACTGATGACAAACAAAATAATCGCTGTTTTTTTGACCATTCAGCTATAATTAACATAATAAGGTTAGGTTAAGCCTTAACCCTTAACCCCTGATGTGATGGAGGCCGTTATGCCTACAACTAACCCAGTTAATACCAATAGCACTATCATTCAGCATGGGCTTAACATGAAAACGTCAACACTTAATGCCGAGCCAACAAGTGTAAAAACAGGTGCACCAGATCTCAGTGATTTAGTAGAGATATCTAAGCTAGCAACCGAAAGACAGCAGCAAAAAACTCAACTAGAAACATCAAAACGAATCAAAGAGGTAGCAGTTGATGTCGTCAAAATCAGTTCAACAATAGGTAAGGCTCAGTCCAGTAATAACTTAACAAATAACCAAGCAATTGAGCTTTATCAAAAAATAGCTAAATTGCTTTAACCCTACTCCAATCCTACTTTACATAGTAAAATCATTACCATAGAATCCAGTCCAATCATCTGACAACATTATAAACTAAATCCCTAACTTCAATACCAGATTAAACATTCAACTTAATCTAATATTTTTTAGTCCTATTTATCAATAATTTGTTGTCTATTGATGTCTGTAGGCACATAATTTGCTATGTGTATTCATAAGGTATTAAATTGCAGGTTAAATTGCTGATACCCATGATTCATGTAAATAATTCGTATAAATGATTCGCGTAAATAATTCAGCATAATGCATGCATAATTTGCCTAACTGACTTTTTTACTCGCATTATCACTAAACAGCGTGAGGCATCATGAGCACAACGACTACCAATACTATGTTCGATAATAAAAGTATTTTGATCACTGGTGGCACAGGCTCCTTTGGTAAAAAATACGTACAAACCTTACTTGATAATCATAAACCTAAAAAAATTATCATTTATTCTCGTGATGAACTTAAACAATTTGAAATGCAACAAGACTTTAATCAACCTTGTATGCGTTATTTTATTGGCGATGTTCGTGACAAAGAACGTTTAATTCAAGCAATGAATGGCGTAGATTTTGTTATTCATGCCGCAGCACTAAAACAAGTTCCTGCTGCTGAATATAACCCGATGGAGTGTATAAAAACCAATATTAATGGTGCTGAAAATGTTATCGCTGCAGCACTTGCTAATAATGTTGAAAAGGTGGTTGCATTATCTACTGATAAAGCTGCTAACCCAATAAATCTGTATGGTGCAACCAAGTTAGTCTCTGATAAACTTTTTGTTGCCGCCAATAATATTTCAGGTGGACACTTAACTACTTTTTCTGTCGTTAGGTACGGAAATGTCGCTGGCTCTAGAGGCTCAGTAGTACCTTTTTTTGAAAAACTCATCGCTGAGGGTGCCAGTGAATTACCTGTAACCCACAGCGACATGACCCGTTTTTGGATCACGCTGCAAGATGGCGTCGATTTTGTTTTAAAAAACTTTACTCGTATGTTAGGGGGAGAAATTTTTGTTCCTAAAATTCCTTCTATGCGCATTTTAGACCTTGCCAAAGCGATGGCACCTGAATTGCCTATTAAGATAGTAGGCATTAGACCAGGAGAAAAGCTGCATGAAATTATGTGCCCTGCTGATGACTCATTTCATACCTATGAATATAACGATCATTTTGTTATAGCGCCTAGCATACAGTTTTCTAGCCGAAGTAATGACTTTACCGTTAATGCTATTAATGAGCATGGCAAAGCTGTTGAACATAATTATGAATACAACTCCCGTGATAACGAATACTTCTTATCTGTTAACGAAATCCACGAATTTAATAAACAAGCATGTCTATAAATCCTCCTCTTTCTGCTCCTCAAGCCATGCTACCGTATGGCAAACAGGATATTAATGAGGAAGATATTGCTGCCGTTGTAGCGGTATTAAAATCAAATTTTATTACCCAAGGGCCAAAAGTACCTGAATTTGAGCAAGCTATTGCGCATTATTGCCACAGCGAAAAAGATCATCAAACGCCCTTTGCTATTGCCGTAAATAGTGCCACATCGGCATTACACATAGCTTGTTTAGCGCTGGGAGTAGGTAAAGGTGATATTGTTTGGACCTCCCCAATTTCTTTTGTTGCCTCGAGTAACTGCGCCCTGTATTGCGATGCAACCATAGACTTTGTTGATATAGACATCACCACAGGTAACATGTCAACTCAAGCTCTGCTTGATAAACTTGTTCTCGCCGAAGAAAATAATACTTTGCCTAAAGTGGTTATCGTTGTGCATTTAGCAGGACAGTCTTGTGATATGCAAACAATAAAGGCATTAGCTGAAAAGTATCAGTTCGCCATTATAGAAGATGCCTCTCATGCCATAGGGGCTAGTTATCAGCAAGATAAAGTGGGTAGTTGTCAGTATAGCGACATCACTGTTTTTAGTTTCCATCCGGTAAAAATAATTACCAGTGCTGAAGGTGGTATGGCACTTACAGCCTGTGCTGATTTAGCGAAAAAAATGCAAGCATTAAGAAGCCATGGCATTACCAATAATACAGAGCAAATGACAGAAGAAAGCCATGGCCCTTGGTATTACCAACAGCTTTCTTTAGGTTTCAATTACCGTATGACCGAGCTGCAAGCTGCTTTAGGTGTAAGTCAAATAAAGCGTTTAGATAAATTTGTCGAACGTAGAAATCAATTAGCAAAAAATTATGACCAAGCTTTTGCTAAAACGACCTTAACCGCTTTAACGCCTGATACAAATATTTACTCGGCTTGTCACTTATATATAGTGTTATTACCAGAGTACGAGAAAAAATCACAAAAAAACACTCAACAAGCCAAGCATAAAGCGATAATCACCGCGCTTAGAGAAAAAAATATTTGTGCTCATGTTCATTATATCCCAATTCATTTGCAGCCTTATTACCAACAAGAAAAGCAGGGGCTTGCTTTTAAACAAGGTGACTTCCCAGTCGCTGAGCAATATTATCAACGGGCAATTTCGCTGCCACTCTACCCTCAACTAAGTGAATCAGAACAAAAGTACATTATTAAAACCGTACTTACTGAATTAGCTAATGTGGAAGAAAAGGAATGAAATTAGCCTTAGGCACAGTGCAATTTGGCTTAGATTACGGCATTAGTAATAAACATGGGCAAGTGGATAAAGCTCAAGTTGCTGATATATTAAATCTTGCTATGAGCTTAGGGATAGATACCCTTGATTGTGCTGGCGCTTATGGCAATAGTGAGCAAATAATAGGTGATATATTTGAGCAGCATCCATCAAACCAGCACTTTACTATTGTTAGTAAAATTCCTACTTTAACTAACCAACAAAGTTCAATTAATGAGTTATTTTCAAATTCTTTGAAACACTTACATCGTGAAAAAATAGATACCTTATTGTTCCATCATGCTGGTAACTTACTTAATCATCCGAAAAAAGATCACTTATTTCGGCAATTACAAGCCATAAAGTCACAAGGCAGAGTTAACCGTATTGGCGTATCTGTTTATACTCCCGCGCAATTAAAAGCTGTTGCTTCGCAATATCCGATAGAGCTCGCACAAGTACCAATGAATGTTTTTGATCAGCGGTTTATCTCAGCTGACATTATTCAACTTTGCCAACAAAAAAATATTAAACTTCATGTTAGATCATTATTTTTGCAAGGTTTACTATTTATTGAACAAGGAAAGCTACCACCTTACTTTATCCCTTACCAAGAAAAGCTTAATGCTTTCTCTCTACTCGCAAAACATTTAAGTTGCACAAAACTAACATTAGCATTAGCTGTTGTGGCGCAAGATTTGCTTAATATTAAGATAAAAAACAAAGTAGGAAGAACAGAACTAAACAGCGATCATGGACAAAGTGACATTATCGAAAAAGTGGTTGTTGGCGTATGCTCAGCAGTACAGTTAACTGAAATAGTAAATGCTTACCATCAAGCGAAAGAATTACCTGTATCAGCGCAAGAGCTATTAAGCTTAGCTGATGACAGAATTGGGTTTATCAACCCATCTCTATGGACGCTTGATACTCGTTAGAATAAATATGAGCAATAAAATGCCTGAAACCTTAATCATATTGCAAGCACGTATGTCGTCTTCAAGACTACCTAATAAAGTATTAATGCCAATACTTGGCAAACCTATGCTTGCCCATCAAATAGACAGAGTAAGTACTTTAAACATACCGCATACATTAGTGGTAGCCACGAGCACACAATGCAGTGATGACCCGATTGCCGAACTATGTGGACAACTCAATGTTAATTGCTTTAGAGGCTCATTAGACGACGTATTGGCACGCTATTATCAAGCAGCTATTAAATTTAGTAAAAATAATACTCTTACGAATATTGTACGTATTACTGGCGATTGCCCGCTTATCGATAGTGATATTATCGATAAGGTAATCAACTTATTCTTAACAAGTAAAGTTGATTATTGTTCAAACTGTATACCCGCAACGTTACCTGATGGTCTTGATGTTGAAGTATTCAGCTTTTCTGCGTTAGAAAAAGCTTATCAGCTTGCTAAAAAAATATCTGAACGCGAGCATGTTACGCCTTTTATTCGAAATAACCCTCAGTTATTTACGGTTAACAATTATAATCATCAGCCCGACTTATCTCAGTACCGTTGGACAGTCGATGAACCAAAAGACTTTAAATTGGTTACTAAAATATACCAAGCATTATCCCCCCAAAAGCCAAACTTTAAGTTGGCTGATATACTTCACTTGATACAACAACAACCTGAATTAACAAAAATAAATCAGCATATCGTGCGTAACGAAGGCCTAATCAAGTCAGAGTTAGCAGAACAGCAAGTAGATAAGCAAGCTACTCATCAACAAGGCGATGCAGGAAAACAACATGACTAGATCTTATAATCAATCATCACAATGGCTTGAACGTGCAGAAAAAACAATCCCTTTAGGCTCTCAAACCTTTAGTAAAAGTCGCATTGCTTACCCTAAAAATGTTTCGCCACTGTTTATTAAACGCGGAGAAAACTGCCAAGTTTGGGATGCTGATGACAATCAATATACTGATTTTGTCAGCGGGTTACTTTCTGTATCATTAGGTTACTGCAATGAAGCTGTTGATAATGCAGTTATTAAACAAATAAGATCAGGTGTTACTTTCTCTCTACCACATCAACTTGAAATGCAAGTTGCAGAAAAGTTGGTGGAGTTAATTCCCTGTG
>JAWSUX010000432.1:0-1828 GCA_033852215.1 Colwellia sp. | reverse complement strand
GAGGCATTAGAAGTTGCGGCTGTACAGTCTATTAGTCATCAGCAAATAAATAATAAATCTTGGTCTACACGGCCGTTTAGGGCTCCGCATCATACTGCCTCTTCTGCTGCGCTTGTTGGTGGAGGTAGCCAACCAAAACCAGGTGAAATATCACTGGCGCACAATGGGGTATTATTTTTAGATGAGCTACCCGAGTTTGAACGTAAAGTGCTCGATGTATTACGTGAGCCGATGGAGTCGGGTGAAGTAACCATTTCTCGTGCTATGCACAAGCAGTCATTTCCTGCTCGTTTTCAATTGATTGCTGCAATGAACCCTAGCCCCACAGGTTTTTATAACGATAAACGCAGTACACCAGAGCAAGTTTTACGATACCTTAATCGATTATCAGGACCTTTTCTCGATAGGATTGATATTCAAATTGAGATCACACGTTTACCACGCGGTACATGGAAGAATGACACTGATCAAAATGAAACTAGTGAGCAAGTCCAGCAACGTGTGCAAGCATGCCGTATGGTACAGCAAGCACGGCAAGGTAAAGCAAATGCCCATCTTGGCACGCGTGAATTGAAAGAATATTGCCATTTAAGCCATGACAGTAGTGAGTTTATTGAACTTGCAGTAGAAAAATTAGGCTTGTCGACCCGCGCACATCATAAAATTTTAAAAATCGCCCGTACTATTGCCGATATGCAAGGTAGTGCTAATATTACTCATCAAAATTTAATTGAAGCGCTGTCATATCGTGCGATGGATCGTTTGTTAAGACATTTGACTGGTTCAGTTTCTGCGTAGTGCTTTGTCATGATATCAGGTGATTGCAGCAAAAAAAGCTTTGATCAAAGGCTGGCTTTTATTCTGGTTTAAGCAACACACTCCTAATTCAAATGGTTCAATTTCACCGACACCAGTAAGGTAGTTAACACGATCTTTTACTGGGCTATTTTCTACTACTACCTGTGGCACTATGCCAACACCACAACCTAAAGCGACCATACTTACTAAGGCTTCATGCCCTGAAACCGTGGCGTAAATATTGGCTTTACCTTGTTGTTTTTTTCTATACCAAAGTTCAGAGCGTTTTCGTGCGGGTCCGTGCTCAGGTAAAATGATAGGGATATCTGACCAACGAAGCACCTTTTCGTTTAACTGCTGGCTAACTTTGCAGTTCATCGTGGGAGCGATAACGGCTAATGCGATGGTATCAAGGGAATGAAAATAAACACTGCGCGGTAACGTTTCAGGATTTGCAGCAATGGCAAAGTCGACTGATTTACTCTGCACTTGCTCCAACGCATCGGCGGCATCACCTGTGGTTAGCATTATTTCAACTAATGGGTGCTGTGCACGAAAATCTTCAAGTAATGGCGGCAGATGGCTATAAGCGGCAGTCACGGAACAGTAAATATGAAGCTTACCTGTTAATGCTTGTTGTTTTTTCGCTAAGGTTTGTTTTAGGTTTTGCCATTGTTCAAGTTGCTGTTCAGCATAGTGTTTAAATTTTTTTCCCGCTTCAGTTAATTCCACACTTCGGTTGTCACGGTGTAGTAACTCACTGCCTACTTCATCTTCAATGCGCTGTATTGCCCGACTTAACGTTGAAGGGCTAATGTGATGTGCTTGTGCTGTTTTACCAAAATGTAACGATTGGCTTAAGTGGCTAAACATGGCTAATGATTTTTGATCCATAACTTTTGTTCCATATCTAAATTTTGTGGTTAATATCGAAGCATTGCAAAAAAAGCAACGTGACAGTGCGAATATATCACTTTTTGCAACAACATGACTAGCGTATGATGTTTCCATTGTAAAAAATCCTGTCAGA
>JAWSUX010000431.1:0-1258 GCA_033852215.1 Colwellia sp. | reverse complement strand
CGATAAAACGGACACATTTTTTTTCACGCTGCTATTGCTTCATATTCTATCGGTGAGCAATAATTTATACCTGAATGCATCCTCGTCGCATTGTAATATTTGTTTATGTAATTGCCAAGTGTTCCACGCAACTGTGAATCACTTTTAAAAACATGACCACGAATAGCCTCCGTTTTCATCGAATGGAAAAATGACTCCATGTGAGCATTATCGGTGCACTTTCCTGCTCGACTCAAGCTATGAACTATCCCGTTTCGTTTCAATGCTTTTTGATAGACTTGACCACGATATTCAACCCCTCTATCTGTATGTAGCATTAAATTGTATTCTGGTTTCCTCTTTTTAATGGCATTTTGTAACGTGCGTTTTGTTACGTCCATTGTTCTGTTCTTATCTAAACTCCAACTAATAATGCGTCGTGAATATAGATCCATGATCACGGATAAATACCGCCATACGCCCCTTACTTTCAAGTAAGTAACGTCTGCTACCCACACTTTATTTACCGCCTTAGGCACATTGCCTTCAGGACGCAAATTTTCTCCTGTAACGAGGAAACGTTTATAAGCGGCTGAACGTGTCGTCACACGCATCACTCTAGCGACTAGGCCAAGCGTACGGTACAAACGTTCAACGCGCTTTTTACCGATGTTATACCCTTGCTTTTGTAGCGCCTTAAATATGCGAGGACTACCGTATCGCCCTTTGTTCTCAGTGAATATTTTCTGAATTTTTACTTTTAATTCATCATCCTCAATTGAACGAGCACTCGGCTGACGATTTCTCCAATCGTAATACCCACTTTTGGATACACCAAGTAGTTGAATTAATACCGTAACACTTACTTCGGCTCTGAGTTTTTCGATGAATCGATATCGTCCTGATGTTCCTCTGCAAGAAACCGTTGCCACTTTTTTAACACGTACAACTCCTCCTTAAGTTGTTTATTTTCTCGTTCAAGTTTTTGCTCATTGGTAAGTTGTTTCTTAGCTTTCGATTGACCTGCTACTTTTTTACGTTTATCAGCCACAATTATTCCTTCGCGATATTCTTTTCGCCATCGTGACAGCATGAACGGGTGGATGTCGAGCTTTAGTGCGACTGTTTTGATTGTGACACCGACAACAAAACTCAGTTGAATAGCGTTGACTTTAAAGTCGTTTGAATACTTCCAAGTTCGTCTTGGATTGTTGTACTTTGGCATAAGATACCTCATCTTTAGTTAGATTTTGGTGTCCGTTAAAGCGGGGGAAGATCA
>JAWSUX010000430.1:0-1031 GCA_033852215.1 Colwellia sp. | reverse complement strand
CTGTTCTGCACGTTTGGCATTACGTTCAATTAATTTTACTTGGTGACTTTTCTCTAAGCTGCGCGCAAGACCTGCGCCAATATTACCACCGCCAGCAATCATAATACGTTTATAAGCAGACTCTAATTTTTGTAATTCATTCATTACGGCGCGAATATGTTTACTCGCGGCAATAAAAAACACTTCATCATCAGCTTCTATCACTGTAGTTCCAAGAGGGCGGATGGGTTTACCATTACGATAAATTGCTGCGACACGAGTATCTACATTAGGGATGTGATCACGTAAAGTGGATAACGCATGACCGACAAGTAAACCACCATAATAAGCTTTCACCGCCACTAAGCTAACTTTACCTTTGGCAAATTCTAATACTTGTAATGCCCCAGGGTAATCGATGAGGCGGGTGATATCTCGTGTAACTAACTGCTCTGGTGCGATAATGTGATCAACAGGAATATGTTTTTTATGAAAAAGTTTTTCAGAGTATTTTAATATTTGGTTTGAGCGTATACGGGCTATTTTTTTAGGGGTATTAAATAATGAAGAACAAATCTGACAGGTGATCATGTTGGTGGCATCATCATTCGTTACCGCTATAACCATATCAGCGTCTTCACCACCCGCTTGTCTTAAGACTTCAGGGTGACAGCCTTGACCGGTGACTACTTGTAGATCCATTTTATCTTGTAATTCACGTAGCTTTTCACCGTCAGTATCAACAACGGATATTTCATTGTTTTCGCCAACAAGGTTTTCTGCTAATGTGCCGCCAACTTGTCCTGCACCTACTATGATTATTTTCATCAGCTATATCATTTCGTCTGGTTATTATTGTGTTTTTAACAGCTTGGCGTAATAAAAGCCATCCATGTTTTGTTCGCCTGGTTTCAGCTGCCAACCAATTTGTTCATTATCGTTATTGATGTCGATTAACTGAGCATCTGCCGTTTGAGCAAGAAAACGTTTAATTTGTTCACTGTTTTCTTCAGGTAATATGCTGCAAGTTGCATAAAGTAAAGTGCCACCTG
>JAWSUX010000056.1:3488-25050 GCA_033852215.1 Colwellia sp. | reverse complement strand
AATTTACGCATTAATGATTTGGCGGGTATGACCGATGAATCACTTGCTACAGCAGAGCAGCTCGCTAACACAAGCCAAGAATTAAAAGCGAGTAGTAATGAGGTGTCTGCGGTGGTAGCAAGATTTAAATTTTAAACACAAAAAAGCCAGTAACCATTTTCGATAAAAAGGTATTACTGACGAATTATTAAAACTTTTGAAATTGACCTAACGCTTACTGAAGTCAATATTAGCACTTCATTAAGTGAAGTTAGTGGCTATGTTCCTGAAGCATAACCACTAACTCTCGTGCCACACTACCTAAGTTTGTGAGAGAGCATTCACTTGCTTAAGTAACGATGTTAGTGATTATGTGTCCTGAAGCATAACCAATAACTTTCGTGCCACGCTACCTAAGTTTGTGAGAGAGCATTCACTTGCCTAAGCAACAATACAAATGATAACTATTATCATTTGTATTGTCAACACTCTTATTTAATTTAAAACGATTACTTTTTCAATTTAGCAAAAGCATCTGCAAAAGCATTACCCATAACTGCATTTTCAGCGCTTTTTGCTTTGTTTTTGCCTGCTGAATTATTTTTAGTTACCTGTTGTTTACCATTATTGGCTGATTTTTTATAATTTGACTGTGGTGCTTTTGAATTTTTCTCTGCTGGTTTATTGGTAATATTTTCGTTTAAACGCATGGTTAAACTAATACGTTTACGCGCAACATCAACCTCTAGTACTTTCACTTTAACAATATCACCCGCTTTGATCACTTCACGGGGGTCACTAATAAATTTATCAGTGATTGATGAAATATGCACTAAACCATCTTGGTGAACACCAACATCAACAAAAGCACCAAAGTTAGCCACATTTGACACCACCCCTTCAAGTATCATGCCGAGTGTTAGGTCAGCCATGGTATTCACACCCTTGGCAAAGGTAGCCGTTTTAAATTCTGGTCTTGGATCTCGGTTGGGCTTGGCTAACTCATTAATAACAGCCTTGATGGTTACTTCACCAAAGGTTTCATCAACAATGTCCGATATATCTATATTATTAAGTGCTTGAGCATTATTAAGCATCGCGTCAACCGTCAAGCCAAGCTTGCCAATAATATTCTCAACAATAACATAAGTTTCAGGATGTACGGCTGACTGATCTAACACGTTATCACCATCGCTAATACGTAAAAAACCTGCTGCTTGTTCAAAAGCTTTAGGCCCTAAACGTGCAACTTTTTTTAACTGTTTACGGTTAGTAAAACGACCTTCATTATCTCGATAGCTAACAATGTTATTTGCCATGGTTTTGTTTAAACCTGATACCCGCGTTAATAACGCTGCGGATGCACTATTTAAATCGACACCCACAGCATTCACACAATCTTCTACAACATCATCCAAGCTTTGACTTAATTTACTTTGGCTTACGTCATGCTGATATTGGCCTACACCAATCGCTTTCGGATCAATTTTAACTAATTCCGCTAAAGGGTCTTGTAATCGGCGAGCAATAGAAACTGCGCCACGTATTGATACATCCAAATCAGGAAATTCATTAGCAGCGAATTCAGATGCTGAATATACCGAAGCACCCGCTTCACTCACCACAACCTTTTTAGGTGTAATAGCTGATTCAGCATCAAATTTGGCAATGACTTCAGCTGCTAACTTGTCGCTTTCACGCGAGCCCGTACCATTACCAATAGCAATGAGTTCAACCTTATATTGGCGACATATACTCACTAAAGTACGCACCGATTTATCCCAATGATTTTGAGGTGCATGAGGGAAAATAGTCGTGGTATATAAGAGTTTTGTCGTGCCATCCACAATCGCTATTTTACAACCGGTGCGTAAACCAGGATCTAAACCGAGTGTAACTTTTGCCCCAGCAGGCGCCGCCATTAACAAATCATTTAAATTATTAGCAAATACATTAATCGCTTGCTCTTCTGCTTGTTCACGCAAGCTCGTCAGTAGCTCATTAGTTAAACTAATACTAAGTTTGGCTTTCCAGGTCAATTGTACAACCTTAGTTAAAAATTCAGCGCCAGCTTGCTTAGTCAATCGTAACGTTAAATGTTCACTAATAATTTGCT
Organism: Colwellia sp.; assembly: GCA_033852215.1. Taxonomy (GTDB): domain Bacteria; phylum Pseudomonadota; class Gammaproteobacteria; order Enterobacterales; family Alteromonadaceae; genus Colwellia. Next base: position 22,955 of record JAWSUX010000056.1, on the reverse strand, counting down.
CGGCACTACTAACACTGCTTACTTCTTGGTTAGGATCAACCTTGATACCTACTTGCAAAAAACCCTCGTTCCTACCACGCAACATGGCTAACATACGATGTGAAGGAACCGATTTTAATGCTTCACTATGATCAAAATAATCGCGATATTTCACCGCTGCTTTATCTTTTCCTTTGACAACGTTACTGGTTAAGTGCGCTTGTTTTATTATATGGCGGCGTAATTTTTGTAATAAGTTAGCATCTTCACTAAAACGCTCAGCCAAGATATAACTTGCCCCTTCTAGTACTAATTTAACATCAGTAAAACCCGCTGCTTGATTAATAAAAGCCATGGCTTCTTGCTCAGGGTTTAACTGCCAATTATTAAATAATTTATTTGCTAGCGGTTCAATACCAGCCTCACAGGCAACTTTGCCTTTAGTGCGACGCTTAGGTTTGTAAGGTAAATATAAATCTTCAAGGTGAGTTTTATTATCTGCTGCTTCAATCAATTTTGATAAAACATCTGTTAGTTTATCTTGCTGCTTTATACTGGTTAAAATCACCTGCTTACGGTCATTCAATTCACGTAAGTACCCTAATCGCTGTGCCAAATGTCGCAAATGATTGTCGTCTAGACTCTGTGTCGCCTCTTTACGATAGCGAGCTATAAATGGCACCGTTGCCCCGCCATCTAGTAGACTAATAGCTGTTTTAATTTGAATAGGTTTTACATTTAGTTCTTGAGCAATTTGCTCAGCAATAGCCAACATGAATAGCAGTTCCAGCTTGAAAATGTTTAAGAACTGAATAATAGCAGAAAAGAACATTTGCGAAAACAGCAACCACAAAGGACGGAGCACCTTTTGAGATCATTATATTACTATTTGGTTGACAGGTTGGTAAGGAAAAACTAAAAAGTGGAATTGACTAAATAGAGGTCGAAACGCTGCTTACACTTGAATAGGCAACGTTAAATAAGGGACTGCACTGTATTCCCGCCTAATGCCTTCGCTCGATAAGCCGCTTTGTCTGCTAACGCCAATAATTTTTTAAAATTAAACTCACCTTGTTCAGTAGAGGCGACCCCAAAACTTGCTGAAATACGGACATCATTCTGGTTAAATAACAACTGCGAAATTTTCATGCAAAGGTTATCTGCTTTATCTTTAGCTTGTACTAGTGAGCAATGTGGCAGAACTAAAAGAAATTCATCGCCCCCTAGGCGAACCACACTATCTTCTAATCGAGCATTATTTTTTAATGTATTCGCGACTTCAATTAAGACGTCATCGCCTTGCTCATGACCAAAATTGTCATTTATCGGCTTAAATTTGTCTAAATCAATCATAATAATGCTTAGTGGTAACTCGTGTCGCTTAACCTCGCTTAATGTTTTTGAAACAAATAACTGTAAATAGTAGCGGTTATTCAGCCCCGTTAATTGGTCGGTCATAGCAAGCAGTTCGAACTCTTGCTTTTGTTGAACAAACTGTTGCAATAGCTGGTGAGAAGTAATCAAATTGTTCACGCGTACTGTTAATTCAGCTTGCATTACCGGTTTAGTGATAAAATCATTAGCTCCTACTTTCAACGCATGAATTCTTTGTTGAGCATTCGTCAATGAAGAAATAGCCAAAATTGGTACCTTGCTTTTATCATCTTCTCTCGCTCTAATTTCTTCAATTACGGCAATACCGTTTTTATTGCCTGCTAAAATGATATCTAATAAAACCAAGTCATAATGATGATATTCAAATATATCAAGGCCCTGTTCAGCCGTAGTAACATGATCCACGGTCAACCCCATTTGTTGCAATATTTCACACGTCATATTTGCCAATGTTAACTGGTCTTCTAGATATAAAACATGCCCGGTACAATGGCAGAGTATAATCTGATTTTTATTCACTTTATTTAATAATGATTTTATCTCATCAATGGCCGTTTTTTGACAGACAGCATTAACCTCGGCAATTCTCATTTGTGTTAATTTTTCAGGATCATTATCACTTGAGAGTAGAATAATAAAAATATTGATACATTTAGATAACTCTTTAATTTTTTTAGCGAGCTCAGTGCCCGTCATATCAGGCAAGTGCATAGCAATGCACACTAATTCGAAGCCGCCATCATTGAGACGAGCGAGCGCTTGTGCGGCTGTACTTACCTCTTCTGGTACAATAGAGTGTCCATACAAAAACTCTTTAAGTAATAATCGGTAAGTTTTAGAAGGGTCAACAATCAGCGCTTTCATAAAATAGCGGCTATCCTCTTATATATCGCGGTAGTTATACTTAGCCTATTAATAAAGAGTATGGTCATAATTCGTCCAATATGCCAAAAATAGTGCGAAAAACTTAACTTTAAACGTCATAAAATGCCAAAATCATTCGCTCAGTTAGCAAGGAGGTGATAAAGGATGAGCGTAGTGAAAATACAGAATAATTATACGACCCTTTATAATAATGATATTGATGATAATACCGCTTATTGAGTGGTCAATTAACTATGCTACTGCACCCTGTAATGGCTGGCTTACCACTGACATTAAAATCCCTCAAACAACTTGTGAACAAGGTTAAACGATGAAAACATTAATGGTGCAGGGCACTACTTCAGATGCGGGAAAAAGTACCCTAGTTGCAGGGTTGTGCAGAGTACTAGTGAATGCGGGTGTTAATGTTGCTCCCTTTAAACCACAGAACATGGCGTTAAATAGCGCCGTAACCAAAGAGGGTGGCGAAATTGGTAGAGCACAAGCATTACAAGCCATTGCGGCGAAGGTCGAAGCACGTGTTGATTTTAATCCAATTCTCTTAAAACCTAATAGTGATACCGGTGCACAAGTCATTGTGCACGGTAAAGCCTTATCGAATATGGAGGCAGGAAAATATCATGACTACAAGAAAGTGGCGATGCAGGCCGTTCTTGAATCGCATCATCGCTTGGCTAATGATCATGATGTACTGTTAGTCGAAGGAGCAGGCAGTCCGGCTGAAATTAATTTACGTGCTCATGACATTGCCAATATGGGTTACGCCGAAAAGGTTGATTGCCCTGTTTTATTGATCGCGGATATCGACCGAGGTGGCGTTTTTGCTCACATTGTTGGTACGTTAGCGTTATTATCTGAATCAGAACAGGCAAGAGTAAAAGGTTTTATCATCAACCGTTTCCGCGGTGATATTACCTTACTTGATTCAGGATTAGAATGGCTTGAACAACATACAGGAAAACCCGTATTAGGGGTGTTGCCTTATTTACATGATTTAGCTTTAGACGCTGAAGATGCCGTAGCGCTTGATAATAAAGTCACCCATGCAAAAGTTAAAATTTTTGTGCCGCTACTACCACATATGAGTAATCATACCGATTTTGACCCATTACGCTTGCAACCAAATATTGACTTGCAATACATCAAAATTGGCCAATCGTTGCAGGGGGCAGATTTAATTATTATACCCGGTAGTAAAAATGTCATCTCAGATTTAAGCTTTTTAAAACAACAAAGTTGGCAGCAAGAAATTGAACAACATTTGCGTTATGGCGGAAAGGTAATGGGAATTTGTGGCGGTTATCAAATGTTGGGGAAACATATTTTTGACCCTGAATATATTGAATCACATATTGGGCAAGTATCAGGTTTAGGTTTATTGGATTTTACCACGACCTTAACGCACGAAAAAACCTTAACGCAAGTTAATGCTTCGATGGTTTTAAACGGCAAGGTCTGTCAATTAACCGGTTATGAAATTCATTGCGGTGTTTCAACTGGGATCGCATTAAGTCAGCCATTGCTTCATATCCAAAGCGATGGAATCAACACAAATCAAAACAGACCTGATGGTTTTATTTCCAAAGATAATCAAATAATTGCGACTTACTTACATGGCTTTTTTGATTGCCCAGAGCCAACGCAAGCTGTGCTCAATTGGCTAGGTATAAAAGGCATGGAACAGCCTATTATCGACATTAACCAGCATCGTGAAATACAGTTAGAACGATTGGCTGATATTTGTGAGCAGTACTTGGACATGAAAAAAATTCAAAAAATTATTGGACAAGGTATCGAAACGAGAAGCAGCAATTGATTAATGCAGCCTAGTTAAACCTGCTAACCATAGTTAATTTTGTTTATAAACCACTCTTTATTTCCTGTAGGAGTTTGCACGAAAAATTCATCATCGACTTCTTTTTTTATCATCGCTCTAGCCATAGGAGAGTCTATCGAAACAAAATCTTTAGTATTATAAATTTCATCTGGCCCTACGATCTTAAAACTCAGTATGTCTCCTTCTTCATTTTCAATTTCGACAGTGGCGCCAAAAAATACTTTTCCATTTTGTTGAGGAGAATAATCAACCACGTCAAGCTCTTCCAAGCGTTTAATTAAATATCGAACTCTTCGGTCGATTTCTCTTAATATACGCTTATTAAAACTATAATCACCGTTTTCAGATCTATCACCTAAACTGGCAGCCCAACTGACAATAGCGGTAATTTTGGGTCTTTTATCTCGCCATAAATAATCAAGTTCTTCCTGCAGCTTTTTATATCCGGCACGAGTTATTAATTTACTTTTCAATATATTCCTTAATTATCATAAGCTGTTAAGTAAAACACCAACTGCAGGTTATATTAACTAGAAGTCAAATTGCACACCTAGACGAACATTAATCCCACGCATCATTTTATTACCGTCAAGCGTCACAGTATCTAGCGTACTAGCGACATCAAGGTTAAAAAATTTCATTACCGTAACACCGGCATTAAGGTACGCTAATTTAGTGCCGGCTAAATTACGGCTCATACCCAAACGAGCACTCGGTAACCACCAGCTGTCTGCGGCATAACCCGCTGTTAACGTAAACCACTGATACCTATCTCGCATTGGATCTTCAACGGGATTAGCATCCAACTCGGCATGTAAACTCCAATTTCTGTCTTCGGTAAAAATTCCCGCGTCTAACTTGACCTGACGCTGCATGGTAAACTCTTCATGATGATCTAGTTTTTGTAAAATATATTCTGAACGAAAGTCTGCGCGGTCAAGCTCTGGATATTTATAAGTCTGTTCAATAACATTCGAGACTGAAGCTCCAAACTGATAATTTCGGGCTGCCCACACCAAGCCCAAATCAAAGTCAAAACCATTTTTGTAGATATAATCGGCATCTTTAATGTCTTCAAATATGGCTTCAGCATCGGTTATTTCTCCTAAGCGAGCAGAAACATTGGTTAAACCTACGCGGTAAAAAGAAGGTTTAACTCCCCAATATAAAACGCCTTGTTCACTTTGATGTGCTTTTTTACTATAAGCCAATGAAAATTGAGCTATTTTTGTAGATTTAACCAATAAGATACTGTCATTATCAAATGTTAACTTAACTTGATTACTTGCGGGGTTATAAAATAAGGTAATACCCGCAGATAAGTCTAATGCTTGAACAGGATCATTTTCAGTAAAATCAGGGATTTGTTGTAGAGCTGATCTAGCTTGCTCACTATCAAACGCTACCGGCTCAAATAAGCCGACGGCTTTAGCATTACCTTTAAAAGCCATACCTAACAATAACGTTCCACCGTACAAGTCGTCATTTAAAACAAAACTCGCATTGCTCGTTGCTTCTACTTTTCCGTAACCTTCTACTGAAATAAGTGCAAGCAAAGCCGCGGCGCTGACCACCTGATTTTTTAATGCATCAACTCTATCTTCTAACTCAGGGTACTCAGTTAATAAATCTTGCCAAGTATAGTCTCTGATCGGGTTTTCTGGTTTTGGTAATTCAGGTGGTTTTTCAGCGCCATCATCGTCATCTTTTGGCGGTTTAAAAGCAGTAGATATTTCATCAATTTTGGCAAACAGTTCATCCAAATCACCGTATTCCAGACCTGCGCCAAATTCAATAGCACCACCCGTCATCACATGGGGATCATCACGCTCAATAATCAAAGCGGCGGCGGCCGGGTTTCCAGCGTTAGATAGCGATTTTTGTGAATAATTTAAACTAGCACTGCGTGGTTGAATATCTGCCCAAACCAAACAGTTCGGCAGAAGAATCAAACTAGTAAATAAGCTGACTTTTTTCAAAAATGAAGACGACATAATACAGGGCTCAATAGTACAAAAAAAAATAAAATTTTCAAGCCAGCATAATAACATGGCTAATAATTATTGATAAAAAATTACTTTAGTTGCAAAGCAATAACAACTTTATACATTAGTGTGTGTTAACTAATCGGCTACGTAAAGGGATTTGGCACACATCAAGTATAGGCGGCGGCTTTTTGTAAAAAAAGTCATCCTTTCGAGCTCGGCGTTTAACTAAACGATCAGCAAATTCAGTTGATTCAGTATTTTCAACTTCAATAAGTAGTCGTTCCGCTTCAGGCACGTCACTCATTAATTGCATATTAACTATTGTCGTAAAATTTCGGTGGTCAACAGCATATTCACCTTCAATTACTGTGGTACGTTGTATTGCTTGAATGTGTTGCATGCCATACACCACACGGCCAAATATAGTCATAATACGATCTAAATAACGTGGCGCTTGCCCAATAACAACATAGAAATGGCTTGATGCTGAATCCGCGTCTTCATTACGCGCCATCGCTAATGTGCCAGGGCAATGTGTTAACCACATTTTATTCTCACTGGGATTAGCTGCGATAGCAAAGCCACCTTGAAATCCTGTTTGTTCGGCAAATAAATCCTTTTTTTGTACCGATGTAATTGACGACTCTTGAGTGGTTGTCCACTCCCCTTCCATCGTAAGTATCGGTACTGATTTGTCTTTTTCACTACCCTCTTTTGGTCCTGCTTGGGCAACAAAACCATCAATTACCCGATAAAATGTCGTTTTATGGTAAAAACCATCTTTAATAAGCTGGCTAAACTGAGCAACATGTTTTGGAGAAAATTGCGGTGCTAACTCAATCACAACTTTACCGTGGGGTAAGGTTAATAAGACGGTATTATTTAAGTCGAGCTTACGCCATGCAGAGTCATTAGCATTATCAGCACCACATGCGCTAATAAAGAATAAAGCACAACAGGTGGAAAATATTTTAATTGTCGTTTTGAGCATGACGGTTCATCAATAGTTAAGTGACAGAAATTAAATGCTATCATAGCGCCTGTACCGATGTCTGCGCCCAAGTCAGATAAAAATTACCGTGGAGATTTCAGTGAATAAAAGCATTATAACCAACCTCATCGCCCTACTATGCACATTTGCCGGCTATATTAGCGAACAGCCTGTTTTTTTCACCATCGGTTTATTCGCTTTATCTGGTGCAATTACTAATTGGTTAGCAATACACATGTTATTTGAAAAAGTGCCGTTGCTTTATGGCTCTGGTGTTATTCCTGCGCGTTTTGAAGAGTTTAAAGTTGCCATTCGTCAACTCATGATGGATCAGTTCTTTACCGAGGAAAATATTGATCGCTTTTTATCTGATAGTTCAGGCAAAGCTAGCACCATTGACCTAGCACCCGTTATTGCCAAAGTCGACCTTAGTCCCGCTTTTAATAGTTTAGTTGAAGTNNGTGGCAGTGAAGCAATTCAGCCAATGAGAGAGCCTTTCATCGAAAAAATGAGAGCATCTATTCAAGAGATAAGCCAAAGCGAGAAATTTAATACGTTATTACGTGAAGAATTAGAACAGCCCGATATTATCGCCGGCATGCGTGACAAAGTTAGCGATATAATCGAAAAACGTTTAAACGAACTAACGCCACAATTAGTAAAAGAAATCATACAAGCGATGATCAAAAAACACTTGGGTTGGTTAGTCGTTTGGGGTGGTGTTTTTGGTGGCATTATTGGTTTAATTGCGGCATTAAGTAAGGGTTTTTAAGGAGTTATTTAACGACTCTATCACTCTAGTCACAATGCCTTATAAAATTATCAGCACAACTAATATAAATTAGTCTTAAATTTTGCACTCTACAGCATAGAAATTACTTTAAGTTAGCCCTAACTTTACGTTATGCTTGGCAGATTAAAATATCGAGAGTGATTAGGTAATAAGAGCGATGGCGCCTTATGCTAAAAGCCCTCAAATTAACATAAGGTAAACTTCTGTCATGTTTGGTAGTTTAAAGGCTCTGCCTGCCGATCCTATTTTAGGATTATTGGCTAAATATAGAAATGATGATAATCCAAATAAAATTGATTTGGGTGTTGGCGTATACAAAAATGAAGCAGGCCACACGGCTATTCTAAACTGTGTAAAAAAAGCCGAACAACATCGCCTAACGACTGAAGATACCAAAGTTTATATTGGTCCAACAGGCTCTTCATTGTTTAATGATGAAATGGCCAAACTTATTTTTGGTAACGAGCATACAGTACTTAATGAAAATCGTGCTCGAACTATTTCAACGCCTGGCGGAACAGGTGCTTTACGCGTTGCCGCTGAATTTATTAAATCATGCAAAGCTGGCGCGACTATTTGGGTAAGTAACCCAACATGGGCTAACCATACTGGTTTGTTTAAAGCGGCGGGATTAAACGTTAAAACTTACCCTTATTATGATTATGAAAACAAAAATTTAGACTTTGATGGCATGTTAAATGCGCTGAAAGAAGTCAGCAGTGATGATGTCGTGTTATTACATGCCTGTTGCCATAACCCAAGTGGTATGGATTTAAGCAATGAACAATGGCAGCAAGTTGCTGATGTAGCCAAAAAGGTTGGTTTTACACCTTTAATTGATATGGCTTATCAAGGTTTTGGTACTGGCTTAGACGAAGATGCTTACGGTTTACGCTTAATGGCTGAAACTGTTGAAGAAATGATTGTTTGTAGTTCATGTTCTAAAAATTTCGGTTTATACCGTGAGCGCATTGGCGGCTGTACCATTGTTGGCAAATCAAGCATCGCTGTTGATATTGCTAACTCTGTTTTACTTTCCGTTGTACGTGTTATTTACTCCATGCCACCAGCACATGGTGCAGCAATTGTTGAAACCATTTTAAGCTCGGATGAACTGCGCAGTGAATGGCATAGTGAACTTAAAGAAATGCGTGACCGCATTAATGGCAATCGTCAATTAATTGTTGATAAGCTAATTGATAATGGCGTAACACGCAACTTTGACTTTATTACCCGTCAAAGCGGTATGTTTTCTTTCTTAGGTATAACCCCTGAGCAAGTACAACAATTGCAAGATGAATACAGTATTTATATGGTTGGTTCAAGCCGTATGAGCATTGCAGGTATTGCCAATAGTAATGTTGACTACTTAGCGAAATCTATTGCTAAAGTACTTTAAGTCGTAAATTTAACGTACTCAGGCTGAAGCTTATTCTCACTAATAGAGTAAAATAAGTTTCAGCTTTTTTTATGCCTAACTTTATAGGTATGAGTAAACCCTATCTTGAGGAACTTCCTGTGACTGTGCCTGGTAATTTATTTATTCTTTCTGCACCAAGTGGTGCTGGCAAATCTAGCTTAATCAATGCATTACTAAAACAAGAAGCGGATTCTTCTACAAGAGCATTAGCCGTATCGGTTTCACACACCACGCGAGATCCTCGCCCTGGAGAACAAAATGGCGAACATTATCATTTTGTTACTGTTAACGAGTTTAAAAAACAAATAGCGAAAAATGCTTTTTATGAACACGCTGAAGTTTTCGGCAATTATTACGGCACATCCGAAATAGCTATCGATGCACAACTTGCACAGGGCATTGATGTTTTTTTAGATATCGACTGGCAAGGTGCGCAACAAGTTAGGATGAAAAAGCCAAGTGTAACCACTGTTTTCATTAGCCCGCCATCAAAAGAAGCATTAGAGAGCCGTTTACGAGGCCGTGGGCAAGACAGTGATGAAGTCATTGTCAGTCGCATGGAAAAAGCACAAGCAGAATGCTCTCACTATACTGAATTTGATTACGTGATTGTCAATGATGACTTCGAACAAGCATTGGCTGAGTTAACGACCATCGTTAAGAACCAACGCTTAAAGTGTAAGCAACAAAAAGTAATGCATGATCAATTATTCACCGAGTTACTTGCCGATTAACAAGAGAAACAAACAAAATAACTCACTAAAATAAACGTACTTTCAGAGCATTGAACTATACTTAAACAGGTATCTTTACGACATTAAAGTTGAGGCTAAGGAGAATTTTTTGAGCAAAGTTTTCTCACTTTTTAAACCTTGGCTTTTCACCATTGCTTTAGCAATAACAAGCTTTTCAAATAATACTTTGGCTACTGATACAAGGCTTGCCGAGAGTAACGCTGTAAAAAATCAATTCCCTTTACGTAGTCATTTCAGTCACGCCATCATTATCTCGCATAAAAAATTAGCCGCTAAATTCAACGACGTGCTAGTTATTGATGTCCGTTCAGCTTACGAATTTAACATCTTACATATCAATGGGGCCATTAATATTCCCATCACTAATTTAAGCTTTATTCCAGTGCTAAAATCACTCAGAGCCAATGACAGCCGGGACATTATTTTTTATTGCAATGGCACTAGCTGTAAGAAGTCTTACTTAGCTCACATCAAAGCTCAAAAGAATAACATTGATAATACTTATGCTTTTGATTTAGGCATATTAGGTTGGGCAAAACGTTACCCAAAACTGTCAACTTTTTTTGGTGAGTCTCCTTTTATACTCAGCAATCTCATTAGCAGCAAAAAATTCGACGCACATAACTTGTCCCCTAAAAAGTTTATTAAAAAAATAGCTGCGAATACTTTGGTTGTCGATATACGAGAGCCTTTTCAACGCGATACGATGATTCTTGAGCGAGAATCTATTCTGACACCGTTAGATAAATTCCATTATATTTTAACAGCCGTAAAAAAAAGGCAATTAACATTATTAATTTATGATGCCGTAGGAAAACAAGTTAAGTGGTTACAATATTCACTAGAAAAAGAAGGTATTAAAAATTATTACTTTATGAAAGGCGGAGTTCGAGCTTACCAAAACACAGAGGTAAATTAATTTATCCCCATCATACGCTATTACTTGCTTAATTAGCGCGCGGTGAGTAAACTACGTCACTGTTTTTTAAATTGCTATATTATTAGTTGGAGTGACCAAATGGCTCGCGTAACTGTTGAAGATGCCGTAGAAAAAGTCGGTAATCGTTTTGATTTGGTGCTTGTTGCATCACGTCGTGCTCGTCAAATTGCAACTGGCGGAAAAGAACCCTTGGTTGAAATCGAAAATGACAAACCAACGGTAATTGCTTTGCGTGAAATCGAAGCGGGTTTAATTACTACTGACGTGATGAATGTTTCAGATCGCCAAGAACAAATTCAACAAGATACTGCTGAATTAGATGCTGTTGCAGCAATTGTTGGTGGTCAACAAGACGAATTAGCTTAATTTCACCTAAAATTAGGCACTAAGCTGCTTAATTTAGCTAATGCTAAAACGCGTACTTTATTTTGCTCAAAGCGAAAAATGAATTACGCGTTTTTTATTGCTTGCAAACCAACTACAAAGCCACGTATTCTATCTATGATTATATGGTTACTCGAAAGCTCTAACCCTCATATCCCCTTAGTTTGGAGTAATAGGTGTACCTATTTGAACCGCTAAAAGAATTAAGCTCATCTTATTTATCAAAAGCACAAATTGATCTACTGAAACATGCCTATGTGGTAGCAAGAGATGCCCACGATGGTCAAATGCGATCAAGTGGTGATCCCTATATTACCCACCCTGTCGCTGTCGCGATAAATTTAGCTAAAATGAACCTTGACCATGAAACCATCATGGCGGCTTTACTGCATGATGTTATTGAAGATACTGAAGTAACAAAAGACGAATTAGCCGAGCTGTTTGGTCATACCGTGGCAGAATTAGTTGAAGGTGTCAGTAAACTAGACAAGTTAAAGTTTGATAACAAAGAAGAAATGCAAGCGGAAAATTTTCGTAAAATGGTGCTAGCCATGGTGCAAGATATTCGTGTTATTTTAATCAAGCTTGCCGACCGTACCCACAATATGCGTACTTTAGGCTCATTGAGACCTGATAAACGCCGCAGAATTGCCAGAGAAACTTTAGAAATTTATGCCCCGATAGCCAACCGACTTGGTATTCATGATATTAAAAATGAACTCGAGTTATTAGGTTTTAAAGCGTTATATCCAATGCGTTCACGTGCATTAGGATCTGCCGTTAAAAGTGCTAGAGGTAATCGAAAAGCGATTGTTGATAATATCGAAAAAGAAATTATCGCTCGTATCGAAGAATGCGGTATTAAAGCGCGAGTTTCAGGGCGAGAAAAACACTTATATTCCATTTACCGTAAAATGTTAAACAAAGAACTTTTGTTTAACGAAGTAATGGATATTTACGCTTTTAGAGTTATCGTCGACGAAAAAATAGATAATTGTTATCGTGTTTTAGGTGCGATGCACAACCTATTCAAACCGATCGATACTCGTTTTAAAGATTATATTGCTATCCCTAAAACAAATGGTTATCAATCATTACACACCTCATTAATCGGTCCTCACGGTATTCCCGTGGAAATACAAATTCGTACTCACGATATGGATCAAATGGCTGATAAAGGCGTTGCCGCACACTGGATTTACAAGGAAAATGGTGAAAACACTGGCACAACGGCACAAATGAAAGCACGCCGTTGGATGCAGAGTTTACTCGAATTACAACAAAGTGCCGGTAGCTCCTTTGAGTTTATTGAGAATGTAAAATCTGATCTCTTTCCTGAAGAAATTTATGTCTTTACTCCTGATGGTCGCATTATTGAACTACCTATGGGCGCTACTGCCATTGATTTTGCCTATGCTGTTCATACTGATGTCGGAAATTCATGTGTTGGTGTTAAAGTGGATCGTAAACCTTTCCCTTTAAGTCGGCCTATTGATTCAGGACAAACCATTGAAGTGGTCACTTCAGCGGTAGCGCGACCAAATGCGACTTGGTTAAACTTTGTAGTGACGGCTAAAGCCAGATTACAAATAAGAACCTACCTTAGAACCCGTGAAAAGAATGAATCACATGCCTTAGGTTTACGTTTATTAAGCCATGCGTTGGGTCAAACCAAATTAGCAGATATTTCACAAGAAAAAATAGATGAAGTGGTTAGCCAAAGTGGTAATGGTAACTTTGATGAGTTACTTACTAACATAGGTTTAGGTAATGCTTTAAGCATAGGTATTGCCAGACGTTTAACCGATGAGTTTACCGAAGATAACGAAGCTGAAGCAAACACAGCGAAAAGCAAGTTGCCAATAAAAGGCACTGAAGGCATGTTGGTTAGTTACGGTAAATGTTGTCGCCCTATTCCGGGTGACGCTATTTTAGCCTACTTAAGCCCTGGTAAAGGTCTTATGGTGCACCAACAAGGCTGTCGTAACATAAAAGGTCATGAACAAGGCGGTTTATTCCCGGTAAAATGGGATAGTGACATTAATAAAGAATTCATTGCGAAACTGCGAGTTGAAATTGTAAATCACCAAGGCGCTTTAGCACTATTAACTAATGTTATTGCCCGATGTGGCTCAAATGTTCACACGCTGAATTCTGGTGAAAAAGAAGCCGGTTTATATATTATAGATATGGAAATTACCTGCCGTGACCGAATTCACTTAGCTGATATCATTCGTAAAATTAAAGTGATGATTGATGTGCAGCGCGTAATTAGAAATAAATAAGTTAACAAAAACAATTTTTAGGAAATTTTATGAAAAGCATTATCAGTACAGATCAAGCGCCAAGTGCTATCGGCACTTATAGCCAAGCAGTTAAAGTAAACAACACTGTTTATTTATCAGGTCAAATTCCACTGGTACCTGAAACAATGGTCGTCGTTGAGGGGGGTTTTGCCGAACAAACTGAACAAGTATTTAAAAACTTGTCTGCGGTATGTGAAGCGGCAGGTGGTTGTATTAATGACATGGTAAAAGTAAATATTTTCATGACAGATTTAAGCAATTTCGCTACGGTAAATGAAATAATGGCTAAATATTTCCAACAGCCGTATCCTGCTCGTGCAGCGATTCAAATTTCAAGACTACCAAAAGATGTTGATATCGAAATTGATGGCGTATTAGAACTACCTAGCGTTAACTAAAATAGGCTTCATTAATACGATTTATCGGCATTGTCTACGCTGTTCGTTCAAGTCACTTATCAATATAAGCTCCATGAACTCACAGCTTAACAGATTTGCTTAAATAGCATTTATTTTGCCTATTCACTTTATCGCACCTTAGTTTTTTAAAGAGCTAAGATAAAATCATTTAAAAGATTAATAAAAAATGACCCCTGAACGATTAATACGCATTAACACCATGTTAGACAAACGCCAACCCGACTTAACTGTGTGTATGGAAGGCTTGCACAAGTCTCATAACTTAGCTGCCGTGGTACGTACTTGTGATGCTATTGGTGTTAGTGACGTACACGCTGTATGGAAAAGTGAAGAAGCAGAAGTACGAGGCGGCAGTGCCGCAGGCAGTCAAAACTGGGTTGATGTGCATAACTATAGTAAAACTGCTGATGCAATTGCCGCATTAAAAGCACAAGGCATGCAGGTATTGGTGACTAACTTATCTGATACCGCAGTTAATTTTACCGAAATAGATTATACCAAACCAACAGCAATCATCTTAGGACAAGAAAAGTTTGGCACGTCAAAAGAAGCATTAGCACTTGCCGACCAAGATATTGTTGTGCCTATGGTAGGCATGGTGCAGTCATTAAATGTTTCTGTCGCTTGCTCGGTGGTTTTATATGAAGCACAACGACAACGTCAATTAGCGGGTATGTATGACCAACCCAAATTAAGTTATGAACGCCGTCAGCGTACCTTGTTTGAAGGCGGTCACCCGATTTTTGCTGAAGCGTGTCAGCGCAAAGGTTTGCCTTATCCAACCATTGATGAAACAGGCCAAATTGTTGCTGATGATAGTTGGTGGCAAAAAATGCAAATGAATAAAGGTGCTTGGCAGCATATTGATGATTAATAAACGCTGATAAAACCTCATGGAAACACTGACAAAACTTTCGCACATTCCGCTTAACACCTTAAAAGGGGTTGGCCCAAGTCTAGCCACTAAGTTGGAGAAAATCGGCTTGCTGTCAGTGCAAGACTTACTGTTTCATTTGCCTTTGCGCTACGAAGATAAAACCAGAGTGACAACAATACGTAATTTGTTACCTGGCACTTCTACTAATATTATTGGTGAAATAACCGATAGCCAGATAACTCATGGCAAGCGCCGTATGTTAGTGGTTACTTTAAGTGACGGCACGGGTAATATTCAACTGTGTTTTTTTAGCTTTTCTGCCAGTCAAAAGAATAGCTTAAGCATTGGTCGCACGATACGCTGTTATGGTGAAATAAAACGTGGCCCTCGTGGATTTCAAATTGTTCACCCTGAATATAAATCNNGATGACCGAGTGCTCACCTCTGTAGAAGAAACCTTAACCCCCGTTTATCCTAGTACCGACGGTTTACGACAAGTTTCACTGCGTAGCCTAACCGAGCAAGCATTAATCAAGTTACAGCGAGGCCAAGTCGATGAACTTTTACCCACAACCTTGTTTAACGAAAAATATTCTTTAAGCGAAGCGCTAGCCATTATTCATCGACCTCCGCCCGAAACCTCGGTCGAGCAATTAGAGTTAGGCCGCCATCCAGCACAATTACGCCTAATTAAAGAAGAGTTGCTTGCTCATAATTTGAGCATGTTAAAACTAAGACAAAGCAGTAATGTGCATGCCGCCATTAATTTGCTTGGTAAAGAAGCAGTCACTACAAACTTTTTAAAAGCATTACCTTTCTCACCTACCAATGCCCAAGCACGAGTGGTTGATGAAATAAAAACTGACTTAGCAAAAAAACAGCCGATGATGCGCTTAGTGCAAGGTGATGTTGGCTCGGGTAAAACGTTAGTCGCAGCACTTGCCGCATTAACCGCTATTAGCGAAGGTTATCAAGTAGCGTTAATGGCACCAACCGAAATACTAGCAGAGCAGCATGCTATTAACTTTGCTAACTGGTTTGAGCCATTAAAAATTAGTGTTGGTTGGCTAGCAGGAAAAACAAAAGCAAAAGCCCGCCGCATAGCGCTGGAAAATATTGCTAGCGGTGATATGCAAATGGTTATCGGCACCCATGCGCTTTTTCAAGCCGATGTTATTTTCAATAATTTAGTACTGATAATTATTGATGAACAGCATAAGTTTGGGGTAAAACAACGCTTGTCATTACGTGAAAAAGGCGTATTTGATGATTATTACCCACATCAGCTAATCATGACGGCAACGCCAATTCCCCGTACTTTAGCGATGACAGCTTATGCTGATCTTGATACGTCAGTGATCGACGAATTACCTCCTGGTCGTACTCCCATTAATACTATCGCTTTACCTGACTCACGTCGAGATACTGTTATCGAGCGTATTCGTCAAGGTTGTACAAATGATGGCAGACAAGTTTATTGGGTTTGTACGTTAATAGAGGAGTCTGAGATTTTACAATGTCAGGCAGCTGAAGACACCGCTTTACATTTACAAGCACAATTACCTGAATTAAAAATTGGTTTAGTGCATGGCAGAATGAAAGCTGACGAAAAACAATCTGTTATGGACAGTTTTAAAACCGGTGATTTACATTTACTTATTGCTACTACGGTTATTGAAGTGGGTGTTGACGTACCCAACGCAAGCTTAATGGTAATAGAGAACCCTGAGCGATTAGGCTTAGCCCAGTTACATCAATTACGCGGGCGTGTAGGTCGCGGCTCCGTTGCGTCACATTGTGTTTTATTATACAAAGCACCACTGACTAAAACGGCAACAAAACGCTTGGCAGTATTACGAAAAAGTAACGACGGTTTTGTCATTGCAGAAAAAGATTTAGAAATTCGTGGCCCAGGTGAGTTACTCGGTACTCGTCAAACGGGTTTAGCAGAGCTGCGTATTGCTGATTTAGTACGCGATGGTCATTTAATTCCCGAAATTCAACAAAAAGCCTATCTGCTTTCACGTCAACAACCTGAATGTGCACAAGCATTAATTCTGCGTTGGTTAGGTAATAAAGAGCGCTATTCTAACGCATAGACACTCTAATTTACCTGATATCTGCTTAATTAATGTGCTTCGTCCCAGTTATCACCGACACCAAACTCAGCAATTAATGGCACACTCAGTTCAACCGCATTGTTCATCAAATTAACTAACTTTGCCGTCGTTTCTTCGACAATATCTTGATGAATTTCAAAGATTAATTCATCGTGAACTTGCATCGTCATTCTAATACGATCATCATTTTGAGCTACTAACCATTCATCAACCGTTAACATCGCTTTTTTAATAATATCTGCCGCGGTGCCTTGCATAGGCGCATTAATGGCCGCACGTTCAGCTGCCTTTTTACGCATACCATTTTTAGCATTAATATCAGGTAAATATAAACGACGGCCATAAAGGGTTTCAACATAACCTTGTTCACTCGCCAGTTGACGAGTTTCTTCCATGTAAGTTAATACGCCAGGGTAACGTTGGAAATATTTGTCTTGATACTCTTGTGCTTGTTTGCGACCAATATTAAGTTGTTTTGCCAGACCAAAAGCTGACATGCCATAAATCAAACCAAAGTTTATCGCTTTCGCACTTCGGCGTTGATCTGTCGTGACGTCATCGAGCGCTACCGCAAAAATTTCTGCTGCTGTTGCCTTGTGAATATCTTTACCTTCACTAAAGGCTGTTACTAAGCCAATATCATTGGATAAATGCGCCATAATGCGTAATTCAATTTGTGAATAATCGATAGCAACAATTTTGTGATCTTTAGGTGCAATAAACGCTTGGCGTATCTTACGCCCTTGCTCACTTCGAATTGGAATATTTTGTAAGTTTGGATCAGTTGAAGATAAGCGACCTGTCGCAGTAACGGCTTGATGGTAAGAGGTATGCACACGACCCGTTTTACTGCTCACCATTAAAGGCAATTTATCAGTATACGTTGACTTTAATTTACTCAAACCACGATTTTCTAAAATCACTTTCGGTAATGGGTAATCAAGCGCAAGTTCTTGCAATACTTCTTCTGCTGTTGAAGGTGCGCCTTTCGGTGTTTTTTTGATGATCGGGATTTGTAACTCTTCAAACAAAATTTGCTGCAACTGCTTAGGTGATGCTAGGTTGAAACTTTTGCCTGCTAGATTATGCGCCTCTATTTCTAATTCAGCTAAACGCTGCCCTAAAAGCTGACTTTGATCGGCTAATATATCACAGTCAATAAGTACTCCTCCTTGCTCCATACGTGCAATGACAGGCATTAACGGCATTTCAATATCGTTATAAACACTGAGCTGTTCAGGTAATTTCTCAAGCGCAGGAAAAATAGCCTGATGTAAGCGCAAGGTAATATCAGCATCTTCAGCGGCATAATGACCTGATTTTTCAATCTCTATTTGATTAAAGGTAAGTTGCTTAGCGCCTTTGCCTGCAATGTCTTCAAAATGCACTGTTTTGTAATCAAGGTATTTAAGCGCTAAAGCGTCCATATTATGGCGAGTAGCGACACTGTTATAACAATACGACTCTATCATCGTATCAAAAGCGACACCCTGTAGAGCAATGTCATAATGGCTTAAAACATTCGCATCATATTTTAGGTTTTGACCGATTTTTTTAATGTCGGTGCTTTCTAATAAGGGTTTTAATTGCGCTAATACCCAATCACGATCAAGTTGCTCTGGTGCATCAATATAATCATGAGTAAGTGGTACATAAGCGGCTTTACCTGCTTCAATAGCAAACGATAAACCGACCAATTCAGCTTTCATGTAATCAATACTTGTGGTTTCAGTATCAAAAGCGAATGCGTCACTCGCTTTTAACTGTGTTAACCATTCTTTAAATACTGCTTTATCCAAAACAATGTCGTATTGCGTTTCATCTATTTGGTTTGCAACAACTTCTGCACTGTCTGCTTTGTTCGTAGAGGGTGATTTTTCAGTAGCGCTACTTGCAGATGTTGCACCTCCGCCAGTAAGATCCGCAAGAAGGCGCTTCAATTCAAACTCTTGGTAAAGCTCGGTTAATGCCTCAACGTTAGGTGCTGAAGGTTGTAACTGCTCAGCACTTTGCTCAAGCTCAACATCACATTTAATTGTCGCTAGCTGGTAAGAAAGTGGTAATTGCGTTAACGCATCACGTAAGTTCTCACCAATTTTACCTTTCACCTTATCAGCATTCGCTATTACTTCATCAAGCGTGCCATGTTCAGCCAACCATTTAACCGCTGTTTTAGGGCCGCATTTTACTACACCGGGGATATTGTCGACTTTATCGCCCATCAGCGCTAGGTAATCAATAATTTGATCAGGACGTACGCCAAATTTTTCAGCAACACCCGCTTCATCCATTTCTACGTCGGTCATGGTATTGATCAAACGCACATGCGGTGTAACAAGCTGTGCCATATCTTTATCACCCGTAGATATTACTGTTTC
>JAWSUX010000056.1:0-3453 GCA_033852215.1 Colwellia sp. | reverse complement strand
TAACCAATAAAGGCAAACCCATCGCTTCGATAATATTATGTAGAGGCGCGATTTGTGTACGTAAGTCGTCAGGCATTGGTGGACGATTAGCCTTGTATTCTGGATACATGTCATTACGAAAGGTTTTGCCTTTCGCGTCAAAAATAGCGATGACATTACCATTAGGATAGTCTTTATTTAAACTGCGCAGCATATTTAATACGCCAGTGATCGCTCCTGTTGGCTGACCACTTTTCGTTGTAAGCGCTTGCAAATAGGGGACATGATAAGCACGAAATAAATACGATGATCCATCCACTAAAATAAGTGGTGATTTGGCAGCATTTTGTGAATTTGGCTTTTCGTTAACGTTAGCGGAAGTGGTCATAAAAAGGAGGCAATAATAATAATAAACAAAAGATGGCTAAGGATGCCATAAAGCGTATGTATGCTCCACTCTTATCTAATACGTACGCCACTAGCTTGTGGATAACCCTGTGAGCAAGCACAGTTAACCGACAAATAAGTTTTTAATGTTTATTTGGCTTGTTATTGGTATTTAATTGATTTGATTGATAAAAACTTGGGTTGTGTTTACTTTATATACATATTGTGTTATTTTTATCTTTTGTGGATAAATTTATTGCCACTGTTATTTTAACTTGTATGAAAAATATACTAAGGAAAATAACGAGGTAAGAGATTACCAGAACTATAGCTAATTACTAGTATATTATTAAACTTTTTTTGCGGTAATATTATATATAAAAATAACAAAAAAACATAAGCCAACAAAAGCAAGTGCTAGCAACAGATCCACCAGTTTAATAAAAATTTTCATTGCAACTTGCATTAAAATATTAGTGAAAAAATAAAATCCCTGCCAATTTTTTATAGGGGGTTTTTATCACTGCCTTTAAAGTTATTGAAAAATTTAGTAACGCGTTAGTTGTGTAATTTTTTCTTTAGAAAACCATGGATATAATACCAGTAAAACAACCCGCGCTTTAAACAAGCATAACGGCATAAGAACGTTTTGTGTTACCTTTACTGCTGTAAGAATTACCCACACACAAAAAAATAATATTAAATGAGTAAAGCAATGAATAAATTAGCCAAATTATCACTATTAACCCTAACATTAAGCTCTGCTGTTTTTATCGCGAGTACTGCGCAAGCAAATAGCAGCATTGCACAGTCAATAGCGCCGACAGAAGCCAATGTTTACATCATTTCACCTAAAGATGCTGATACGGTAGCTGAAACATTTACAGTCACTTTTGGTTTGCATAATATGGGTGTATCACCAGCAGGCTTAGAAAAGAAGCATACTGGTCATCATCATTTGTTAATTGATAATAAAGAGCTGCCTGCGCTTGATAAACCATTAGGTAGTGATGTTAAACACTTTGGTGGCGGTCAAACGCAAACCACATTAACATTACCGAAAGGTCAGCATACTCTTCAGCTAATATTAGGCGATCATCGTCATATTCCACATAATCCAGCGGTAGTTTCTAAAAAAATTACCATTACGGTAAAATAACTCGCCAACTCTATGCTAGTCGTTTTATATCAGGCCTAATGAAATATTGCGACTACATAATGTCAGATAAAGGGCTACGCACACCATTAGCGCCGTGTTCAAGTACGTGGGTATAAATTTGCGTTGTGCGTAAGTCACTATGGCCAAGTTGCTCTTGCACTGTACGTATGTCGGCTCCTCGCTGTAATAAATGAGTGGCAAAAGAATGCCGCAATGTGTGGCACGTTACATTTTTTTCAATTCCTGCTTCCTTTGCCGCTTTTTTAACGGATTTTCTCAGCACTGTTTCATTAATATGATGTCGACGTAATTTATTTGATTCAGGGTCTAACGTTAGCCGGGCTGAAGGAAATAAGTAGTGCCAACCGAGTGATTTTGGTGCACTTGGGTATTTTTTTGCTAGAGCAAAGGGAAGCCATACACCTGCATAATCTGGATTTTTTATATCTTGTTGATAGCATAGTTTTGTTTGTTCTATTTGAGCTTTTAGCGCAGGAACTAATTCTTTTGCAAGCGTAACGCAGCGATGTTTTCCTCCTTTACCATTCCATATGTTGACTGATAAATAATTAAAATCAATATCTTGAATTCTTAATCTGGATGCTTCCATTAGTCGTAAACCACTTCCATACATTATTTGACACTGTAATAAATGATTCGCATTAACCAATGTTAATAGTGCTTTAATTTCTGTTGTAGTAAGTACTGTAGGTAATTTAGTTTGTATGAGACTACGATTAAAGTTGAGCTCAAGTGTTAAAGGTTTTTCTAAAATTTCTTTATATAAAAATGAGAGAGCATTTAATGCTAAGGCTTGTGTTTTTGGAGCAACATTTTTTTTATTACTGAGATAAGATAAAAAAGATTCTACTTCTTTGTTATAACAATACTTAGGGTGTTTTTTATTATTGAAAATAATATAAGCTTTTATCCAATATGCATAAGACTCTATAGTGCGCTTAGCATATCGTTTCAATTGCATCCGCTCATGTATTTGAGTCATAAATTCTGATTTCATAAATATCCTTATTTATTTTCATCCTTAGCTAAGCATAGTTAGTTTGCACACTTTCACCGAAAAAAGTCTAAATATACGGTGAGTTAATGGAAGTTACATTTTAACGAATAAATAAGCTCTTGAAATATAGAGACTAAAGATATAAATTATCGAGAAATAAATTTACTATTAACGGACAAGTCTTTTGTAGAAAAAAGGACTTTATCCCGTCTAATAAGCTGTTAGCAATAATCAAGAGTATGCATGGAAGTCAACTTTAGAGTAGCAACAATTAAGGATTCTGAAATAATAGGCTCTTTGGTTGTAGAACTGACAACTGAAATTTGTGAGTTAACAAAAGCACAGCACTTTGATATTGACCTTAATGGAACAATACAAAGGTGTAGAGAACTAATTCGTGACGGCCATTATTCGGCAATTATTGGGGTTTATGAAAATAATCCAGTTGCCGTTGTTACCATGACTGAAACTTATGCCCTTTATGCAGGTGGCAAAATAGGTGTCATCCAAGAGTTTTATGTTTCTCCTGAGTTCAGAGATTCCGGCGTTGGTTCAATGTTAATTGAACAAGTCCAAGATTATGCTAATAAACACCAGTGGTCTTGTATTGAGTTATGTACTCCGCCATTACCTGAGTTTGAGCGCACATTAAACTTTTACCAAAAAAATGGTCTAATTCCTGTCGGTGGTCGTAAGATGAGGCAGGCATTGGCGTAAATTATTGCTAACAAGTCGTTCAAGCAGGACAAATAACAGTTGGCTTTTGCTCCTGCGTCGCTTATTTTAGCCAACAATTATTTGCCTCTTAACGAGGCGTTATATGCTATTAAAAATTGGATGCAAATTAAGTGCTTTCTAGTGCATAGTTTGTCGCTGAAACTGGTTTAACGGAGGTCACTATTAAACTTTG
>JAWSUX010000429.1:0-1271 GCA_033852215.1 Colwellia sp. | reverse complement strand
CTGCCGCTAAAAATGCATCTCGGATGGTCGATTTTGCCCAAGGAGCACCCATGGTTTGTTGTTGAGGAAGGCGTTTGTTAAGAACTGACTCGTGGTAAGTTTGGGTGTTGGGGTATTTTTCTTCGGTTTTATAATAGCTTGATAAGAGTAGGTGGCTCTCATTTCTGAATTCGAATGATGCGCTAGGGGCCAATACAATCTTGTTGTTAAAAACGAACTTTTTAATGTGGTTTTTCTTTTGAATCGTAGCAATGACACGAAGGGATTTGTTGTGAGTATTGGATATGTTGATATCCATTTCGCTACGATACAGGTCATCAGAACCTGTAGCTAGTATCAGCTCTGTGCGCCGTGTTTTTTTTGGTTTCTTTGTCACAAAGTTTAGCAAACCTCCTGGCTCCAGAAAGCTAATGCTAGGTCCCTGAATGAGGTCGATCCTTTCGACAACACTCGGATCTAAAACAAGAATCGTACGTCGATAATATTTTCCGTCGATACTAAATGGCGTTTCTATACCGCGAGAATAGTATTTGGGGTTAATTCCGCCCGCTAACGAAAAGTACTCAATACCATTGGCGTAGGCTAAGGAATCTTTGATGTCAAATGCTTGAACGTCGTCCATGTGATTACGGGAAATTGATTGAATCGAAAGCGGTATTTGATGTAAGGGAAAGCTATCTTGTGATGTTTCATTGTGAGATATACGCAAGTTGGCGCTGCGTAAATATCCGAATACGGTAACCCTAGGTAAATGTGTTGATTTGAGTTTTGGCTGGAATATACGAATTTGTTGGTTCAATAAGGTGTAATGTAAATTACTGGAGGCGAGTAATTTCTCCAAGGCTTTATCAACGGTGAATTCACCTTGTAATTTAATTGCCTGGCCTTTTGGGACTGACTCTACACCAAATAAAATCTCGTATTGTACCTGTGTCGCAAGCTCGATTAGAGCGTCGTGGAGTGAGCTTGGCAGAATGTTCAGTTGGAATGATTCATCTGTATCGTCTGATATAGCGACTGGCGTATATACAAAAAATAGTGCGGTATAAAGAATAGTGATAATAGAGGTATGCATATAGTGTCGATTTGAACCAAAAGCCGTTTTATTCGATAGGGGGAGGGCTTAATTATTCGCTATAGATTAAGAGGAGTCTAAGAGGAGTTAACACTTCTAAAGATTGTATCAGCAGAACTGGAAAATTCATGTGTAAATGACCTGCATATGATTCTGAGCCGCTGTACAAACTTGTTGTTGAACCAAGCCGCTACGC
>JAWSUX010000428.1:0-5019 GCA_033852215.1 Colwellia sp. | reverse complement strand
GCTGATTTTCTTTAGTAATTAAAATGTTTTCAGGCTTTATATCTCGGTGAATAAGGCCGTGTTCATGTACGGCACAAAGTGCTTGAGTAAGTTGTTTTAAATAATTGATGGCTTGTGGTGTGGCTAGACGTCTTGGGAATTCTGTTTTGGCTATGTCATCTAACATGCCCTGACTAAAAGCATCTTTACCTATTTCATCCACCAAGGTACGCGAAATAAAAGGCATTACATAATAAGGGGTGCCATCGGTTAGTTCGTCAAATTCGTACATTTCTATAATGTAAGGATTCGCGCTTAGTTTACGTAAAGTTCTCGCTTCATCTATAAAACGTTGCTTAATAACATGTACGGGATCTTCCGCAGCAGATGTTACTTGACTCATTAAGGTCACATCTTTAATTTTAAATACTTTAATAGCGACTTGTAGTTGTAATTTTGGGTCTTCGGCTAGATATACAAAGCCAAAGCTGCCAGAGCCAAGTTTCTTAATAACTTTGTATTTACCGATATGCTGCATTTAATTTTTTGTACTCATTGCTTACGGCTGCTTAATTAATATGTGAAAGGTATCGCTTAAATTTTGCTATTCACTGCTTTGATAATTTATCTTACCTCTAAGTGTAATTTTTTTCACTGTAAATGTATTGCCTGAGAAATTAATCGTGGCTGCTAAGTTCATCTCAGCTAACATTTTTTTCAAGTTACGGTTTAATTTTGCCGTGCCTGTTGATGATTTATACCATACTTCTGTACGAGTATAGCGTATCTCTATAGGGCGATAAGAGTCATAACCTGAAAATGCGACTAAATATTCTTCTATTTCAGAAAAATTTTCACCACTAAAACCATCAAATATTAAACTGTAACCCGTATTAAGGTGATTCGTACCTGGGCGATCTAATCCTAAGTGACTATTGCCACCGTCGGTTATCCAAGCAAGCTTCTCGGCTAACACAGCACCTAAATCATTTGCCATCAGTCTTGATTTGTCATTTGAGTTTTGCAATATACAGTCAATATTACATTGGCTTGGCACATTCCACGGTCTGCCGCTGTCTATTTCAAAGTTTCCTAAACGTCTGCCTGTTTGTACATTCAGTAAACGACCTTCGATTCTCGCACTGACTTTAGTAGAGTAACCGTTTTCTTGTCTGTTGACATACATGGAAAATATGACAGCGATATCAATAGGAGGGCGTTTAATTGAGCGGGCAATATCAATAATTTCAGCATCACTGCGGTGTATTCTGTTTTGCTCAAAACCATCTAAAGTAATGGCAGTTTCATCATAAACATCAAAGTTATGTTCATGCATATTGTTTGCTAAGGCACCAATAATACCAACAATAGCAGGGTTGTTACGTGAAATACTGCCAACATTAGCATCATTGCCAATAACTAAAATATTGGCATTGTTGGCTGCCTGAGTTGATAACGTAGTAATAAGGCATAATGACATAAGCAATAAACAGACTAAGCGTGGCATGGTACTTCCTTCATTGGTAATTTAAACGATAATTTAATCGGTGATTTATAAACTTTATAATTAAGGTTATAAAAAACTTTGGCGACTTTTTTATGTTACCTCTTCGAAATATATTTTTATTACTACTTACCTATTGTGTTGAATTAGGTGGTGAGTTGAGCGGTTACTTAGATGGTTCATTAAATCGTTCATTAAGTCGTTAATTAAACATTGCCTCCCAATGCAGTACTTTTTTCCGCTTAGCGGATAGCGTTTTTTCTTCTGCTAACCACTGTTTTTTATTAGTGATGGAAAGCCCACTATAATTAATTTTCTTAAATGATTTTTTTCTTAATAAACGGTTATTTAACTGACTTGTATTTACTGACTTGTTTTGGGTATTACGCATAATGTTATGTAATCGTAGGGTGCGTAGTTGTTCTATTTTTTTATAGAGAGATTGATCAAAAGTTGTTGCTGAATATAATTTATCGGGTTTAATTACCTCTTTAACTAAAGGCAGTGAAGTGTGGTACTGAGTTGGCTTATTGCGTGACAATTTATCTGAGCTAATTGATGATAATTGATATGCTTTATATTTAAACTTATCTTGCGCAGATAATACTTTATTTATGTACTTTTTTGTTGCTGGAATAACCGTTAATCGACCTAATTCATCTTGTACTGCTGAGCCGCCATTGTAATGAGAAAGCGCTATATCAAGTCGTTGGTCATAACGTGTTAATAACTGCTTGATAAAAGTAATGCCGAGAGAAATATTAATATTCGCATCGTATAATTTTTCTTTGTCTATGCCAAAAACGCTCTTTGCTGTGGCAGGCATAATTTGCATAACACCCATTGCCCCAGCATTACTTAATGCATAGGGATCAAAGTTAGACTCTACTTTGGCGATAGCTAACGCGAGTGTCGGATCAAGTCCTTGTCTATTGGCTTCATCAACAACTAGTTTTTGTATAACGTTCTTATTCGTTAAGTTCATAGCCGTAGCTGTTGGTGATAATATTAATGTTATATATATAAATGTTATAAATATTAACGAGGGTAACATTAGCCTAGTGATCATTATCATGGGTAGTATAAACAACTTTATTTTTTGCATCAGTTAATCCAACCTTATCGTTTGTGTTAAGCGAGTACGCCAAGCTTTATTTGATGTGGTAATGGAAAGTTTTGGATGGTTTATTTTTTGTCGTAAAGCAAATACGTCAGCAAAAGCTAATAGGGGATCTACAGCAATAATTAAGGGATTTTCTTTAGTGAAACTGTTAATAGCACGAAGCGTTAATGTTTTATCATAGAACTTTTCATTAAAATAAAAAGCAAACTGCATGATGTTGTTATCAACATTGTTGCTATCTATTTCAATGTCGATAGACTTATTTTTTTTCAGATCTTTAGGTAGTGTATCGGCTGCTTTTGTCGCTATTTTTATTGCACCCTCTTTAGGAACACTCATTGAAAGCAAAGCGACAATAAGCAAGGTAAAAAAAGCCATTGAAAGCCCTAAAGCAACTTCGGTCATCGCACTTGAGGTAGTATCTTGCATAGTTAACTCAATTAATGGTTGTTGTTTGTCATTAATTTACGTTATGAAATTGTTTGAGATTTTTTTAGCTTTTATTTGCTAGCTAATATTTATTAATGCGCGATGGAATGAAGCGTTTTTATTAAGTAATACGGTAAGCCAGTATGTGCCGTGTAGCCTGTGCGAGCTTAACTGAAGATAAATTTAGTACGCGAGTAATCACATTGAAAAGCACCGTATAAAGGCTATAATTAGCGAATAAAATATAAATCAATACTGAGATACAGATTGAAATATTTGCCTTCTACATTTTACTTTTCAAGCACCACAGAAAGTAAATTTCAACACAAGCTAAACAAAAGTTCTCGGCGGTTAGCGACTATTGTTCTGTACTTGGCGATATTCTTTTTATTATCTTTAACGTTAGTATCTTTGTTAGGTGAAAACAGTACTGACAACTTCGCTGTTAATATGACCAGAATTTTAATGGCTGCTATATCTATAGTGTTGATTTTACATTCTAAAATCAACAATTATAAAAACTTACATAAACGATTCTTTGCCTATTCTATTTTGTTTTGTTGCTTATGTAATTACCTTTTTTGGTCATACTCTCAAATCCATCTTAGGTTAAGCGAAGGTGGTCCAATGTTAGTAGCCGCGACATTGGTCGCTATCCCCATGTTACACCTAGGGTATAAACTCATCCTATGGCTTATTGTTGGTCTTGGTTTAATCAGTATTCAGGTATTTACATCCGTTTCAATTTTGTGGACGCTTTATTTTTACTTCGCAATGGCCATTGTTATGGGAAGTATTCAGTATCAACTTGATATCCTTTTGCGTACACAGTACCGAGGAGAGTTAATCGAAGCAGAAAAGGCAAAAACGGATCAATTAACAGGCTTATATAATAGGCATAGTTTTGATGCTCAATGTAAAAACTTAATTTCCCAACTTCAGCCTTCACAGCATGTTGCATTAGCGATGATAGATATTGATTACTTTAAAAAATACAACGACAATTACGGGCATTTAGAGGGTGATAGAGTACTTGTTAAAGTTGCCGAACTATTGAGTGATTGTGGTGCGGATGTCGTGGTTAGATTTGGCGGCGAAGAATTCATATTAGTGAAAATATTACATATGAATGAATTAAATTGGCTTCATGACTTACCACAACGTTTTGCCGCGAATGCAATTCCTCATAAGTATTCATTATTTAATCGAATAACTGTTTCTGCTGGCATTGCGGTAGCTGAATATAGTGAAGAGTTAGTCATGACAAAGGCTTTACTCACAGCAGCTGATGCAGATATGTACAAAGCAAAAAATGCGGGAAGAGATAAGGTATTGTTCACAAAAATTTAGATAACTTATTTACAGCAGGTTATCGTAGCCTTAATTTTTAGCTAGAATAAAACCTTGTTAATATAAAACTCAATACTCAGTTTACCATACTCTATTGAAGCGAACGTAGATCCAGAGGAGGCTTTTATTGCATCTATATCTAGTTGTCATATGCTCTTCTTTTTATCAATAACAGCCAAGAAAAAGTATGTTGTGGATGCATATATTGACGATGCTGTAGGTATTATGGAAAAAGGTGATGATGATAAAATATCGATGACTAAAATCACACTCAAACCTAACATTCAATTTTCAGGTGATAAAAAACCGACTATTGATCAACTTGAAAAAATGCACCATCAATCTCATGAGCAATGTTTCATAGCTAATTCAGTGAAAACTGAAATTGTTACAGAAATCATAGTCTAAAACTTAAGGGACACGACCGAGTGACGTGGAACAGGGTATCCACTTATTTTTATTGGGAAAAATGAACAAATGAAAGGATTTAATATTTCGCGTTTTGAACGGCTCTACAATATATAGTCGTCAGGTGTGTTGTATAATAAAAAATTATTAAAGTTCCTTATAGGCGAGAGAAGATCTAGAGTATTTCGTTACAGGTTCTATCGTCAATAAATATACCCTAGATGAG
>JAWSUX010000427.1:0-6590 GCA_033852215.1 Colwellia sp. | reverse complement strand
ATTAAAAAAGCCACCGAAGGTACATACATTGCTATCGGCATGGAACAGAAGTTTTAATATTAATTAACTTTAACAGTTCCTTTGGAAGCGCTCGATTTTTATCAGCTTTGAAGTAATCTTGAATTTAGACATAAATTGATTCAGGTCGTTTTTTCGTTTCTATACCCGCTTTAAAAACAATTAATTTCATCTTAATCCAATCTTAATAATTCACCCTGATAATTAATTTCATCAAGGTTTAGGAAATAATCATGAAAAAATCATTATTAAATAGTGTGCTTTTAACTGTAGCAGCACTAACAACATCAATAGTAACGACAGTATCAGCAGCAAGCAGAGACAATATCAGTGTCGTTGGCTCTTCTACCGTTTATCCATTTGCTACAGCCGTAGCTGAGCGTTTTGGTAAGAAAACTAAATTTAAAACACCAAAAATTGAATCTACAGGTACCGGCGGAGGCATAAAATTATTTTGTGCTAGCAACGGTATCAATACGCCCGATATGACCAACGCTTCTCGTCGAATGAAAAAAAGCGAATTTGAAATGTGTCATAAAAACGGTGTCACTAGTATTACTGAAGTCTTAATTGGCTACGACGGTATTGTGGTTGCAAATTCAAAGTCAGCTTCACAATTAACCTTATCTCGTAAAGATATTTACTTAGCGTTAGCAAAAAAAGTTCCGGCTTTAGACGGCTCTAAAACTTTGGTAGCGAATCCATACAAAACATGGAAAGACATTAATACAAGCTTACCGAATACTAAAATTAAAGTGTTAGGTCCACCGCCGACATCAGGTACTCGTGATGCATTTGCCGAGTTAGTGATGGAAGGAGGCTGTAATAATTTTTCATGGATAAAAGCGATGAAGAAAGTGAATAAAAGTAACTATAAGCAAGTTTGTCATTCAATTCGTGAAGATCATGCTTATATCGAAGCGGGGGAAAACGACAACTTGATCATTCAAAAGCTAGTCGCTAATCCAAATGCTTTAGGTGTATTTGGTTTTAGTTTCTTAGACCAAAACACCGACAAAATTCAAGGTTCAATTATTGACGGTAGCGCAGCATCTTTTGACGCTATTGCTGACGGTAGTTATCCCGTATCACGCCCTTTATTCTTTTATGTAAAAAATTCTCACGCTAAAAATGTGCCAGGAATGCTTGATTTTTTAAAGGAATACACCAGCGAAGATGCGATGGGTGAATATGGTTACTTACTTGATAAAGGCTTAATTCCATTATCGATAAATAAGTTAGCAATCCTGAAAAAAGATGTGCTTAATCTTAAAGCTTTAGCGCTGTAGTTTTATGTAAACGAAAAGCACTGCCCTGTATTGCTTTTCGTTATAAATTTTCTATCGATTTAACTAGTTGGAAGTAATGACTTCATTTCATTTAATTATAATACTGGCGTTACTCGCGTTGTCGAGTTATTGGTTTGGTATGCAAAGATCGATAAAAGTCGCAGGGGGCAAAAAAGAAATACGCCATATGTGCTCTTTACCACAGCAGTTCGGTTTATTAACCGCGTTATGCTGTGGCTTACCCGCTTTGTCATTTTTATTACTTTGGTCTATTTTTGAGTCAATTGTTGTTGAATCATTAATG
Source organism: Colwellia sp. (assembly GCA_033852215.1). Taxonomy (GTDB): domain Bacteria; phylum Pseudomonadota; class Gammaproteobacteria; order Enterobacterales; family Alteromonadaceae; genus Colwellia. Next base: position 4,979 of record JAWSUX010000427.1, on the reverse strand, counting down.
GTTCGCTCTTTACCGTTTCATATACAACAACTAAATGATGTTGATTTGGGTTTATACTTGAATGACATTTATATGTTGGCTGAGCAATCATTAAATAAATTTAATAAAGTAGATGTTAATTATCAAGCCGCGCTGTATTTACAACAATTAACAGACAAAGCAAGTATGTTAAAAACGGCCTTAACGTTAATCACGGCTTTAGCGGGTGTATTACTGGTTGTTAGCCGATTTACCACCACATTTAGTGCTCGCATTTATTCTGAAAGTGTTATTAAATTTTTATTTATTCTTTGCTCTGCTGTCGCAATATTAACGACACTTGGCATTGTTATGTCGGTTCTTTTTGAGTCATTACAATTTTTTTCTTCTGTCCCGCCTAGCGAATTTCTTTTGGGTACTAAGTGGAGTCCCCAAATAGCCATGCACAGTGAGCAAGTTGCCTCTTCTGGTGCTTTCGGCGCGGTACCTTTATTTGCCGGTACGTTATTAATTAGCTTGATCGCGATGGTTATTGCTGCCCCCATAGGTTTAATGACCGCCATTTATTTATCACAATATGCCAATTCATCACTTCGTAATATAGCTAAACCCATGCTCGAAATTCTTGCGGGGATCCCCACCGTTGTTTATGGTTTTTTTGCGGCACTAACGGTTGCGCCATTCATTCGTGATATGGGCCATTTCTTGGGATTGTCGGTTGCTTCTGAAAGTGCCCTAGCTGCAGGGATAGTTATGGGTGTGATGATTATACCTTTCGTGTCCTCATTATCAGATGATGCCATTAATGCCGTACCTACAGCATTAAAAGAAGGCTCTTTAGGTATGGGGGCAACGCTATCTGAAACCATAAAAAAAGTACTGATCCCCGCAGCATTACCCGGCATTATCGGCGCCATGTTACTTGCGGTTTCTCGCGCGATAGGTGAAACAATGATTGTGGTTATGGCTGCAGGTATGGCTGCAAACTTAACGGCTAACCCATTAGAAGCGGTAACAACAGTTACCGTACAAATTGTCACCTTGTTAACAGGTGATCAAGAATTTAATAGTCCGAAGACATTAGCCGCTTTTGCTTTAGGTTTTATGCTCTTTGTTACGACCTTGGCCTTGAATATAATCGCCTTAAAAGTGGTTAGAAAATATAGAGAACAATATGACTAATTCAACAGTAGCAGCTATAGAGTCTAGCAATATAGAAACAATAGAATCTCTGTCAATAACTAGCCAAATTGAGCGTAGTTTAAAAAAACGTCATGCTAAAGAAAAACGATTTAAAATTCTAGGCTTAATGGCTGTAGCGTTTGGCTTTCTTATGGTGGTTATTTTGTTAACTGACATTACAAGTAAAGCTCAGCCGGCATTTTTTCAACATTGGATCAAAGTTGATGTAAATTATAATACCAAGTTGCTTGGCGTTGACAGCAGTAGTAAAAAATCGTTAGAACAGGCGAGTTATCGTGCTGTAATAAACCGCTCTTTCACCGCCATGTTTCCAGAGGTTTCTAACCGTCGTGATCAAAGAGAATTAATTAAATTATTAAGCCAAGATGCAGAATTTCAAATTAAAGCGCATTTACTTAACAACCCATCGTTAGTCGGCAGTAAAACATCGGTATTGGTATTACTTGATGATGATGTTGATAGTTATTTAAAAGCGGCTACTTCACTTGGTCAGGCTTATGGACGAATTAATGCTAAACAAGCACAGTGGATAAAAAAACTTGTTGAAAAGGGTAATATTGAGGAACACTTTAATACCATTTTATTTACTAATAGTGACTCAAGAGAGCCTGAATTGGCTGGGATAAAAGGCGCGTTAACAGGCACCTTATTCACTATGTTTATTACCCTTATCATTTCATTTCCTCTTGGTGTTTCTGCGGCGCTTTATTTAGAAGAATTTGCGCCTAAAAATCGTTTTACCGACATTATTGAAGTCAATATTAATAACCTTGCTGCGGTACCATCAATCGTTTTTGGCTTACTTGGTTTAGCGGTCATCATCAATATTTTTGGTTTACCACGCTCAGCACCGTTAGTAGGCGGTATTGTCTTAAGTTTAATGACATTACCTACCATCATAATTGCCAGCCGCGCATCAATTAAAGCAGTACCAAACTCTATTCGAGAAGCAGCAATTGGCATTGGCGCGTCAAAAATGCAAGTGACTTTGGGGCACGTTTTACCCATGGCGATGCCAGGTATTTTAACTGGCGAAATTATTGGTTTAGCACAAGCCTTAGGTGAAACCGCACCATTATTAATGATTGGCATGGTGGCCTTTATTGTTGATGTGCCGTCAAGCTTTGTTGACGCTGCGACTGTAATGCCCGTACAAATATTTTTATGGGAAGACAGCCCTGAACAAGCCTTCACCGCAAAAACGTCGGCCGCAATTTTAGTGTTATTAGCGGTGTTATTGGTGATGAATTTAAGTGCTACGTTATTACGTAGAAAATTTGAAAAAATGGGTAAGTAACACCATCAATCTTTATGCGTAAATATGTGAGAACCTTATGTCTGTTGTAGAAAATACTGATCTTAATCAAATTGAATTTAACCAAACAGTCGGTAATGTTTTTGCTGATGACGCGAAAATGTCGATGCGAAACGTCAATGTTTTTTATAGTGATAAACAAGCAATTAAAAACGTTAACCTTGACTTAGCACGTAACCAAGTGACTGCACTTATCGGTCCATCTGGTTGTGGTAAGTCAACTTTTTTACGTAGTCTTAATCGTATGAACGATACTATCGACAGTTGTAAAGTTAAAGGTAGTTTACTACTTGATGGCGAAGATATTTATCACCATAAAATGGATCCCGTTTTACTTCGCGCTCGGGTTGGTATGGTATTTCAAAAACCTAATCCATTTCCTAAATCAATTTATGACAATGTTGCTTATGGCCCTAGAATTCATGGTTTAGCCGTAGACAAAACTGATCTTGATGAAATTGTGATTACTAGCTTACAAAAAGCAGGTTTATATAATGAAGTTAAGGAACGTTTAAATGCATCAGCGATGGGGCTTTCGGGTGGACAACAACAACGTTTATGTATTGCACGTACCATAGCGGTTAGCCCTGAAGTTATTTTAATGGACGAACCCGCGTCTGCCCTCGACCCTATAGCAACTGCAATTATAGAAGAGCTGATTGATGAATTAAAAAAGAAATTTACCATCGCCATTGTTACCCATTCTATGCAACAAGCTGCGCGTATTTCACAAACAACAGCTTATTTTCATATGGGCAATTTAGTTGAGGTGGGTAAAACAGAAGATATTTTTACTAACCCAAGTCACAAACTCACTGAAAACTATATTACTGGTCGTTTCGGTTAATTATCACCATTGTTGGAGAAGAAAATGAAAACAGATTTAACTTTATCGCAGCACATTTCCAAACGTTACGGTAATGAACTAATCACTGTACAAAACTTATTTTCAGAAATGGGTAAATTAGTCATTGAACAGGTAGGTTTAGGTATCGAAGCCATTGTAAATCTTGATCGCGAAAAAGCTATTTTACTCATTGAAAATGAAAAGAAAGTAAATATTCTTGAAATTAAAATTGACGCAACCTGCACCAATATATTAGCAACTCGTCAGCCTGCAGCAAGTGATTTACGCTTAGTGATATCGGTATTAAAAGCAATAACTGATTTAGAACGTATAGGTGATGAAGCCGTGAAACTTGGCAAGAATACCCTGAAAATACTTAAATCTGAAAATGGACCTCGTCAATTTAAGGAGCTCAAGCATTTAGGTGAGCAAGTACAGTGCAATTTAAATAATGCGATAACCGCTTATGCAGAGCTCGATTTAGACGCCGCGCTAAACGTTATTGTTAAAGATGAAACCATCGATGAAGAGTTTGATAATATTTCACGGTTACTCATCACCAAAATGATGGAAGACCCACGTGAAATAAAAAATGTGTTACGTATTACTTGGTGCGCACGAGCGTTAGAGCGCATTGGCGATCACGCAAAAAACATTTCTGAATATATTGTTTATCTTGTTAAAGGCAAAGATGTTCGTCATACCAGCTTGAAACAGATTAAAGATACCTTAGATTTTAGCCAATAATAGTTAGTCAAAACGTATTATTTCGGTTTAACCTGACAGTTGCACAAAATGCGTTACACGGATCTAAAGAACAATATTGCACCGAGGTTTTGGATGAATAGGAGGTTGTAACAAAACCTGTGTAAGTAACGTTTCTTTTCAAATATGAGATTTAAGCAGTTTTCAAAATCCTTTCAATTAAATCGTTACAATCAAAAGATGGAATGCGGATCTTAAAAATAGTTGAAGTAGCCATTGATATTATTGCCTCAGGTAAATTTTCTGGCTTATCAACTGCGAATAGCCGTGACTTTCGTCACGTTTTAGACTTTGAAATAATTGAGATAGGCTCTACCTAAGCAATTTAGTTTATCTCACTAACTTGTTTTTTGTGTTCTCCATCTGCCCGGACTGGTTCCATAAAATAATTTAAACCGATGAGCGAAGCTAATATTATCGGCGTTTTTGTCGGTTACCAAGATCTTGCTCAAGCTCGACTGATTGACATTTTCAAAAACGGGAAATTACCGCTAAGCCAAGTCTCACTGGTTTATTCATAAGCGCGTTATAAAATTCATCGAGTAAAAGAACTTATTACTTTTTTAGTTGAACAATTTAGGTGGTTTCATTTTTTAGCACTATAAAAAATAAAAATTTGATAAAGGTTTAATACATACATTACCGCTATTTAATAGCTCCTCCTTATTTATCAGTTACAATTCCTTAAGGAAATATTATTTAACAACATTTAAGGGTACCAACTATGCGCTCATTTAGTAAGAAAAGATCTAGCCTTAACTTTTTAAAATCCACTCTACTATTAACTTTTATTTTATGTTTCAAGGTTTATAGCCACAATGAAAATCAACAAATCAACTCCGTTAAGATTAGCAAAGAAAAGTTACGACA
>JAWSUX010000426.1:0-2249 GCA_033852215.1 Colwellia sp. | reverse complement strand
CGCTGCTCAAAAAGAAGATCAAATCAGCTTTGATGATTGTTATCGTGAATTAAAGCAAATATGTGATGATAATGAAGATACTGATAAAGATCATCCTGTGCAATGGGAAACACTCGCTGACTTTACTGATGATTTAGAACTCGCCATTGTTATTTACGACAAAGCCTTAGTTAAAGCCGAAGTAATTAATTCAAAAGATTTTCGGTCATCGATTAGTTATTCAATCGCGTCGTTAAAAGTAGAATTAGATGATAAAGCAAGTGCTATTGAATATTTAGAAAAAGCTAAAATCAGTAGTAATAAAATTGTCGATAAAGAGCTCAAAGCCGAAATTCATGATTTGCTAGAAGAACTAAAAAGCTTGTAAGTTTTTAAATCAACTACTTGTGTGCTTTTAATCAAATGACTACGGTTGATAGACTTTTACTATGATCAAACTGAGAGATTTACAATATTTAGTTGCTATTGCCGAACATAAACATTTTGGTCGTGCTGCTCAGGCATGTTTTGTTAGCCAACCAACGTTAAGCGGGCAAGTGATGAAACTTGAAGCGCAATTAAAGTTAACCTTGGTTGAGCGGCAAAATAAAAAAGTGATGCTAACACCCGCAGGAGAGACGTTAGTGGTTGAAGCGCGCAAAGTGCTTACAGCCGCGAATGAATTTGAAACGTCAGCAAAAGCCTTATTAGATCCTTTTTCGGGAGATCTTCATATTGGCTTAATTCCGACATTAGCGCCCTATTTATTACCTAATATAATAAATCAATTGAATGAGCGCTTACCGAATATCAACTTTTACCTTCATGAAAATAAAACAAAAAAATTATTAAAAGAACTTGAAAACGGTAAATTAGACTTATTGATTTTACCTTGGTTAGATGAAATGGATAAGTTTTCCCGTTATGATTTATTTTCCGAGCCATTAGTACTTGCTGTTTCGCCTAAACATGCATTGGCTTGTAGTGAAAGTGTGAAGCTGTCAGATTTAAGGTCGCAGAAGATATTGTCTTTAGAAGATGGTCACTGTTTGCGTGATCAGGCAATGGGCTATTGTTTTACGGCAGGGGCTACCGAAGATCAACGTTTTAAAGCAACGAGTTTAGAAACCTTACGTTATATGGTTGCTAGTGATATGGGCATTACTTTATTACCACAATTAGCGACCTTAAACCTTGGTGAAAGCAATGCTCTGCAGTATATAAAATTTGCCCCCCCTGAGCCTGTTAGGCAAATATCGTTAGTGATCCGACAGGGTTACCCTCGTATGGAGTGTGTTCGTGCTGTAGTCAACATTATTAAAACAGCGACGGAAAGACTATTTTAATTTTTTATTTCTATTCATTTTGTGTTTGCTCATTCTTCTTCGTATAAACTAGCTCTCCTAATATTAATAAAACGGGTATTATTGCTTAGATATTGTATTGGTGGGGTTATTCTTTTAGTATCGATAATAGATGAATAGTAATTAAAGCTAAGGCAGGCTCAGTGTATTCACAAGCAGAAAAAAATACTGTTTTTAGACGTTACAATATCGCTGTTGTGGTCGCTTTTATTGTTATTATTCTTGTTGCACTGTCCGTTGCGTCCCTCCGTTATTTTGATCAGCTTACCAAACACAAGCAACTCAGCTCCTTTGAACTTAAGCAAGAAGTAAAACAACTAAACGCTATGTTAGAGCAAAGTGTTCAGGCGGTTGAGGGCATACAAGAGCTCGCACAATATAACTTAAAAAAACAAAAAGAATTAGACGAGAAAATGCCACCATTGGCTCAAGATGGTGAGTTTTTTTATTTGGATAAAGTGGGTCACGATGTACTTAAGCAAGGTAAACGTATTAGCGGAAATATTACGGGAATAGGGCAGATATCTCAGTTTGATACAGCGAAAAAGCAAGAACTTGCTATGGCGAATGCCTTAACTCCCGCATTTGTTTCAGCACAAAAAATTATTAAACAAACAACTTGGTTTTATTATCTTTCATTTAGTCGCTTTGTCAGCATCTATCCTTGGGTTGATCGTGATATTTGGCAATTTAATGAAGACATGTTTAGTAATTCACACAATGTTCAAATACAAAAGCTCACAGTCAATAATAATCGAGTTATTTGGTCTGCGCCTTATTTAGACTCCGCGGGCGGTGGTATGAACGCTTCGTTAGCTAAAGGGGTTTTTAAGCAACAAAAGTTACTCGGCGCTATTGTAATAGACATTAATTTATCGCGCTTACATGCTAATTTGCCAGAGCTTA
>JAWSUX010000425.1:0-3419 GCA_033852215.1 Colwellia sp. | reverse complement strand
AAAAGTTGGGCTGAGCAAGCGTGATGCAAAAGATATGGTTGAAATATTTTTTGAAGAAATTCGTGAGACGTTAGAGAGCGGTGAACAAGTTAAGCTTTCTGGTTTTGGTAATTTCGCTTTGCGCCAAAAAAGCGAACGACCAGGACGTAACCCTAAAACGGGTGAAGACATTCCAATTTCTGCCCGTAAGGTTGTTACCTTTAGACCAGGACAGAAGTTAAAAAGTCGTGTTGAAGACGGAAATAGCGAATAATAGATAGCATAAAGTTTGCTAAATAAAATAAGCTGAATAATCGTTGTTATTCGGCTTATTTGTCCTATTCTGAGCGTAACTCAGTGTTTGCTAAAATAAAATAATAAAACCCGCATTAGTTGAACTGATGCGGGTTTTTTATATGCTAAAAATACGATTAAGGATGCTTGTATCCCTTATGAACTTAGTGCTATTTATTCACTGTTGATATTTATGCGTTCGTTAGGTGAAAAGTTAGCTGCTTTTTCTTTTTTAGCCATGTGGGTATCAATTCTATTAAGCAACTGCTTAGCTTCATTAATAGAAAAACTATGCTGTACCTTGTCTGCATTGTTATCATTAAAAGCTAACTGATTTAACTTATCTGATAGCGGACAGACTTTTTGATGTTCAGCTGTATATGACAATAATCCATATTGGTAAAGGTATTGTGTTGCAACTAAATAGTTCTGCTCGGTAATAGCATTTAAAAAATTACTACGGAGTTTTCTTTGTTCTCGCTTAGTGAGTTTATTATATAAAGCAGATAAATCATGACGTTTTACAAACCCTATATAGACTGATAGTAATAACAGTATAACAATGACAAGAGAGGTCACTGCTTCAGTAGTAATGTTTAGTGCTTTAAAGTGAGCAGATGAGCTAACTTGGCTTCCTCCTGAAACGGTCCATGCGAATGAGGGAATTAACAAACGTTTAAGTGTACTTGACTGACTATTCCACCAATAAATAATTTTCTCTTCGATTACATAATCCCCTGGTTTTTCGAAAATATAGGTAAAGGATTCTACGCGAGTACCTAATAATGAACCACGAGTAGACTTATCAAAAGCTTGTGCAGGTTTGTGATAAATACTAAGCCCCGCTAACGTTGCTTTTTTGTCTTTTATGAAGTTAATTGGCGTTATCATCATCGCAGGTATATCAAGGGCTGTAATTGTGATGGTTTGCGTGATCGCTTCACCAACAGCATAGTCTGCTTTTTCATCGAACTGACCATCAATATTCAGAGTTACTAGCGGTGATACGATAAAATTTTCAATACCTTCAAGCGCTTTAGGTAATTCAATATTAAAACTACTTTTATTCGTCTTAAGTACTCCGTTAATGATGCCATCGTTTTCAGTATTAACGGATACATCCACTTTAATTGCGGGAATTTGATAAGTGCCAGATACTGCAGGGTACAAGGTGATCTCATGAGTTTGCATTGCCCACGTTTGACCATTGATGCGTTTACTGCCATTTATTGTTGTGGTGTTGTTTGCTTGCATCACAACATCTTTCAGTGTGAAGTACTGAACTTGACTGCCTGTCGAAAACCATCGGTCAGTTGACACTTCAATAGAGAGCACAAGTGCTTGTCCTACGATATGCTGTTCTTTTTGATTAACCTGCAAGTTAATCGTTAACTTACCTTGGCTCACTAAATCGTCTATATTTTTCGCCGCAATCGCGCTGGGTATTATCGTTAGTTGACAGATAAGAATAATGAATGCAAATAGAGAGATAAACTTTTTATTCATTGTCAGCTCCTTTCTTATTATTATCATTTTTATGTTTAATAGTCTGCTGCATGTAAAACTTTTGCGATAAGAAATTAGCAGGATTTTTTTGCACCTGCCTTAGCCACATTTCATTTAAGTTTGGGTCGAGTAGTAGTTGCTCTGCACTGAGTTGTTCTATTTTTTGTTCTTTGGGCGTCTCTTTACGTTCAGCGCCATCGCCTGTTTGAGGATCGTCTCCAAGCTCTTTAATTGCCTCACCATCCTCAGCTTTTTGACTGGCAGATAAACGGTTTACTTCATCAATAATTGCCTGCACTATTTTTACGTTAGTGCTAGCTGCAGGGTTTTGTGGATCAATTGTTAATATCTGTTGATATAAGTTACGTGCATTTATGTATTCACGACCATGGGCAAAAGCATTTGCTTTAGCAATTTGACTATCGACATTGTTAAATTGTCCATAAATTATGGCTGCATTTTTATACTGCTCAGCGCCATAACTACTATAAGCTTGCCATTGCGCACTTTTAAAGGTGTTGCTTGCTTGTTGATAATGACCGAAGTTAAAAAGTATTTGTCCCTGTTGATCAGGGGTAAGCCATAAATCAGCAAACTGTTGTGGTTTATTATAAGCCCAAAGGCAACTGGTGATAATAATGGCACTCATTAACCATTTTTTTTGCAGGTACAGTTTGTTCAGGTACCATTTATTTAGGCACAGAGTATTCAGATAGCGATTTTTGAAGTATTTACTTAGGCCTACTTGGTCAGAAGAGTTAAAGCGATGGACGGGATTTGATTTTACCATTGCAGAGTCCATCCTTTTCTAAACCAGAACAAAAATATTCCTGCTACAACAAACAGCATAGGGTAACCAGAGTCGTGCCATGGTTTGCTATTATCATCAACAATAACAAGGTTGTGTTCAATGTAGTTATTAACGCGCTTAACATCACTATTATCATGGCTCATCAATATTAATCGACCATTACTTTCATTACTTAATGCCTTAAGCTGCTCAAGTTGCAACGGAATGATATCCGTTGCTAATTTTTCTGATTCTTTTTCTAATTGTGATGGTTTACCAATGCCCCATACCAATAATTGAGCTGATTTTTTAGCAAAAAATTCTTGAAAGGCACTCACTGTATTACTAGTTGCGCCATCACCGATTAATAAAAGCGTGCCGGGCACGTTAGTGGCAGCGAGTAAACTCTCTGCTAAAGGAATGATGGTTTCAGGTAACTTACCCGAAACAGGCATTATCTTTTCAGATAACGCATCTAGAAAGTGGCGTATCATCTCTTTGTCATTCGTTATTGGCATAACAATATGAGCACTACCAGCAAAAGCGATGAGCGCTGTTTTACTATCCCCCCTCAGCTCAAGTAGTTCTAGAGTTTTTTGTTTTGCGCGAAGTAACCTTGATGGCTGTATGTCACCTTGCTCCATGGTTTTAGATACATCAAGCGCAATGATAAGTGCTGCATTATTCTCACTAAAAGGTGATTCTTGTTGTTGCCATGTAGGGCCCATTAGTACGATGCATAACGGAACAGCTAAGATTAAAGACATTTTTTTCGGTGATAACCACTTGTTGTTATTACCGCTTACCGTTAAGTGCGACAATACTTGCGCAGACATTAAAGATCGCCATT
>JAWSUX010000004.1:0-10347 GCA_033852215.1 Colwellia sp. | reverse complement strand
TCATTTCACGGGCTTTACGAGCTGCCTCACGTGCCCTAGCCGCATCAACTATCTTCATAATAATAGTTCGAGCAATGCTTGGGTTCTCTAATAAGTATTCACCTAATTTTTCACCCATGGCTTGTTCAACAGCAGTTTTTACTTCTGATGAAACAAGCTTATCTTTAGTTTGTGATGAGAATTTTGGGTCTGGTACTTTGACAGAAATTACAGCAGTCAAACCTTCACGGGCATCATCACCTGTGGCGCTAGTTTCAGTTGTTCCGCCTTTCTTACTCTTATTTAAACCTTCTTTGGTCATATAAGAGTTTAATGTTCTGGTTAATGCCGTTCTAAAACCACTTAAATGCGTACCACCATCACGTTGTGGAATGTTATTTGTAAAACAGAATATATTCTCTTGAAAGCCATCATTCCACTGCATTGCCACTTCAACAATAATGCCATCTTCTCGTTCTAAATCGAAATAGAAAATCTCATCGTTTACTGGTGTTTTATTGGTATTCAAATAATCAATAAAGGCCTGTATTCCACCTTCATAACAAAAATGCTCTTCTTTACCTTCTTCTCGTTCATCAATTAAACGAATAGAAACACCTGAGTTAAGAAATGATAATTCGCGAATACGCTTAACTAAAATATCATAATGAAAAAGTAAGTCTGTGAATGTATCACCGCTTGGCCAAAAACGAACTTCTGTGCCTGTTTGATCTGTTTCACCAACAATAGCTAAGGGTGCATCTGGCTCACCAACCGTATATAACTGCTCATGTAATTTACCATCACGACGAATAGTTAGTTTAAGTTTTTCACTTAAAGCATTAACCACCGAAATACCAACACCGTGAAGACCACCTGAAACCTTGTAACCTGAATCTTCACCACCAAATTTACCACCAGCATGAAGTACCGTCATAATAACTTCAGCAGCAGAAACCCCTTCTTCTGGATGAATTTCGGTAGGAATACCACGGCCATCATCTCTAACTGATACAGAGCCATCAGGGTGAATTCTCACCACGATATCTTTACAGTGACCTGCTAATGCTTCATCAATCGAGTTATCTAAAACTTCAAAGACCATGTGATGTAAACCAGAGCCATCGTCTGTATCTCCGATATACATGCCGGGTCTTTTTCTCACTGCATCAAGTCCTTTTAAGACTTTAATACTGGACGAACCATATTCGTTCTCTACTGTCATAGCTTTAGCCTACTCACTCATTACTGAATTATTAACAGGTATTATATTGCCATGTTTCACGTGAAACATGCTGTATTTATCTGTTGTGTTTTCTACCAAATTAGTACTTTTATCTAAGATAACTTCATCACAAATAAAAGGGTTCAAAACACTTTTTTCTATTGCGGTAATTACTACCTGACAATTGAGTTTATCAATTGCCTTAGATAATGCTTGCCTAGAATTATTATCCAATTCCGCGCCTATATCATCTATCAATAAAATTGGTTTTACTCGTTTAACTCGCGCAATCAATTTTGCTTGTGCGAAAGTTAATGCCAGTAAAAACAACTTTTGTTGTCCCCTAGAAAGTTGACTTTCTAATACCTGTTTACCCAACATAAACTTAACATCAAATTTATGTGCTCCATATAAACTAAAACCAAATTTTTGTTCACGTTCTTGATTAGCAGCTAAGCAATCAGCTAATGTTCTTTTTATCGGCCAACCCTGCAGATATTGAACACTAACTTTGTCAGCAATATCTGGTAATAACATGGTTAACCAACCAACTAATTCATTTACTAAACTATCAACATATTCTTGTCTAACTAGAGCAACTGCTTCCGATTGTTGACAAAACAAATCTGTCCAATAGTTCAAAGTCACCTTATCAACTGCATTTCTAATACAAGCATTACGTTGTTTTAATACTCTAGAAAACTCACGCCATTGTTTAGAAAAATCATGTTTCACGTGAAACATACCCAAATCAATAAAACGTCTACGTTCTTTAGGTCCACCAAAGAACAATTTAAAACTCTCTGGCGTGACAATCTGTACAGCTATATTTTGCGCTAAAACAGATAAACGAACATGCCTCTGACCATTCACTTTTATATTAGTAATACCTGAGGCAATATTTTTACTCAATCCTAATTGCAAATCATTGTCATTTTTAATGCTAACAACAAACTCATTTTTATCATAACAAGCAAGATGTTCAACTTTACTGGTACGAAATGACTTACCATGTCCGAGAAAAAAAATAGCCTCTAACAAACTACTTTTTCCACTGCCATTATCACCGACAAAAAAATTAAGCTCAGGATGAAACGTTATAATCTCAGGCTTCAAGTTTCTAAAATTTTGAGTAACTAATTTTACAACACTCATTGATACCTAACGGAATATAAAATAGTAAAGCAAAAATATTTTTAACGTTTAAATCTATAGTCTCATCGGCATGACAACATAAAGTGCCTCACCTGAATCACTACCTTCGATAACAACACTACTGTTTGCATCCGCTAATGTAAATTTGACTTTGTCGTCCTTTATCGCATTTAATACATCCAATACGTAACTGACGTTAAACCCAATTTCTAATTCACCGTATGGAAATTCAATTTCAAGTTCTTCTTCTGCTTGCTCTTGCTCTGGATTATTAGCCGTAATTTTAAGTAATGAATTTGAAAAATTTAAACGTACACCTTTGAATTTTTCATTAGACAAAATAGATGCTCTTGATAGAACTTGTCTCAATTGTGCCTTATCTGTTTCAAATACCTTATCACCATTACGTGGTAATACGCGTCGATAATCAGGAAAACGTCCATCAACTAATTTACTAGTAAATGAAAATTCAGTATCTATGATACGGATATGATTAGAGCCTAAAAAAACTTGCACACTTTCATCAACTGGCGCAAGTAGGCGAATAATTTCTAATATCCCCTTACGCGGCACAATGACTTGTCTTTCTGGCAAAGATAAAGATTCATTACTGATCTTACAAATAGCTAAACGGTGGCCATCGGTTGCTACTGAACGAATCTCTTTTCCTTCGCTTTCAATTGACATGCCATTAAGGTAATAACGAACATCTTGATTCGCCATTGAAAAGTGAGTGCTTTCAATTAATCGTAAAAAATCAGACTTTAATAATTTAAACTCAACATCACCTTTCCATTCTTCAATATTAGGAAAATCTACGGCTGGTAATGTCGATAATGAATAACGGCTACGACCTGAACTTAATTTAGCCGTATCATCTTCTGCATTGAAATTAATTAAAGAGTTTTCTGGCAAACTTTTACAAATATCTAAAAGCTTTTTGGCTGGGATAGTAACTTTACCATCTTCACCCTGATTATCAATTTCAGCATAAGCTACCATCTCAAGCTCTAAATCAGTAGCAGTCAAAGTTAGTGACTGCCCACTAACTTCAAAAAGTATATTACTTAAAATGGGTAAAGTACTTTTACGTTCTACTGCACCTGAAACCAATAACAATGGTTTCAGTAACAATTCCCTATTCAGTGAAAACTTCATTTTAATACCTGCTTTAATCTTTAGTGCTAAGTTTTATTATTTTAAGAGCTAAAGTAATAGTGACAATTCTATGATGAGAGTGTTCTGATCAAATTTGAATAATCTTCTTTAATATCATGAGTTTCTTCCCGTAATGATTTAACCTTACGACAAGCATGCAATACAGTAGTATGATCTCTACCACCAAAAGCATCACCAATTTCAGGTAAACTATGATTAGTTAATTCCTTTGATAATGCCATGGCAATTTGTCTAGGTCTAGCAACGGATCTGTTCCTTCGTTTGGACAACAAATCAGCAACCTTGATCTTGTAATATTCAGCAACAGTACGCTGAATATTATCAATAGTGACAAGTTTATCTTGCAGAGCAAGTAAATCACGTAAAGCTTCTCGAACAAAATCAATAGTAATGGCACGGCCAGTGAAATTAGCATTAGCAATAACACGATTGAGTGCGCCTTCAAGCTCACGAACATTAGATCGTAAACGTTTAGCAATGAAAAAAGCAACTTCATCTGCCAAGTTGATATGACTTTCTTGTGCTTTACGCTTTAAAATTGCAACACGAGTTTCTAATTCTGGCGGTTCTATCGCTAAAGTTAAACCCCAACCAAAACGGGATTTCAGACGATCTTCAACATCGACTTCTTTAGGATAACGATCACTCGTTAATATAATTTGTTGGTTACCTTCAAGCAAAGCGTTAAAGGTATGAAAAAATTCTTCTTGTGTACGATCTTTACCTGCGAAAAATTGAATATCATCGATTAATAGTGCATCGACTGATCGGTAATATTGTTTAAATTTTTCCATCGCGTTATTTTGCAACGCTCGAACCATGTCTTGTACAAAACGTTCAGAATGCATATAAGCAATTTTAGCATTAGGCTTATTCAGTAAAATACCGTTGCCAACTGCATGTAATAAATGGGTTTTACCTAAACCAGTGCCACCGTAAATAAATAACGGATTGTAAGCAGAACCCGGGTTATCAGCAACTTGAGATGCCGCTGCTCGCGCTAATTGATTAGATTTACCTTCAACAAAATTGTCAAAGGTATAATTCATTCTAATATTTGCTTTCTTGGGTAAATTAGTTTCAGGCTCAACATTCTTAACTTGGTTAGATTTTCGAGCAAACGGATTATTATCATTATTGTTGTTTACAGCTGAATTATCCGAAACCTGCTCACTTTTTACAGTATTAGCAATAGGTTTACTACCGACATCAAAGCGTAATAAAATTGGGCTACCTGACTCATTTAAAGATAATAACTCATTAATTCTATTAACATATTTATCTCTAACCCAGTCAAGTACGAAGTGGTTAGGTGCATATAAGGTCATCATATTGTTACTGATGACACATTGCAAAGGTCGAATCCACATACTAAATTGCTGGGCAGGCAACTCTTCTTGCAAGACTGAAAGGCAACGTTGCCAGGGGGAATGATCCAACCAAAAACTCCAATAAATACTAAGATATTTTTATTCTTATCGCTATTATCTATTGAGTTATCCACAAGTGCAATATTGACTTTTAACTAATGACTATATTTTTAATTAAAAGAGCACTATAAGCCTGTAATTAATGACTATTATTAATAATTAAAAAAGAAAACAAAGCGAATTATTAAGCGATATTTTTCAATAAAAACATAAATAATCGATGTTACGTGAAAAACTGTGGATATTTTAACTTTTGCGACTCTTTGAAATATAGTTAAATCACTTGAAACAATAAAATTGCGTATATTAAAAAGACTAATATATATTTGAATAGCAAAAAACAGATCCTAACGATCCTAATATAATAAATAAAGGATCATTACTAAATTAGGCTATATAAATCATTGACAATTATTCCTATAAGCATTAATATTCGGCCTCATTTTTTAGACCAGTGTGCTCAAAAGGCTGTTTTGCCAGGGCAACAACAACCGACGGATTAGCGTAATGAAAAGAACATTTCAACCTAGCGTACTAAAGCGTAAGCGTAACCACGGATTCCGTGCTCGTATGGCAACTAAAAACGGGCGTGCTGTAATAGCTCGTCGTCGTGCTAAAGGCCGTGCTAGACTTAGCGCATAATTAGTTTTGTTCACAAAACTAATATAAGGTAGCCCTATCATCATGGTTACTTATAAATTTAATCGGGAGTCACGTCTTTTGACTCCCGGTCATTTTCAAACAGTTTTTTCTAAACCTGTTCGTTTCGGCTCTCGCCACTTCACTATTTTAATTACTCAAAAAGATTTACCTTCTAGCAATTCTAAAAATCGCCTTGGTTTAGCTATAGCTAAAAAACGTGTCAAACTTGCCGTACAAAGAAATCGTATTAAAAGACAGGTTAGAGAAAGCTTTCGTTTAAATCAGCATAATTTACCTGCTATCGATATAGTAGTTATGGTAAAATCCAACATAGATCAACTCGATAACAAAGCAATTAACCAAGAATTAGAAAAAATATGGCGAAAAATAATTCAACGCCACAAAAACTAATTATAACGAGCATTAAAGGCTATCAACGCCTTATCAGCCCACTAATAGGCTCTAATTGTCGATTTCAACCAACTTGTTCAACTTATGCTATTGAAGCAATTAATAGCTTCGGTGTTATAAAAGGTAGTTGGTTAGCAAGCAAACGTATATTAAGATGTCATCCACTTAACGAAGGTGGGGATGATCCCGTACCAACAAAAAAAGAAGAGAAGTAAATTTTATGGAATCCCAACGCAGTCTACTTTTTATTGCGCTTATGGTTGTTACCTACTTACTGTTTAGTCAATGGCAATTACAGAATGCACCTGAAGCACAACAGACAAGTATTACCCAACAACAAGAAACAACTAACGCCAACGCTGATTTTGTCCCTGAATCATCGAATTCAATAACAAGTGCGGTTAAGTCGACCATAACAAGTGCCAAATTAATTAATGTAGTGACTGATACTTTCACTATTAAAATTAATAGCCAAGGTGGTGATATTGTTGATGTTAAACTGCATAAATTCAATACAGAACAGGGCAATGGTATTCCCTTTACTGTTATGCAAGACGGTAATCAAAAATATATCGCACAAAGTGGCTTAACTGGTGCAAATGGTATTGACCGTGTTATTAAAGGCCGTCCAATTTACAGTAGTAACCAAAGTAATTATGAATTAGCTGATAATGATAATTTGATTGTTGATTTAGCTTTTGAAGATGAAACAGGTCTACAAGTTATTAAACGTTTTACTCTTAACGCTAATAGTTACCGAGTTGATGTTGAGTATTTAATTACAAACAATAGTAACAATACTATTTCTGTACAAATGTACGGACAATTAAAACAGTCAACGGCTGTTGATACTTCTTCAGGTATGTTGCCAACTTATCGTGGTGCAGCTTTTTCAACAACTGAAGACCGCTATGAAAAATATGATTTTGACGATATTGAAGAAGCAAACTTAAATAAAGCAACCTCTGGTGGCTGGATTGCTATGCTTGAGCATTACTTTGTTTCAGCTTGGATCCCTAATGCTGAAGACACTAATCAACTTTACACAAATTATAGTAATAACTTTGAAGCTGTTATCGGTTTTAAAGCACCCGCAATTAACATTGATGCTGGTCAACAAGGTACAACATCAGCTATTTTCTATGTAGGTCCTAAAGATCAAAAAGTATTAGAAAAAATAGCACCTAACTTAGATTTAACCATTGATTACGGTTTCTTGTGGATGATTAGCCAACCGCTATATGGATTGTTAAATATCATAC
This sequence comes from Colwellia sp., assembly GCA_033852215.1. Lineage (GTDB taxonomy): Bacteria > Pseudomonadota > Gammaproteobacteria > Enterobacterales > Alteromonadaceae > Colwellia. The sequence goes on along the minus strand of JAWSUX010000004.1, from coordinate 3,064 downwards.
AGTCGGGAGAATTTAACTTCTTTGGTATGTTCGATGTAAATCTTGGTGGCGTTGGAAACTGGGGTTTAGCTATAATTATCATTACCTTAATTATAAAAGGTGCTATGTACCCGCTAACTAAAGCCCAATATACCTCAATGGCAAAAATGCGTGAATTAGCACCTAAAATGGCACAGTTAAAAGAACGTTTTGGCGATGACAGACAAAAAATGTCACAAGCCACTATGGAAATGTACCGTAAAGAAAAAGTGAACCCTGCAGGGGGTTGTTTACCATTACTTCTGCAAATGCCTATTTTCTTAGCGTTATATTGGGTATTTTTAGAAAGTGTCGAATTACGTCATGCTCCGTTTTTATTTTGGATACAAGACTTGTCTGCAATGGACCCTTACTTTGTTTTACCTGTATTGATGGGGGCTAGCATGTTTGTAATGCAAAAAATGCAACCTATGACAATACAAGATCCAATGCAGCAAAAAATTATGCAATACATGCCTGTCGTATTTTCAATATTCATGGCATGGTTCCCATCAGGTCTAGTACTTTACTGGTTAGTGAGTAACTTAATTTCAATTGCCCAAATGAAAGTGATTTTTAGTGGCATTGAAAAGAAAAAACTAGCTGATACAAAATAGACAAGCTTCAATAATAAAATAAAAAAGGTGGTTACTTGCAAAAGTAATCACCTTTTTTTATTAATTACTTTTATAGTAAAATAACAATAATTCGCACATTTCAATTTAAATACACAATAAGAAACGCCATGACATCATTATCGCAACAAAGCACAATAGCCGCACAAGCCACTGCTCCTGGCAGAGGTGGTGTAGGAATTATTAGGGTTTCAGGGCCTGAAGCACGTCATGTTGCCGAGGCTGTTTTAGGTAAAGTACCACAAATAAGAAAAGCTGAGTATTTGCCATTTTTAGATGCAAGTGGCCAAACTTTAGATCAAGGTATAGCACTATTTTTTCAATCTCCTAATTCTTTTACAGGAGAAGATGTTATTGAATTTCAAGGTCATGGCGGACCTGTTATTTTAGATATGTTACTCAAGGCTATTTTAACCTTACCTAAAGTTATTATGGCCAAACCTGGTGAGTTTAGTGAACAAGCCTTTTTAAATGATAAACTTGATTTAACTCAGGCTGAAGCCATTGCTGATTTAATTAATTCAAGCTCAGAGCAAGCTGCCCGCTCTGCCCTACACTCTTTGCAAGGTAATTTTTCAAAACTTGTTCATGAAATGGTAGAAAGTATTATCCACTTACGTATGTATGTTGAAGCTGCTATTGATTTTCCTGAAGAAGAAATTGACTTCCTTGCTGATAAAAAAATAGTCACTGATTTAAAAAATATTATCAGCAAAGTTGAAGCTGTACGTAAACAAGCCCAACAAGGCAGCATTATTCGTGAAGGAATGCGTGTAGTTATTGCTGGTCGACCTAATGCGGGAAAATCAAGTTTACTCAATGCATTAAGCGGTAAAGAAACCGCCATAGTAACTGATATTGCAGGTACAACACGTGATGTATTGGCTGAACAAATTCATATAGATGGCATGCCTTTACATATTATAGATACTGCAGGCTTGCGTGATAGTGATGATAAAGTTGAGAAAATAGGCATAGAGCGAGCTTGGCAAGAGATAAAACAAGCAGATCGTGTACTGTTAATGGTTGATGCAAGTGAAGATCATACCGTGCTCGAAGATGAACAAGACATTAAAAATTACTACCCTGAGTTTTTTACTCAATTACCCGATAATGTTGGTTTAACTTTAGTTAGAAACAAAGCGGATATAAATAATGCTAATACTGGTTTAACAGAACATACCGATAATAATAATGAACAACACACTATTATCACGCTGTCAGCTAAAACAGGCGCAGGCATTGAGAGCTTAAAAGAGCATTTAAAAATGATCATGGGCTATCAAGGTAGTATAGAAGGTGGTTTTATGGCAAGAAGACGTCATTTAGTCGCTTTAGACAATACACACCAGCACTTACTAACAGGATTAGAGCAACTTGAATCTTATGTTGCTGGTGAAATACTGGCAGAAGAGTTACGCATATGTCAACAAGAGTTAGATCAAATCACTGGTGAATTTACGAGTGATGACTTATTAGGGAAAATATTTTCATCTTTTTGCATTGGTAAATGATAAAGGTAAGCAAATAAAAAACGACAGTATTTCAAATTGATCTATTAGATATTAAAGCAACCATATTTACCTCAATGACGTCACATCCAAAACTTTACTTAACTGTTGGTATATAGCCTCTATTCGTTCATTGTTATTTACCTTTGTGTCTGAATGGATTAACGCCTGACAAATTTCTTTTTTCAGTTTTTCTGTCACATTAGGGCGCTTAGCATCATCCCAAAGCACTTCAAATGCCTCCCCTAAATGATCAAAGAAATGCTTAAGCCCTCCTTCTCCACCACCTAAATTAAAGGTTTCAAAAGGCCCCATGACTGACCAACGTGGTCCTAATGACGTTTTCATAGCAAGATCAACATCTTCAACTGTAGCCTGTCCTGTAGCCACAGCATCAACAGCTTCTCGCCAGACAGCAGCCTGTAAACGGTTGGCTAAGTGCCCCAGCCTTTCTTTCTTTAAATGAATAGCAGTTTTATTTAGAGAGCGGTAGAAATTCAACGCTTGGACAACGGTCTCAGGAGAAGTCTGCTTTCCGCCAATCACTTCTACTAATGGTANNAATATTTTTTTGCAATACTGAAGGCTGTATAGTTGAAGTTGAAGACGCCACAATACAATTTTCATCAAGTTCAAACGCTATTTCCTGGTAGAGAGCCTGCTTTTTAATTTCGCTCTCAGGACCACTCTCCTGAACGAAAAAGGCATTGGATACAGCTTGTGCAGGACTATTCGATATAATCAAGCGTTGGCATAGATCGCTCCCTAAAAATATAGAAAGCCTACTTTGAAGATTAGGTGCAGGATCCCAAACTTTCACAGTATAACCGTACGTCAAAAATAGCTTAGTCCAACTACGTCCTATAACCCCACAACCTAAAACAGCGACAATTTTATTTT
>JAWSUX010000424.1:0-1558 GCA_033852215.1 Colwellia sp. | reverse complement strand
AAATGACTCGCCGTAAAGGTGTGTTAGATATCGCAGGTTTGCCGGGTAAATTAGCCGATTGTCAGGAAAAAGATCCTGCACTTTCTGAAATATATATTGTGGAAGGGGACTCTGCTGGTGGCTCAGCCAAGCAGGGGCGAAATCGTAAAAACCAAGCAATATTGCCATTGAAAGGTAAGATTCTTAACGTAGAGAAAGCACGTTTTGATAAAATGATTTCATCACAAGAGGTAGGTACGTTAATTACTGCCTTAGGTTGTGGTATTGGTCGTGATGAATATAATCCAGAAAAATTACGCTATCATAGTATCATCATCATGACAGATGCGGATGTCGATGGTTCACACATACGTACGTTATTATTAACGTTTTTCTATCGTCAAATGCCTGAAATAATGGAACGTGGTCATATTTTTATTGCCCAACCACCGTTGTATAAAGTGAAAAAAGGTAAACAAGAACGTTATATTAAAGATGACGATGGCTTAACGGAATACTTAACTACGCTAGCATTAGATAATGCCGCTATTCACGTTAACGAAGAAGCGCCAGCTATTTCTGGAATGGCACTCGAACAATTAGTTAAACAGTTCCGTAGCACAATGAGTATTATCAAGCGAATCTCTAGACAGATCCCTGCTGATATTCTTGAGAAAATGATTTACAGCGATGTGATTGCATCAGGTGATTTTTCTGATGAAACAAAAGTTGATAGTTGGGCTCATAATTTAATTACTCAACTTGAAGATCAAGATGGTAATGGTTCAATTTATACCGTGACTGTTGAGCATGATCTAGAGCGTAATATTTATTATCCTAAATTTAATGTTCGTAAACATGGTATTGATAAGCAATATAGCTGTGGTTATGAATTAACTCAATCTAAGGAGTTTGCTGCGATTCAATCATTAAATTTGTCAATAAATGGTTTAATGGAAGAAGGTGCTTATGTTAAGCGTGGTGAAAAAGTAAAATCAGTAGATAACTTTGAAGATGCACTTGAATGGTTGATGAGCGAGTCTAAACGCGGTCAGTACATACAGCGTTATAAAGGGCTAGGTGAGATGAACCCTGAGCAGTTATGGGAAACGACTATGGATCCTGAAACGCGTCGTATGTTACAAGTAACGATTGAAGATGCTATTGCTGCCGATCAGTTGTTCACTACATTAATGGGTGATCACGTTGAGCCGCGTAGAGCGTTCATCGAAGAGAATGCATTAAGAGTTTCTAACTTAGATATTTAGTATCATATAAAGAAATATAATATGCCCGGTCTTCATATCGGGCATTTTTATTATTAAAAAAGAATAAAATAAACGTAAAAACAATGTGAAATAGGTTGAATACTCTACTAAGGGTATAATCAAATTAAAGCACATAAATTAATATAACTAATTAATAAATAAAGTGAATTTGAACACCATGACAAATTACAACAGTAAAACTTTTCAAGGCCTAATATTGCAACTGCAAGAGTATTGGTCACGTCAAGGTTGTGTAATAGTACAGCCGTTAGACATAGAAGTAGGAGCAGGTACATTTCATCCGATGACTT
>JAWSUX010000423.1:0-5219 GCA_033852215.1 Colwellia sp. | reverse complement strand
ACAACTTACTTTCTATTGTTAACAATAGAGTATTCATAACAAAAAACAATGATAATAACGCTATTTATAGAATTATTATCATTTAACCGTTAAAATCCACTTATCATAATTAAATCATTTCAAAATATCATGAAATTATCTTTCTCAATCATTACCTTACTTAGCTTAATTTTAATAAATACTGTATTTATTCCTGCAAGCAAAGCTTATTCATTTAACTTAAAAGATCTCGATGTTACACAAAATTTAGTAAAAGCGGGTGACAAATATATCACTTTACTTGGAAAGCAAATTCAAGTCGGTGAACAAGCACCTAACTTTAAAGTCGTTGATAAGAATTTCTCTGCTGTAAATTTATCTGACTTTGCTAATAAAACGTTACTTATTTCTGTTGTACCCAGTTTAGATACTGGTGTATGTTCTTTACAAACCAAACGTTTTAACCAAGAGGTTCAAAAGTTACCAAAAAACATCACAATGATCACCATTAGTAATGATTTACCTTTTGCCCAAAAACGTTTTTGTAAAACAGAAGGCGTTGATGATGTAAAAGTACTATCTGATTCTGTGTGGCGTGAATTTGGAGCAAAGTATGGACTTATTATCAAGAATATGGGGTTATTAACTCGCGCTATATTTATTATTGATGCTCATGGAAAAATTGTCTACAAAGAGCTTGTAGATAATATTTCAAAACACCCGGATTACAACAAGGTCCTTAAAGCAGTAAGAGAGACTGCCCCGATAATAGTTATTGAAAAAACAATAAATAAAGAAGATAATTCTGAGTAACACTCTGAAAAAACAGCTGAAATCTAGCAAAAAAAACCACAAAAAAACATACTAAGCTTAATATATTACTGGCCAATATGTTAATAGAAGATTCAACTAACTAGGCATGTGGTACTTTTATGAAAAATGCCTGTTTCCATATCAACTAAACGAGAAAATAACCGCTAATAATAGTTCATTATCTGAATAATAATTCCTCTTACATTTATTTTTTCATTTTTCCTCTTTGTTTTTTTGCTCAGCCTTTGACTTAGCTTTTTTATGCTCTTATGCTAAAAACATTAAAGGTACATTGAGGTTATGATCATTGGCTGATAAAAAACCACTCGAGACAAAAATAACCATTGTTGGAGCTGGGCCCGTTGGTAGTATGCTCGCCATTATACTCTCACGTCGTAATTACCAAGTTGAGCTTTTTGAATCTCGTCCAGATACTCGAGTTACAAGTGGTTACCAAGGGAAATCTATCAACATAACCTTATCAGACCGAGCTTGGTTAGCACTAAAAAATATTGGTTTAGATAAAGCTATTCAACAATGTGCCATTCCCTTAACTAAACGCATTATTCATTCAGTTGATGGACAAAATAGACACGAAACACATGGTATAGAAAAGCAAGCACTATGGTCAATTTCACGAGAAAAAATTAATGAGGTACTACTTAATCAAGCCGAACAAGAGCCTTTTGTTAACTTACACTTTGAGCAACGATTAACTCATATAGACTTTATTTCTGGTTGTGCTTCCTTTACTTATCAAAAAAGTGGCCGATACAATCATAAAGAAATTGATGCTGACTATCTTTTTGCTGCTGATGGTGCTTACTCGAAAGTTCGTCGCCTCGCACAAGACACGCCTAGATTTAACTACTCACAAAAATACATGAAACAATGTTATATCGAATTAACCATTTCAGCCAACAATGATGGTAGTTATAAACTTGATAAAAATGCATTACATTTGTGGCCAAGACAAGACTTTATGCTCATGGCACTACCAAATATTGATGGAAGCTTTACTTGCACTTTATTTCTCGACTATCAAGGGGAAGTCTCATTTGACACCCTAACAACGGTTGACAAAGTTAATGATTTTTTTCAACAGTACTTTAGTGATGTATTCCCTATTTTAGATAACCCTATCGATGTATTTCTAAGTAAAACTGCCAACCCTCTGTTTTTAGTCAGTGTTGACCCTTGGGTGATCAATAATAAAGTTGCACTTATTGGCGATGCAGCTCATGCCATGGTGCCTTTCTATGGCCAAGGCCTAAACTGCAGCTTTGAAGATTGTTATCAATTATCACAACTTATTGAACGATACCAAGGCAATTGGAAAAAAATACTTCCTGCATATGAAATACAGAGAAAACACAATGCCGATGCAATAAGTAAGTTATCTAAAGATAATTTTACAGAAATGAGTCAATTAAGCAGTAATAGTCACTTTTTATTACGTAAAAAAATTGAAGCTAAATTTCAACGTAAATACCCAAACTTATGGCAAACTATCCATACATTGATTAGTTTTAACCCTGAAATATCATATAGCCAAGTAAGAGAGAAAAGTATAAAGCAAGAGCTTATTATGGATGAAATTATGAACATAGATAATATTGAGCAATGTTGGCAAGATGATTTTGTTTATAAAAAATTAAAGGGATTAGTGCAAAAACAATAGTCCCGTAAGAACAAAAAAATCATATAGTTAAAAATTTCACTCGTGATTATAAGGAAACTAAACACGGTGGTTTTCATTAGGTACATCATCAAGTAAAATAGCGTAAGTGATTAATATATTTACTAATTGGATGAAACATGAATATATGGGTTGATGCCGACGCTTGTCCGGTTGTAATTAAAGAAATTATTTTTAAGGCTGCAAACAGAGCTACAATAGTAACCACTCTGGTTGCTAATCATCATTTACGCATTCCACCATCAAAATATATTCAGTTCATGCAAGTAAGCAGTGGTTTTGATGTTGCTGACGATGAAATAGTTAAACGTGTTAATAAAGGAGACTTAGTGATCACCAGCGATATACCTTTAGCCGATGAGGTTATTGAAAAGTCAGCACTTGCCTTAAGTCCACGCGGAGAGATATTTACTAAGGAGAACATAAAATCACGATTAAATATACGTGATTTTATGGATACTATGCGAGCCAGTGGCGTACACACTGGTGGACCATCAGCGCTTAGCCAAAGTGATCGACAAACATTTGCCAATCATCTTGATAGAATAATCACCCAGTTTCAACAAAGTAAAAAACGTTAACTTGTTTTCGCTTTAGCGGTAAGTAATGCTTTAATTTCAACTAATTCGCGTTCAACATTTTCAATTTGTGCACGACTGGCTGGCTCACCACCATCACCTGTTTCACCATGCTGCTCAGCGCGAAACTGATCGTGTTCTTGGCTCATAACCTCTAATACTGTACCTACCATCATATTTAAGAAGATAAATGCCGTTAAAAAGATAAAGCTTAAATAATAGACCCAACTTAAAGGATATACTGCCATGGTTTCATACATCACATCAGTCCAATCCTCAAAGGTACTAACTCGAAACAAAGTTAACATGGAAATAGAAACATCTCCCCAAAGTACTTCGTTAATTTGATGAAAGAACATGCTGCCAATAGCAGCATAAATATAAAAGATGACAAACATAAGCAGCGCAATATACCCCATACGCGGTATAGCTTTAAGGAGCGCATTGATTAATAAACGAAGCTCTGGCACCATCGAGACTAAACGTAAAACACGAAATATTCGTAAGAGTCTCGCTAATAAAACACCGGTACCGCCTGATGGTATCAAACTACCGATAACAATAACGGTATCAAATATGTTCCAACCACTTTTAAAAAATTGTTTCTTTTGTGGGTCAGCCAAATAACGAATACTTAACTCGATAGTAAAAAAAACGGTAACCGCAACATCCAATATGAGTAATATTGACATAGCGTTGGCTGATAAATTATGAGTTTTAGCACCAATCAATAATGCCGATAACAAAATCACAGCAATGACTATGCCTTGAAATACTTTGCTGTTATCAACTTTTTTTAATCGGTGCTGCGCACTGAAAACAAAATTTGCCATAGTATTAGTTGCCTCCATTATTTTGACCTACCGCAGCATCACTCACGTGTGGATTATGACGACGCTCTTGACCAAATGTTCCCATGGGTCCATGCCCTGGAATAAAACGTACTTCATCACCCAGTGGAAATAAATTATTACGAATAGAGTGAATTAAGGTCGCGTGATCTCCTCTGGGAAAGTCGGTACGACCAATAGAGCCGCTAAACAATACATCACCTACTTGAGCAAGCTTTGAATCACGATGAAAAAACACCACATGCCCAGGGGTATGACCCGGACAAAAATAGACCTCAAGTTCAATATTACCAAAGCTCACTGTATCGCCCTGCTGCAAGTAACGGTCTGAGATAAATGACTCAGCATAAGAGAAAGCACTACCAAACATTTGTTTTTGTTGAACAATCATATCAATCCAGAATTGATCTTCTTGGTGTGGTCCTTCAACCGTAACACCATAATGCTTAGCTAAGGAATTCGTCGCTCCCGCATGATCAATATGGGCATGAGTAAGCAAAATCTTAACCAAGGTCAGTTGATTTTTTTTAATGGCTGCTATTATTTTTTCAATATCGCCGCCAGGATCAACAACGGCAGCTTCTTTGGTTTCATTACACCAAAATAAGGTGCAGTTTTGCTCAAACGGGGTAACGGGGATAATTTCAAATTTTAGTTTTTCATTGGACATGGTTAAAAATTTACCTTAGCTCTTTTTTGTTTTATATATTTTATTTTGGTAATAATGGCGAGATTATACCATAAGTTTTTCTTGGTATTTCATTATCAATAGATACAAACATTACTTTCCCTTAAGACTTTAACTAGGTAAGCTTTACATAAAAATATAGGTCGAAAGCGACTGAGCTTAAAGATTTTCCTAAGCTTGAAAACACCAAACCAAGTACAAAAAAAAGACCAGAGACATAAGTCACTGGCCTTTCATTAAAAACCGTCAACATATTCTAGGACGGGATATACTATAAAATGAAATTACTTCTTAAATCTACGTGATACAAGCCCGATAAGTGCTAGAGAAAAAATAGCGAGGGTTGAGGGTTCAGGAACATCAATAGTATATGTGCCATCTCCCACATAACCAACACCAGACACACCTGAATTTGAATCAAATGTAAGAAGTAATTCATTAAACCTTACTTCCAAGTCTTCGCGCTCTAGCAACATATTTTCAATATCTTGAACGTCATAATTATTCGCTTCCACGCTAGTAAAAAGAGTAGGTAACATTAATCGCATGGTTAACCGGTTAACAGAAAAACCATTATCATAGCTCTGCGTACCCCCCTGTGTCAGGATTGT
>JAWSUX010000055.1:0-9143 GCA_033852215.1 Colwellia sp. | reverse complement strand
AATGATAAGGGTTTTTGACTAACACTTCGTTAAAAATATAATCTATAAAAGATTAAGCTTTAACTAAAACGTCAACTAATTTCCAGTTTTTAGACTTAGAAATAGGTGCAACTTCAGTGATAGTTACTAAATCGCCTTCGTTACATACGTTATCTTCATCATGTGCTTTCAACTTAGTTGAACGCGTGATGTATTTACCGTACATAGGATGCTTAACGCGACGTTCAATCATTACAACGATAGACTTATCCATCTTGTTACTGATAACAACGCCTTGTACTGTGCGGATTTTAACTTCGCTCATTACTTACCTGCCTTTTCAGTGATGATAGTCTTAACACGTGCAATATTGCGACGTACGATTCTTAGCAAATGAGTTTGTGCTAATTGACCAGTACTTGCTTGCATGCGGTAGTTAAACTGCTCGCGAAGAAGTTCTAGTAATTCAGCATTTAGCTCTTCAATGCTTTTTGCTTTAAGTTCACTAACTTTCATTACAATGCCGTCCTAGTTACGAAGGTAGTTTTGAATGGAAGTTTAGCAGCAGCTAAAGCAAAAGCTTCACGCGCTATCTCTTCAGACACACCTTCCATTTCATAAAGAACACGACCAGGAAGAATTTGGCAAACCCAATATTCTACTGAACCCTTACCTTTACCCATACGAACCTCAAGAGGTTTTTTAGTAATTGGCTTATCAGGGAATACGCGTATCCAGATTTTACCTTGACGTTTAACATGACGAGTCATGGCACGACGAGCGGCTTCAATTTGGCGTGCAGTCATACGACCACGCTCAACCGATTTCAAACCGAAAGTACCGAAGCTAACTGAACTACCTACGTGAGCTAGGCCACGGTTACGTAGTTTAAATTGCTTACGGAATTTAGTACGTTTTGGTTGTAACATTACTTATTCCTCTACTTCGCTTTGCGGTTGTTCTTTCTTTTAGGCTTAGCAGCTGGTTGCTCTGCTACCAATGGCATGTTGCCAATAATTTCGCCTTTAAAGATCCAAACTTTGATACCAATAACACCGTAAGTAGTGTTACCACGCGCAATTGCGTAGTCAATATCAGCACGTAATGTATGTAAAGGTACACGACCTTCACGATACCATTCTGCACGTGCGATATCAGCGCCGCCTAAACGACCACTAACTTGTACTTTGATGCCTTTAGCGCCTAAACGCATTGCGTTTTGCACGGCACGCTTCATAGCGCGACGGAACATAACACGACGTTCTAATTGACTAGCAATGCTATCTGCAACAAGCTGCGCATCCATTTCTGGCTTACGTACTTCAGCGATGTTGATTTGAGCAGGAACACCAGCAATTTTAGAAACAGCTAAACGTAACTTCTCTACGTCTTCGCCTTTCTTACCAATAACAACACCTGGACGAGCCGTGTGAATTGTTACGCGGATAGATTTAGCTGGACGTTCGATTACCACTTTAGAAAGTGATGCGCGTTTAAGCTTTTCTTTTAAATATTCGCGAACCTTGTGGTCGCCGTCTAAGTTGCTAGCAAAATCTTTATTGCCTGCAAACCAAGTTGACGCGAAAGGTTTCGTGATCCCCAGGCGTATACCGGTAGGATGTACTTTTTGACCCATACTAATATCTCCTAAGAATCAGACACAATCACAGTGATGTGACTAGTGCGCTTGATGATGCGATCGGCTCGGCCTTTCGCTCGTGGCATAATACGTTTCATTGTTGGACCATCGTCAACTAATATAGTTTTAACGAATAATTCATCAATATCTGCACCTTCGTTATGCTCAGCATTTGCGATAGCAGAGTTAAGTACTTTTTTAACTAATTCAGCAGCTTTTTTGTTGCTAAAAGTTAAAATTTCAAGTGCTTTCTCAACATTTTCGCCACGGATTTGATCCGCAACTAAACGCGCTTTTTGAGCAGAACCGCGGGCAAATTTATGTATAGCTGTAGCTTGCATTTAACTTCCCCTTACTTCTTCGCTTTCTTATCAGCGATATGACCGCGATAAGTACGAGTTGGTGCAAATTCGCCTAATTTGTGACCGATCATTTCTTCGGTTACAAATACAGGAACGTGTTGACGGCCATTATGGACAGCTATGGTCAATCCGATCATCGTAGGGATGATCATTGAACGACGGGACCAAGTCTTAATTGGCTTTTTATTCCCGCTTTCCACCGCTTTCTCTACCTTCGTCAACAAGTGTAGGTCAATAAAAGGACCTTTCTTGAGGGAACGTGGCATGGTGATTCCTTAATATTATTGGCTCTGGCTGTTAATTGTACTTAAATTAAGTAATTGCTTAACAGCGTAGAGCTTTAGTTAAATGTACTATTTAGTACGACGACGTACGATAAATTTATCAGTACGCTTGTTCGAACGAGTCTTGTAACCCTTAGTTGGTACACCCCAAGGTGATACCGGGTGACGACCGCCAGATGTTTTACCTTCACCACCACCGTGTGGATGATCAACTGGGTTCATGGCAACACCACGAACAGTTGGGCGAACACCGCGCCATCTTGAAGCACCAGCTTTACCCAAAGAGCGAAGCATGTGTTCAGAATTGCCGATTTCACCTAAAGTAGCACGACAATCTGCTTCGATTTTACGCATTTCGCCAGAGCGAAGACGTAAAGTAACGTAAGCACCATCTTTCGCAACTAATTGTGCGTAAGTACCAGCTGCACGTGCAATTTGAGCACCTTTACCTGGTTTAAGTTCGATTGCGTGAATAACACTACCTAATGGTACGTTACGTAACGGCATAGCGTTACCCGCTTTGATTGGAGCGTCTACACCTGACTGGATACTATCTCCAGCACTTAAGCCTTTAGGGGCTAGGATATAACGACGTTCACCATCTGCGTATAACACTAACGCAATGTTAGCACTACGGTTTGGATCATATTCTAAACGCTCAACTTTGGCTGGAATGCCATCTTTAAGACGTTTAAAATCAACGATACGATAATGTTGCTTATGACCACCACCAATGTGACGAACAGTAATGCGACCATTATTGTTACGACCACCAGACTTAGACTTAGTGTCTAATAATGGTGCATAAGGCTTACCTTTATGAAGCTCGTTGTTTACCACTTTAACTAGGTGACGACGACCCGGAGAAGTAGGTTTACATTTTACTATAGCCATTTTATCTGCTCCTTATGATTCCGCGCCAACGAAGTCAATGTCACTGCCTTCTGCAAGAGTTACGTAGGCTTTTTTCCAGTCGTTACGACGACCAAAACGTGCACCGGTACGTTTTACTTTACCCTTAACATTAAGTGTATTAACACCTACAACAGAAACTTCGAAAAGTTTCTCTACAGCAGCTTTAACTTCAGCTTTAGTTGCATCTGTAGCTACTTTGAAAACAACAGTGTTGTTTGCTTCAGCAGCAGTAGTTGCTTTTTCAGAAATATTTGGTGCTAAAAGCACTTTCAACAAACGTTCTTCGTTTATCATGCTAGTATCCCCTCAATTTCTTTAACTGCATCAGCAGTGATTAAAACTTTTTCGAAACCAACTAAACTTACAGGGTCGATTGCTGCAACGTCACGAACGTCAACTTTATATAAATTGCGTGCTGATAAGAACAAGTTCTCGTCAACTTCTTTCGTTACAATCAATACGTCTTTAAGTTCTAAACCTTTCAGCTTAGCAACTAACTCTTTAGTTTTAGGCGTTTCTACCGAAAAATCGTTAACAACAACTAAACGTTCTTGACGAACTAATTCAGATAAAATGCTAGCGATAGCACCACGATACATTTTACGGTTAACTTTTTGGCTGTGGTCTTGAGGTTTTGCAGCGAATGTTACGCCACCAGAACGCCAAATTGGACCACGAGTAGTACCAGCACGTGCACGGCCAGTACCTTTTTGACGCCATGGTTTTGCACCACCGCCGCTAACTTCTGAACGAGTTTTCTGAGCACGAGTACCTTGACGAGCACCAGCTGCGTAAGCAACTACTACTTGGTGTACTAACGCTTCATTAAACTCACGTCCAAAAGTTGCTTCAGATACTTCAAGAGCACCTGATGCGTCTTTTAATGATAATTCCATCACAAAATCTCCTGGACTAAGCTTTAACAGCTGGTTTGATGATTACGTTGCCATTGATAGCACCCGGAACTGCGCCTTTAACAAGCAACAAGTTACGTTCTGTATCAACACGAACCAATTCAAGGTTTTGTGTAGTAACGCGCACAGAACCCATGTGACCAGACATTTTTTTGCCTTTAAATACACGACCTGGTGTTTGACATTGACCTAACGAACCGTTAGAACGATGTGATAACGAAACACCATGTGTTGCATGTTGCATAGTAAAGTTCCAGCGCTTAATACCGCCTTGGAAACCTTTACCTTTAGATGTACCAGTAACGTCTACTAATTTAGTGTCATTGAATACTTCAACAGTGATTTCACTGCCAGCTTCTATGTCACTACCTTCGTTTTCGTTTAAGCGGAATTCCCACAAGCCGCGGCCTGCTTCGATACCTGCTTTCGCGAAATGTCCAGCAGCTGGTTTAGTTACACGGCTTGCTTTACGCTTGCCCGTAGTAACTTGTAGCGCTGAATAGCCATCGTTGTCTACAGTTTTAACCTGAGCAACACGGTTTGCTTCAACTTCAATAACAGTAACAGGGGTAGAAACACCATCTTCTGTGAAGACACGAGTCATACCCACTTTACGTCCAACTAGACCTATAGTCATTGTTAAAACTCCTCTTAGCCCAAGCTGATTTGAACATCAACACCAGCTGCAAGATCTAAACGCATTAATGCGTCTACAGTCTTTTCAGTTGGCTCAACGATATCAATCATGCGTTTGTGAGTACGAATTTCGTACTGATCACGTGCATCTTTGTTAACGTGTGGAGAAGTCAAGATAGTGTAACGTTCTTTACGTGTAGGAAGTGGAATTGGACCACGAACCTGAGCACCAGTACGTTTTGCAGTATCAACGATTTCTGCTGTAGATTGATCAATCAAACGATGATCGAACGCTTTCAAACGAATGCGAATTCTTTGATTTGACATGAAGACAAATCCCCTTTTTAAAGAACAAAAAAATACATCCCTCTGCTTCCTTATGTACTGGAAGGGGGTGTATTACTTAATAAACATTCAACGCAAAATTAGCGTTGCTGTAAAACAAACGAGAAGTTTTCTCTCGTTTGTTTTTTGGAAAAGCTACTCACTTTACCAAACCACACTCAGCTTGACCGAATGCGAGCGCGTATTATACAAAAGTATTATTTATGTGCAAGTAATTTATATTAATCTATATAAATAAAGAAAACCCTATATTGATTATTGGCTACTCACCGTAATAAACATTCATGCTAGCTTAAAGCAGTTAAACCAATTTCTCATGTAAAGTTTCTATTGAAGTGATCATGAAATATAAGCTGTGATCACCTACCCTTCTTATTATTAAATCGCTCTGCTTATATAGGTAGATAATTATTTGAATCCCTTATTAAGTTTATATAATAATTTATTTATCAATTTTCTATGGATTTTGTTTTGTTAATGGTATACTCGCGCGCAAATTTTCAACAATTCCGCTTTTTTAGTAGCGACTTAAATAGAGTAAAGTAATGGCAGATTTATCCAAATACAGAAACATTGGTATCTTCGCTCACGTTGATGCTGGTAAAACCACAACAACTGAACGTATCCTTAAATTAACTGGTCAGATCCATAAAACTGGTGAAGTACATGACGGTGAGTCAACAACTGATTTCATGGAACAAGAGGCTGAGCGCGGTATTACCATCCAGTCTGCTGCAGTAAGCTGTTTTTGGAACGATCACCGTTTCAATGTTATCGATACTCCTGGTCACGTTGATTTCACTGTTGAAGTTTACCGTTCACTTAAAGTACTTGATGGTGGTGTTGGTGTATTCTGTGGTTCTGGTGGTGTTGAACCACAATCAGAAACTAACTGGCGTTATGCTAATGACTCAGAAGTTGCACGTATCATCTTTGTAAACAAATTAGACCGTTTAGGTGCTGATTTCTACCGTGTTGTTAAACAGACTAAAGACGTATTAGGTGCTAACCCACTTATCATGGTATTGCCAATTGGTGAAGAAGATGAGTTTGTTGGTGTTGTTGACCTACTTACCCGTAAAGCATGGGTATGGGATGACTCAGGTCTTCCTGAGAACTTTGAAATCCAAGATGTGCCTGCGGACATGGTTGAGAAAGTAGAAGAATATCGCGAAATGCTTCTTGAAACGGCACTTGAGCAAGACGATGATCTTTTCGAAGCATATCTAGAAGAAGGCACTGAGCCATCTATGGAAGATATCAAACGTTGTATCCGTAAAGGTACACGTACTATGGACTTCTTCCCTACTTACTGTGGTTCTGCTTTTAAAAACAAGGGTGTTCAAAATATTCTTGATGCTGTTGTTGATTATTTACCTTCACCTACAGATGTTGATCCACAGCCACTTACTGATGAAGAAGGTGAGCCTAATGGTGAGTACGCAATCGTTTCTGCAGATGAAACATTCAAAGCGTTAGCCTTCAAAATCACTGATGACCGTTTTGGTACATTAACTTTCGTACGTATCTATTCAGGTACATTGAAGAAAGGCGATACCATTCTTAATGCTGCAACAGGTAAAACTGAGCGTGTTGGCCGTATGTGTGAAATGCAAGCCGATGACCGTAACGAACTTACTTCAGCACAAGCTGGCGATATCATCGCAATTGTTGGTATGAAAAGTAACGTTCAGACAGGTCACACATTATGTGATCCTAAGAGCCCAATCATCCTAGAAGCGATGGTATTCCCTAAGCCTGTAATTTCAATTTCTGTTACACCAAAAGATAAAGGTTCAACTGAGAAAATGGGTCTTGCTATCGGTAAAATGGTTGCAGAAGATCCTACTTTTAAAGTTGAAACTGATCAAGATTCAGGTGAAACGATTTTATCTGGTATGGGTGAACTTCACCTAGATATCAAAGTAGATATTCTAAAACGTACCTACGGTGTTGAATTAGAAGTTGGTAAGCCACAAGTTGCCTACCGTGAAACAATCACAACGGCAATTGAAGATTCTTACACACATAAGAAACAATCTGGTGGTTCTGGTCAGTTCGGTAAAATTGATTACCGTATCAAGCCCGGCGAACCTGGTTCTGGTTTCGTATTCAGCTCTGTTGTTGTTGGTGGTAATGTTCCTAAAGAATTCTTCCCTGCTATCGAGAAAGGCTTTAAAGGCATGATGGATACTGGTGTTCTTGCTGGTTTCCCTGTACTTGACGTTGAAATTGAATTATACGATGGTGGTTTCCATGCTGTCGATTCATCTGCTGTTGCATTTGAACTCGCTGCTCGTGGTGCTTTCCGTCAATCAATTCCAAAAGCGGGTGCCCAGTTAATCGAACCTATCATGAAAGTTGATGTGTTTACGCCTGATGATCACGTTGGTGATGTTATTGGTGATTTAAACCGTCGCCGTGGCATGATCGGAGGTCAAGACGCGGGTGTTTCTGGTGTTCGTATTAAAGCTGACGTACCTCTTTCAGAAATGTTCGGTTACATCGGAAGCCTACGTACAATGACATCAGGTCGTGGTCAATTCTCTATGGAATTCTCTCACTACATGCCTTGTCCTAACAACGTAGCTGAAGAAGTAATTGCAGAAGTTAAAGCGGCTAAAATAGCTAAAGACGCTGCTAGAAAATAGTTAAGTCTTAACTATTTTGATAAAAGCATGCTTCGGCATGCTTTTTTTTTGCTTAAAATTTAACAATAGCTCAACCATTTCCTACTATATAAAAGTAGGATTATAGGTGGTTTATGTGAGATGAAAGGACTCTAGGATCTGTACTATTCAAATAGGTTTGAGCATTGATGTAGCTATATAAAAATAATGAGGGCTAGCTTATGGCTTAAAGACTACAAATGATTTTAAGTTTTACCGACCTCTTTTACACTAATAAAATTAGCGACTAGCCAAAGCTATTCAGTCTAAAAGAGGAGTTAAGAAAATTCCTAAAAAAGCATTAACTAAATCTACTGTGCTGATGAGTTAACAATGGCAGGAACAATATAATTGCTAAGCCACATATAAGGTGTACGCGTATTGTTGTGAACAGCTGGGTATTCCGCTGCGGTAAACACAACAACCATATCAAATTCTTCAAAAATCAAAATTTGCTGCCCACCATAACCCAGTGCTGCACTAGCATCATACTCAACACCATCTATCGTAAAACCATTATGCCACCACTGATATCCATATCCCGTCATTCGCTGTCCACCGCCAAAATCGAATGCCTTTTCTAGAGACTGTGCAACCCACTCTGGCGATAAAATCTGAGTTTCTCCCCATTTCCCCTGATTTAGATATAACTGACCAAACTTCAACATATCGCGCGGCCGTATCGACAAACCCTTGTCCCAATAAAAATCATCAATGCCTAACGGTTGAAAAAATTCGGCACTAGCAAAATCACGCGGCTCTTGCCCTGTGCTTCGCTTAATTATTTCAGCAATAACATCAGCAACGCCTGTGCTATAGACAAAGTCACGACCAGGAGGCGTTACAAGTGGCAGTTGGAATAAATGTTCGAAGCCATCCTCTGCATCATTCATATGCGTTAACGAATTATCAGCATGTCCATAATGAACCGATAATTCATCCCACTCGAAACCTGCTGACATGGTAAGTAAATCCCTTAGCGTTATATCTGCTTTTTTGTATTCTTCTCCATCAATTACGTAAGGTTCGAACCAGTCTACATCAGTATAATCAGAGAAATAATCATAAAGACGCGTATTTTCAAATGTCAGTAAATCTTGCTCTAAAGCGACTCCAACCAATGCTGATTGAATGCTTTTTTTAACCGAGGCCAATGTATGCAGGGAGTCTTTATCATAATCTACGATAGTACGGTTTCCAACACTGACAAAACCTGGGAAGTATTTTTCCAACACCAAGTCTCCGTTTATCGAGATTAAAACAGAATTTAACTGGTGATCAAACTCACCACAATGCATCAGTGAAGCCATCTCCATAATAAGATCAGCATTTATCTCTTTAGTGTTGATATCGTCAGTAGGGATACCATCTCCGGTCTCAACAGGAACATCGTACTGGTA
>JAWSUX010000422.1:0-4416 GCA_033852215.1 Colwellia sp. | reverse complement strand
TTGGCCAATAATATAGCTAAGCATTGTCGTTAACTTATTGGTAAATAAATGGTAAGTAATAGTAAGTAATATGAGTTTTCACAGCATTGGCTTGTTTAAACTTAGCTTACGCTGCGCTCAACTATATGCCTGATTATATGCTTAAAGCTTTCATATTGCTTGTTTGTGTTGGTTATCCTAGGGGGAATTGAAGGTACAGGCAATAGTGACAAAGTGAGCTAATGGCTAGTTTTAGCGTTAACTCAATAATAATTCACGAAGGTTTTCACCATAACCTATTGAAAGTAATATTTATAATTCAGTGGTATTCATGAAATTTATTGTTTTTATCTAGCCCATTGCACTTTATGATAACTACTATTCATAATATGAATGGAGTATGGGTTTTTATTAACTAGAGAGGATAAAGCCTAGTTGAGTGACGTACTTAATCAAGTAGGGGAATTGAGTGAATTGAGCTCGATTAAACTAGGCTTAGCTAAATAGGCTCAACAGAGCAGGGATTAACCAAGGGCTGATTAACGCAGTTAATAAGGCGGAAAATATCAAGGATACTGAGCTATAAGCTGCGTGTTCACTGCTTACTTTAGCTAATACCGCGGTGCCAACAACATGGCTAGCAGCACCAATTGCTAAGCCTTGTGCTTTAGCTGATTTAACACCGATGAACATTAACCATTTAGGACCGACTAAGCCACCAAATAGCCCTGCAATCATAATAGAAAAAGCTGTAATAGAGCTATCACCGGCAAGTTGCTCTGTTAATGCGATACCTATGGGCGTTGTTACCGACTTTAATGATAACGCAATAGCGATTTTTGGCGTAGCAATCAATATCATTGCTAAAACCAAACTAATGCTAATCACAATAATAACACCTAACGCTAGTATGCTAAGTATCTGTTGGTAATGAAATTTAATTTGTCTGAATTGCAAATAAAGCGGAAAGCCTAAAGCAACAATTGCGGGCTCTAACATGCTGCTTAGAATATTTATTGCTTGTGTATATTCGTGATAGCTAATGTTATTGAGTAATAAAAAGGGGATGAATATGCTAATCGTTACTAACATAGGGTTTAACCAAATAGACTGCCACCTTTGCTGTAAAAATGCCGCGGCTTGATATATAACGAGTGTCAGTAAAGTTAAAGCAATACTTGTGAGTAAGTTGGGTGTTATCTCTGCGAATAAGTTGCTTATAAACATGGCTGGTTTTCTTTATTGCCGTTGGTGTTTTTTGTCAGTAAATAGCGCTCACTCAACAAGCCAACAAGCGTTAATAAGACAAAGGTAGAAATCAAAATAATGCTAATCAACGCTATACCATGTTGTTCAATTAAATCAAAATGATTAATAATACCGACACCTGGAGAAACAAAACATACCCCCATATTTTTGATAAGCCAATGGTTGGTATTTTCAATTCTCGTAGGTTTTAACCAGTTTAGCTGTAATAATAAACAATAAATCAGCATGCCATATAAGCTTGCGGGTAAGCCACCAATGGAAAAATTGACAAGTTTACCTAATGTTAAACTTAGGGATATAGCAAAAAGAGTATAAAAAATATTTTTCATTAACTTTGCTAACCTACACTCACTAGTGATTTTCTTGGCACTTTTGGGCCGCGGCAATAACTAGTTGTCTAAACCAAACATGGCTCGCATCATGATGCAATAAAGGGCTCCATATCATTTTAAGTTCAATGTCAGGTATTTCAAAAGGTGGTTTTAGAATAGTGTAATTACTATCGTTTTTATGTAATAACGCTGCTTTTGTTGGTAAGGTTGCTATCAAGTTATCTTCATAAGCTAATTGCATGGCGACATGATAATTACGGGTAAAAACTTTAATATTTCTTTTTTTACCTAAACGAGCCAATGACTCATCAACCCAACCCAATTTTTGTACGTCTTTAGGATCCATACCAACGCCAACACCAAAGCCTGTTTTTGATACCCAAACGTGCTTAGCGTCTAAGTAAGAATTTAGGTTAAACTTACTAACCACAGGGTTATCAGCACTTAACAGGCAAGAAAATGAATCTCGCCATATTGCTTTTTGATGAAAAGACTGCGGTAATTCATCAAAGCGGTTAATTGCCATATCTATTTTGCCCGCTTCCACATCATGAAAAGTTACATCACTTGGTGTCATAATGTCTAAGGTGATATTTGGCGCTACTTTATTCAATGATCTCAAAAGAGTCGGTATTAAAGTTGAGGCGGCATAGTCACTAGCCATGATGCGAAAGACACGCTGGCTATTGAATTCGTTAAATTCTTCCTCACCTTGTAAAGCCTCTTCTAATTCAAGTAATATTTTACGGATGCTTGGTGCTAAGACTTGTGCACGCTCCGTTGGCACCATACCATCAGAGGTGCGTACTAATATAGGGTCACCAAATAAGGTTCTTAATCTTTTTAGACCATTGCTCATTGCTGGTTGAGTGATGTTTAACTGGCTAGCAGCCCTGGTGACATTTTTTTCACGCAATAAAACATCCAAATAAATCAATAAGTTTAAGTCGATTTTAGATATATTCATACAGTTTATGACTCTTCCGATAAGTATAATGAAACAATATATAAGCTAAATACTTACTTATTTCAATGGCTCTTGAATTATGCTGCATAGAGTTAAGCAGTAAATCAGTTTGTATATCAGCTAGATCAGTACTACTATTTGTTTTGTGAATGGCGGCAATAGTAAATATATATTTCAAAAATACTAGTCGATTGAGTTATTGTTATTGCTGTCAGGTGTAGTAGCTTTCGAAAAAGGTAACCTACCTAAACGTTACCCTACTTAAGAATACTATCACTATTAATTATTAATAAACGACTATTGGAGAGATGGATATGTCTAACTATCAAAGTGCAATCGATGCAGTTAAAGCGATTAAAGAAAAAGCAGGTGACTCTTGGGAACCTATCAACCCAGAATCAGTTGCTCGCATGCGTCTACAGAACAAATTTAAAACTGGTTTAGAAATTGCTCAGTATACTGCAGATATTATGCGTAATGATATGGCAGCATTCGATGCAGACAAAACTCAATACACACAATCTCTAGGTTGTTGGCATGGTTTTGTTGGCCAACAAAAAATGATTTCTATCAAGAAACATTTTGATGGCAAAACAGACCGTCGTTATTTATACCTTTCAGGTTGGATGGTTGCTGCACTTCGCAGTGAGTTTGGTCCTCTTCCTGATCAATCTATGCACGAAAAAACTTCTGTAGCTTCTTTGGTTGCTGAGCTTTATACATTCTTACGTCAAGCTGATGCACGTGAACTAGGCGGTCTTTTCCGCGAACTAGACGCTGCTGCTGAAGGCGATAAAGCTGCGATTCAATTCAAAATTGATAACCACGTTACTCACGTTGTACCAATTGTTGCTGATATCGATGCTGGTTTTGGTAACGCTGAAGCGACTTACATCATGGCTAAGCAAATGATTGAAGCCGGTGCTTGTGCACTTCAAATTGAAAACCAAGTTGCTGATGAAAAGCAATGTGGTCATCAAGATGGCAAAGTAACTGTTCCTCATGCTGATTTCCATTCTAAAATTCGTGCATTACGTCATGCTTTCCTAGAACTAGGTATCGACAACGGTTTAATCGTTGCACGTACTGACTCTGAAGGTGCAGGTCTTACTAAAGAAATCGCTGTAGTTAAAGAGCCTGGTGATTCTGGTGATATCTACAACTCTTACTTAGACGTTGAAGAAATTAACGTAGCTGACATGGCTGAAGGCGATGTTGTATTTAACCGTGGTGGTAAGTTAGTTCGTCCTAAGCGTTTACCTTCTGGTTTGTACCAATTCCGTCAAGGCACTGGTCATGAACGTTGTGTATTTGACTGTATCGGTGCTCTTAATGCAGGTGCAGATCTACTTTGGATCGAAACTGCAGTACCTACAGTACACGAAATTGCTGGCATGATGGATGACGTTCGTAAAGTTCATCCTGATGCGAAACTTGTTTATAACAACTCTCCATCTTTCAACTGGACACTTAACTTCCGTCAGCAAGCATTTGATGCAATGGTTGAAGCAGGTCAAGATGTATCTGCATACGTTCGTGCTGACTTAATGAAAGCTGAATATGACGAAACTGAATTGTCTGCAACTGCTGATGAGCGCATTCGTACTTTCCAAGCAGATACTGCACGTGAAGCGAACGTATTCCATCACTTGATCACTCTACCTACTTACCACACTACTGCATTGTCTGTAGACAACCTAGCTAAAGAGTACTTTGGTGAGCAAGGTATGCTTGGTTATGTTAAGAAAGTTCAACGTGAAGAAATTCGTCAAGGTATTGCCTGTGTTAAACATCAAAACATGTCATGCTCTGACATGGGTGATGATCACAAAGAATACTTTGCTGGTGAATACGCACTTAAAGCAGGCG
>JAWSUX010000421.1:0-3681 GCA_033852215.1 Colwellia sp. | reverse complement strand
TTATTTACGCCAAAACAGACACCAGTGCTGGTTCAAAGGGTATTACTGCATTCATAGTTGAACGTAATTATCCTGGGTTTTCTCGTCATCAAAAACTAGATAAATTAGGCATGCGAGGTTCTAATACCTGTGAATTGGTTTTTCAAAATTGTGAAGTACCTGCGGAAAACATATTAGGCACTGAAGGCAGAGGCGTACACATATTAATGTCAGGCTTAGACTACGAACGCATCGTTTTATCTGGTGGACCCTTAGGCATTATGGATGCTTGTATGGATTTAGTTGTACCTTATATCCATGACCGAAAACAGTTCGGTCAATCTATTGGTGAGTTCCAATTAGTACAAGGAAAAATTGCAGATATGTATGCACAGATGAATGCAGCTAAATCTTATGCATATATGGTTGCACAAGCTTGTGACCGCAGTGAAACTACACGTAAAGATTCGGCAGCAGTGATTTTATATGCCGCCGAGCTAGCGACAAAAATGGCACTTGATACCATTCAATTGCTTGGCGGTAATGGTTATATCAATGAATTTCCAGCGGGGCGTTTATTACGTGATGCTAAATTATATGAAATTGGCGCCGGCACTTCAGAGATCCGCAGAATGTTGATCGGGCGTGAATTATTCAACGAATCAAGGTAACCATTAATTTTATTGTTTTTGTTTTTTTTAAAGAAAACTAACTATTAAGGTCTCTCGTGGCAAAATTAATATCTAAAATAAACACCCGCAGCCAAGATTTTTTAGACAATACTGCTCATATGCAAACACAAATAAACGATTTGCGCGAAAAAGTCCGAGAAATAACATTGGGTGGTGGTGAACCGTCTCGAAATAGACATATATCTCGAGGTAAGTTATTACCTCGAGATAGAGTTAATGCCTTACTCGATGATGGCTCTGCTTTTCTAGAGTTTTCACAACTAGCAGCTTACAAAGTTTATGAAGATAATGTGCCTTGTGCTGGCATTATCACGGGTATTGGTCGTGTTAGCGGCCAAGAGTGCGTTATTGTTGCAAATGATGCCACGGTAAAAGGTGGCACTTATTACCCATTAACAGTAAAAAAACACCTTAGAGCACAAGCGATTGCCCAAGAAAATAATTTACCTTGCATCTATCTAGTCGACTCTGGCGGTGCAAACTTACCTAATCAAGATGATGTATTTCCTGATAGAGAACATTTTGGTCGAATTTTCTTTAATCAAGCCAATATGTCAGCCCATAATATTCCGCAAATAGCGGTGGTAATGGGCTCTTGTACTGCTGGCGGAGCCTATGTTCCTTCTATGGCAGATGAGTCTATTATTGTTAAAGAGCAAGGCACTATCTTTTTAGCAGGTCCACCACTAGTAAAAGCAGCAACAGGTGAAGTTGTCAGTGCCGAAGACCTAGGCGGTGCAGATGTGCATTGTCGAACTTCGGGTGTTACCGATCATTATGCGCAAAACGATCATCATGCATTAGATATCGCCCGTTCAACAATAAAAAATCTTAATAGAGTTAAAAGCATTGAAGTCTCAGCAAAAAAAGTAATCGAACCTGAATATGCTAGTAGTGATATATATGGCATTATTCCTAAAGATACTCGTCAACCTTACGATGTTAGAGAGGTTATTGCTCGCATTGTTGATGGTAGTGATTTTGATGAGTTTAAAGCTTTATACGCTAATACCTTAATTTGTGGTTTTTCCACTATTTTTGGCTATAACGTCGGCATAATCGCCAACAATGGCGTTTTATTTGGCGAGTCTGCAGAAAAAGGCGCTCATTTTATCCAGCTATGTGCACAGCGTAAAATCCCACTGGTGTTTTTACAAAACATTACAGGATTTATGGTTGGCAAACAATATGAGTCAGATGGTATCGCTAAACACGGAGCGAAAATGGTAACCGCCGTTGCTACGGCACAAGTACCTAAATTTACTATTTTAATTGGCGGTAGTTTTGGTGCAGGTAATTATGGTATGTGTGGCCGTGCTTACGATCCTAGATTTTTATTTATGTGGCCCAATGCACGTATATCCGTTATGGGCGGTGAACAAGCCGCTAATGTTATGGCGCAAGTAACTCGAGATAAAAAAGCCAAATTAGGCGAGAATTGGAGTGAAGCTGATGAGCAAGCTTTTAAAGACCCCATCATTAACAATTACGAGCACCAAGGCCACCCATATTATGCTTCAGCACGTTTGTGGGATGACGGTATTATTGACCCCGCAGATACCCGGCAAGTACTTGGCTTAGCTATTTCAGCATCATTAAACAAACCAATTGAAGAAACTAAGTTTGGCCTATTCAGGATGTAAGCTTACACCGATAATTTAGACTACCTTAAAGGTAATGATTCAAAGGTATTAATTTAAGAGTAATACTCATGACTGAAATGAAAGAGACAATCAACAATAGCGTATTATTTAAAATCAATGATCGAGGAGTTGCCACTGTCACCTTAAATAATCCAGATAAACATAATGCGTTTGATGACATAGTCATCAAACGGCTTACTGATATATTTCAACAGATAGCAGCGCGTGATGATATTCATGTCATGGTATTAGCTGCAAATGGCAAAACTTTCAGTGCTGGTGCTGATTTAAGCTGGATGAAACGAATGGCAAGTTACTCTTATGAGGATAACTTAAAAGATGCTAATGCCTTGGCGAATATGCTTAAAAAATTAAATTTTTTACCACAAACAACGATAGCAAAAATCCAAGGGGTAGCTTTTGGTGGGGCTGTCGGTTTAGCAAGTTGCTGTGATATCGTTATTGCAAGTACTAAAGCGAGCTTTTGTTTAAGTGAAGTGAAATTAGGGCTTATTCCCGCAACTATTAGTCCGTATGTAATTAATGTTATAGGGGTAAAAGCTTGCCGTCGTTATTTTCAGAGTGCTGAGTGTTTTTCTAGCGATAAAGCTATGCTGTTAGGCCTGGTTGATGAAGTCGTTGCGCCAGAATCACTCACTGCTGAGGTTGAAAAAATGATCAGCCGCTTATTAAATAATGGTTCACAAGCAATGCGTCAAGCAAAACAACTTGTTTTTGATATTGCCTATCAAGCTATAGATGATAATTTGCTTAAAGAGACCAGTGAACGCATAGCTACCATTAGAATATCTGATGAAGGGCAAGAAGGTTTAAGTGCTTTTTTTGAAAGACGCTCAGCTAAGTGGCAAACAGCAGAAAAAATACCAAGGAAAAGTTTGGCGAAAGAGTCTCAGAAAGCATTAAAGGGATAAATGATGTTCAGTAAAATATTAATTGCTAATCGAGGCGAAATAGCCTGCCGCATTATAAAAACAGCTAAAAAAATGGCTGTTTTAACTGTCGCTGTATACTCTGATGCAGACAAAGATGCCTTGCATGTGCATATGGCTGACGAAGCTGTATATATTGGAGGCTCTCCTTCGCGTGAAAGTTACCTTTTAGGCGATAAAATTATAGCAGCAGCTAAACGTACAGGCGCACAAGCAATTCATCCAGGTTATGGCTTTTTATCAGAAAACAGTGATTTTGCTCGTCAATGTGCAAAAGAAAAAATCACCTTTATTGGCCCTCCTGTTAGCGCAATTGAAGCCATGGGATCCAAGTCCGCCGCTAAAAAAATTATGGAAAAAGCACAAGTCCCTTTAGTACCTGGTTACCATGGCGATGATCAAAATGAGAAAACATTA
>JAWSUX010000420.1:0-2674 GCA_033852215.1 Colwellia sp. | reverse complement strand
TAATGACTTATTTTAGTAACCTTTACTCAATTATTTTAGCCTTTAAAAATTAAATGATTTGTTAATAATAAAAAAAATAGCTAATATGATCTTAGCACCCATCAATAAATGATTATGCTTTCAAACTAATAATATAAAGAATGTAAGGGACTCTACTTAAAAAAATAGTTTATATAAAACTTTCATTAATGGCGTAAATGCATGCTGATAGAAATAACACTCGATAAATTAACTGTTGGCCACTATGTGGTTAAAATAGCGAAGCAGCAAGAAAACTTTTCGTTATCCGCTCCAGGACATATTAAAAGTAGCGCAGTAATCAGCCATTTAAAAAGTAAAAAAGTTCATTCTGTTTTTATTGATGAAAGTAAAACCCTCGAAAAAGATAAAATAAAGCCTAAAGAAGGTAAGCAGCTTAGTCGCGAAGAATTAGAACAAGCTAAAGAAATTTTTGACCAGTCAAAGTTAATACAAAAAGATCTATTCAATGCTGCTCTAAGTGGTGCAACACTCAACCTTTCTCCTGTTATTGATATTACCAATGAATCTATCGATGCTATTTTCAATAACCCTGACTCACTTTCTTGTATGTTAAATATTCGCCATAAAGACGAATATTTATTAGAACATTCAGTGTCGGTCTCTATTTATATCACCTTGTTTGCCCGTTATTTAAAAATGGAGAGAAAAGTAATAGAACAACTTTCTATTGGTGCCTTTTTACATGATGTTGGAAAAATTATGATACCTGATGAAATACTCAATAAACCAGGTAAGCTAACCGATGACGAATTCACGATAATGAAAACTCATGCTAATCACTCTATTGATATCATTAAAAAAACACCGGGAATTAGTAAACTAAGTTTTGAAGTTGCTGCGCTACACCATGAGAAATTAAACGGTCAAGGTTACCCTTTTCAAGTAAAAGCAGACAAAATTCATAAATATGGCCGTATGATCGCTATTTGTGATATTTTTGATGCCTTAACTGCTACTCGAGTTTATAAAAAAGGTTTTCCTCATGGTAAGGCTTTTGCAATTTTACGCGAGTTAGCACAGCAAGAGCATTTGGATGCAACTTTAGTTGATCATTTTATAAAGTGTATTGGCGTTTTTCCTGTTGGTTCATTGGTGCAGTTAGAGTCTAAAAAATTAGCCTTAGTTCAAGAGCGCAATGAAGGTGATCCAATCAACCCTAAAGTAGATTCTTTTTACAGCGTTAAACTAAATCATTTTCTTAATACACAAAATATAGACTTGTCTGCTTGTGATGACCGTATCGTTAAAGGTGTTAGAGCGGAAGAGTTTGATTTAGATATGAATAAAATTATTGAAATGTTAATGAGGGATGGCTAGTGCTGATTGGTAATTATGGGCAACAAGTCTAATATAGTAGCGATGTTAGCTAACATTACTGAAGGTGATTTTTGCGCAACATTACGTAATATTACAGCGAAAACGCCGACAAAGTCGACGTCCGTATGCAAATACATTTACAGATAAACTTAAATAGAAAAAGAAGAACCACAACCACAAGTCGTACTAGCATTTGGGTTATTTACCACAAAGCGGCTGCCTTCTAGGCTTTCTAAGTAATCTACTTCGCCATCAACAAGGTATTGCAAACTCATCGGATCCACTACCATTACCACACCTTGTTTCTCAATGGTCATATCGCCGTCATTAACTTTCTCGTCAAAAGTAAAACCATATTGAAAACCAGAACAACCACCACCCGTAACGTAAACACGTAGTTTCAGTTCAGGATTTTCTTCCTCTGTGATTAAGGACAATACTTTTTTTGCTGCCGCATCTGTAAATTTAATCGGTAATTCTGGAGTTGATTCTGGGCTTAACTCTACACTTGATTCTGGATTTGACATGATGCTCTACTTAACTTTTTACTACCGATTAACAAAAAAGCTAATCAACTAGGTGGGGAAATATACGGTATTAGGTAATTATCTTAAACCTGAGTAATTTAATCAAGTATTATGTAAATAAATAATACCTCGGATTTAAATAGCGCGAAAAGCGAGCTAATTAATTTTAGGCTGCCAAGGTAAAGTTTGCTCAAATTTAATCTTCTTCTGACTACGTGATTTAGCAATATTAACCGTAATTGCTACTTTTTCAGCAATAAACTTTTCGGGCAAGATGAATTCACCGCTAATCAATTGAAAATACTGAAAACTAAAAGCTAGATCTTTTTTAATTATAGTTGATACATCGGTAAGCTTAATTCGTTTGGGTTTACCATGTAAACTGCCGATAAAACTGAGTTCAATTAAACCTTTGGTATAACGCCTTTTTAACTTTTGTTGTACTAACGTTACCTGAAAACGATAAAGGTTCGGGGTGTTAGTAGCCACAATATCAACGTTGTCCACAAGCACACTGCCCGCCTGCTTTTCGGGTGCCATTATTTTTTCATAAAAAGCCAATTGCTTCTTTATGTCAAAATAGAGTTCAGCTTCTTTCTTCAATAGTGCTTGTGCTTGCTGATTAGCTAACTGCTCTACCGCGAGTTCAACTTCTAAAGAATGAACACGTTCAACATAGTATGCATTCTGCTGATAAAGCTGCTCGAGTCTATTTTGTTGCTGCTCAAGATTTGTCGTTTGAAAGTAATGATAATAATTACCTACCCGGTAACCTAGAAATAAACAAA
>JAWSUX010000419.1:0-6970 GCA_033852215.1 Colwellia sp. | reverse complement strand
CAATAAATATACCCTAGATGAGCTTCTAATTAAGTGTCAAACTAGCTGTTACAAAAGTTGAATAAGCTTGATAACAAGCTAGTTGATAATAAAAATAGTGAAAGTGTTTCGTTCCCCAATAATGTTCTGCCACTAACTACTCGGGCATTTTATAACTAAGGAAAGCATGTGAAAATTAGTTTTGTACCAAAAAATATTATGTATACCATCCTGCCTTTATTGAGTGAGCTTGACCCATCGATAAGTAGAGATTCTATGACTAAGCGCTTAGATGATATGATCAATAATGGTTATGAGTGTGTGGGGATTTATTCTGAAAATATACTTATAGGTATATGTGGTATTTGGACACATTATAAATATTATGTTGGTAAGCATATTGAACCCGACAATGTCTATATTAAAGCTGAATATCAAAATTTAGGGGCAGGGAAGTTATTAGTTAATTGGCTTGTTGATTTAGCTAAAGCTAGAGGTTGTGAAGCAATTGAATTAAATTGCTATCAAGGGAATAAACGCGGAAATGAATTTTGGCTAAAAAATAACTTTAAAAAAATCGCTAGTCATTACCAACTTAAATGTAAGTAAAATCGGTATCTAACACAGGACATTTATGAATCGCACTTCAATCCCTACGCTTATCGGTGTTTTTACAAGTTTATTCGTTATTTGGGCATTACATACGTTTATCGTTGTCGATGATTGTGTCGAGCAAGGGGGAAGTTATCAATATAGCTCAGGCATGTGTTTATTGGAAAACGGTCAGCTTTATGATGCTAGTTTAGCTACTTTAGTCGTTGTTTTATATTTTTTTGTAGGCTTTGCGGTCTCATTGTTGGTTTCAGCTACTATTCGAAGGCTATTTAGCATTAATAAACCAAAGTAGCTTTTCATTTTACTTTATCTATTCTAGTTTTTCCTTTCAGTAATCTATCTAACGACACTAGGATTATAAATTTAATTTCTTTATGTGAAGAAAAATACTGATAATCAGGTCTATTAAATTATATATCTCTTAGTTATGCCCTTAAATAGTTACGGCACTGTGCCTAACATCAGTTAAAAGGTGTTTGTCATGATGCCCGTACAGTTTAAACGCATACCATAGCCTAACTATTTATTATTTTCATAGGTAAACATTTTGCTGCGTAGTTTTATTATTCAAGCGTTAATATTTCTTGTTGCCTTTCAGTTACTTTCTTTTTTAAGAGAAAGTAGTATGCTTTCTACAGATACTGAATTAAGTATTACCGCTGAAAAATTTCCTCATATTGATCTTGATAAGGTATCAACTTTAATGGGGGAGACTGTTTCACTTAACTCCCAAGGTAAAGTGACTGTGTTGTATTTTTTTGCTCCTTGGTGTCAAATTTGTCATGTAAGTATTGGGAATTTACAGGCGCTGTTTCAAAAAAATGAAGATGTCGATGTTATTGCTATCGCTTTAGATTTTACTTCTAAAGATGAGGTGATGGCATTTACTAGTAAACATCAATTAACTTTTCCTATCGCTTTGGGTAACGAAGCAATTAAACAAGTATTTTCTGTCACTGGTTATCCTAGTTATTACATTTTGAATGAACAAAACGTAATAACTGGTAAATCGATGGGGTATTCTTCAGAGCTAGGGCTTTATTTGCGCACACTATAAATTAACTGGTGTTAAGTTTATAACTACCATGTGAGAAGCACACGGTAGAGTGTAATACTGTAGAGGCATAGTTAATTGTTTAACCAAGGACTTTCACTACTTTTGATGCCTTTATATGGATACCACCACATCTGTAATATGCTCACTACCCACATATAACAAGAGGCAAGTGAATAACCAATACCTGCGATAATGGTAAGCCAAGCAAAACTAGGGTGAACCTTTGTTAACCACCACGACAGTACATCTATAAATAAAAAAGCAAAAGGCATGGTAATAACTGTTGTTTTGAGCCAAGTAGATATATTGATTGCTAGACTGAAAATTAAGCCGACAAAGAAGAAAATAAAGGCGATGCCAAACAGGTGAATATGTGAAACTCTTGTTAACGAATCAATGCTGGCTCCTTGGTCTGTTTCAGTATATGGAGTGACTCCTTGGTAAGATGTGAAGTTAGGTAAACCTGGAATAACACTGTGACATTTGACACAACTATCTGCGAAATGCTGTTTAATTTTATTATCCCATTCTGATTTTGTTGCTCCTTCTCTGACCCACTTTATAATATCGATTTTAACTGTTCTCGGCGCCTTATCTTGCATTGAACCATTGAGTTTATTTTCTAATTTACTTCCTTCTTTATCACCATAATAGCTGTAGACAACATCATCGATTGATAAGCCGAATTTACCATCAGCCATGCCATGCGTTAATAATACCTGCCCACCAGCGACTAAAAGGCCTAATCCTATAACGAGTAGGTAACCTGTAAACAAGCTGCGTATAGTAATGTGCAAGGAGGGGAGGTTTACGGCACTTTTAAGTTGGTCTTTCATTATATTAACCTTATAATATTTAAATGAACTTTAATTAGTAACTTTGTTTCAGTAAGTTCTGTTAGTAGAGAAATGTGTAGGTGTAAAAATAACGAGTTATTTTTTATTTAACCAGTTGACGAGCTTGGTGCCAAGTTTGAAGAAACGTACTAATAAACCACGATCCATTTTATTCATTTGGCTATACCATGCATTCATAGTATTCATAAATTCATCCATTTGTTTTAACTGCTGTACAACATAACAGGGTGATTTATCAAGTTTTGCTTCTGCTAAACATTGTGTCAGCACATCCATAGTAGGATCTATTTCGCGCTTTTTACGTTCGGATGCAAGGACTAACATCATATCCCAGCAATCTTTTATGGCGATAAAGTTATCCCTTCGGTCGCCCAACTTATGGGCCATAGTAACTAAATTTAATGACTGCAATTCTTTTATGCTATTACTTACATTTGAACGTGCCACCCCTAATGTTGTGGATATTTGCTCGGCATTCATTGCTTCTTCGCTTAATACTAATAGAGCAAAAATTTGTGCAACCGTACGGTTAACCCCCCAACGCGAACCCATTTCGCCCCAGTGAACAATAAATTTTTCCATACTTGTTGTTAATTTCATAGGTAATACCCTTAACCTTAAGTGATAATTCTCGTTTTGATGTTTCTGTCTCTACAGAACCAACAGTAATCAATAACTTGATCTAGATCAAGTTATTATTCCGAAACTTTATAGGTAACCTGAACTCTAGATAAGCAGCACTTACTCAAAATTACTCTTTATCCAATTGTCAGCGTTAAAACGTCAATAAATAATGAGTTATTCATAAACCTTTGCCTTGATAATAGAATAAGTTGAAACATTGATAGATTATATAGCTACTTAAGTTTATGAATTTTCTTATTAAAAGTATAAACCGTTGTTTTTACTTAACCATCAAACATTCACTATCCATAGTTCAGGTTAGGTAAGTTATTAACCTTGGTAAGTAAATAAAACTGAAAAATTTCGCTTGTCTTATGACTTTAACGGAAACTTTTTTAAGTAGGGCTAATCACAGATAGTGATCTCCAGACTGTTTGTGTACACTACTGTTTCACTCTACTCATAATCAAAATGAAGACAAGTCACGATGCAAATAACTGACAATTTTGACAGTGGTAATATCCGCGTTATTGATGCAACAGATATAAGTAACATTCAATTAGAAATAAAACATGATAACCAATCAGAATTTTATCAATGGTTTCACTTCAAGTTACAAACAGATACTTCAGATGAGCTTAAGGGCGAGCGGCAAGAGCATGTCATTCACTTAACTAATGCCGGTAAAGCTGCTTATGTTGAAGGTTGGCAAAATTACCAAGCCGTGGCTTCTTACGATCGAAAACACTGGTTTCGTGTACCTACTCAATATAATGGTGAAAAATTAAGTATCACCTTAACACCCGACTATGACTCAGTATATTTTGCCTATTTTACGCCTTATAGTTACGAGCGTCATCAAGACTTGATTCATAACGCACAGCTGCATATTGATTGTCAGCTGCAAGTATTAGGTCAGACACTTGATGGTCGTGATATGAGTTTGTTAAAAATAGGTCAAGAAGGAGAGGGTAAACGAAAAATTTGGATTACAGCGCGTCAACATCCCGGTGAAACAATGGCTGAATGGTTTGTTGAAGGTTTACTCGAGCGTTTTCTTGATGATGATGACGTTGTTGCTCGTGCATTATTAAATAAAGCTGTTTTTTATATTGTGCCAAATATGAACCCTGATGGCAGTGTTCGTGGTCATTTACGCACCAATGCTTGTGGCGCAAATTTAAATAGAGAATGGTTAGCCCCGACAATGGATCGCAGCCCTGAAGTTTTTCTTGTACGTGAGAAAATGCTTGAAGTGGGGGTTGATATGTTTCTTGACGTTCATGGTGATGAAGCATTACCGGTAAACTTTGTTGCTGGTTGTGAGGGCGTAGTGGCTTATGATGCACGCCATAAAACACTTGAAGACAAGTTTAAAAAGATTATGATTGCCATCACTCCTGAGTTTCAAGATGAACGTGGTTATGACAAAGATGAGCCAGGTAAAGCCAACCCTACCGTTGGTACTCATTGGGTCGGTAATCATTTTAAATGTTTAGCTTATACAATTGAAATGCCATTTAAAGATAATGACTTACTCCCTGATTACTGTGTTGGTTGGTCTGATAAGCGTAGCAGCTTGTTAGGACGAGATTTTTTAACGGGTGTTTACCATATAGTAGATGACCTACGCTGATCGTATATTTATTCCGTTTACTGCTTCACAGCCTAATTAATACCTTAAAAGTACTCGTTGACATGCGTCAACTCGATACGTTTTTGCTAATTTAACTGTCAGCTTTAAGCCCAATACAATTTAAAATAACAATAAAATTACTACAGGAGTTAACTTTGCAAGAAATAATTAATAACATCAACGGTATTATTTGGAGCCCCGCGCTTATTTATTTGTGTTTAGGCACAGGTTTGTTTTTTACCGTACTAACGCGTTTTGTACAAATACGTCACTTTAGAGAAATGTATCGTTTATTACTGTCGGGTAAAAGCTCTGAACAGGGAATTTCGTCTTTTCAAGCTCTTGCTGTTTCATTATCGGGCCGTGTCGGTACCGGTAATATTGCTGGTGTCGCTGCTGCAATTGGTTTTGGTGGCCCAGGTGCGGTTTTTTGGATGTGGATTGTAGCATTTTTTGGTGCTGCCACAGCCTATATTGAGTCGACTAATGCGCAAATATACAAAGAAGAAGAAGACGGTATTTACCGTGGTGGCCCTGCATATTATATTGAAAAAGCGATGGGACAAAAATGGTATGCGTGGATATTTGCTATTTCAACAATAGTAGCCTGCGGTGTGTTATTGCCTGTTGTTCAGTCTAACGGCATTGGCGGAGCATTGGTTAATGTTTTTGGCAACGGCGGCACAGTACCTTCATTTTTAGGTGAACTTCCGTTAACTAAGGTATATGCCGCGACTTTTATTGTCGTTATTTTAGGTTTTATCATTTTTGGTGGTGTAAAACGTATTGCTAGCTTTACTCAAATTGTTGTGCCTTTTATGGCGTTAGCTTATATCATTATTGCTTGTGTTATTGTTGCTTTACACATTGATATTTTACCTACTATTTTCATGTCGATAATTTCTGATGCTTTTACTCCTATGGCAGGTTTTGGTGCTGCGATAGGGTGGGGTGTTAAACGTGGTGTTTATTCAAACGAAGCTGGTCAGGGAACAGGGCCTCATGCAGCAGCAGCTGCAGAAGTTGAACATCCAGCGCAGCAAGGTTTAGTTCAAGCATTTTCTGTTTATATTGATACCTTATTTGTTTGTACGGCTACCGCGTTGATGATTTTAATTACTCAGTCTTATAATGTCCTGCCTACAGGAAGTAGCGTTTTTCTTGTGCAAAATTTGGCTGCTGATGTTGTTATTAACGGCCCAGAATTTACTCAAATTGCTGTGGATAGTGTATTAACTGGTTTCGGTAAACCTTTTATTGCTATTGCGTTATTTTTCTTTGCCTTTACTACGGTACTTGCTTATTACTTTATTGCAGAAAACAATGTTTCTTACATTAACCGAACCATTAAAATCCCGGCATTACGGTTTGTTCTAAAAATAATTATTATGTCTGCTGTATTTTACGGAACCGTAGCACAACCAAGTGCTGCTTGGGGGTTGGGAGATATTGGCGTTGGCTTGATGGCTTGGCTAAATATTATCGGTATTATAATTATCTTTTTTATGGCAAAACCTGCGATAAAAGCGCTAAAAGATTATGAGGAGCAACAAAAAATAGGTGTTACAACCTTTACTTTCGACCCGAAGGCGTTAGGCATTAAAAATGCTGATTTTTGGGAAAATCGACTTGCTAAAAATACATCTAAAGACGATGAACCTGCCGATAAAAACTGATTCATTTTGAGTCGTTATTTTATTAAGTAAATTTAAAACAAAATACCGTTCATGTTATGAACGGTATTTTTTTGTTTGTTTTTTGTCAAATCGAGTCTCGTAAATTGCATAATAGTCAACGTTAAAGTTTACTTGTTCATAGGACAGATTTAGTTAAAAGCCTCGTTAAGTTAGGTTCGGTTAACTGGATAGCCCGGAAAATCGTTAGAATACTCCCTACGTATAGTGTTTTATAAGCTGATTCCTAATAACCATTACCTACGTAGCGCCCCTTGATCTAATTTTCTAGCTTGGCTCTGAAACTGCTTCTTGAGGTATGATAGGTATAGTAGTGAAATCACTATTTATGTCAGGTATACTATTGCCAATTAAATTAAGTGCTTTTTTATATTTTGCTAAAAGGTACTTAATTTCATCTCCCTTTAATGTATGAGTAAGTTAATGGCTGTTATGAATTGCCCGAGTTGCAAGAAAAAAATTTCTGATAAAGCAAAAGAATGCTCGCATTGCAATATATCGTTAACGG
>JAWSUX010000418.1:0-5690 GCA_033852215.1 Colwellia sp. | reverse complement strand
CGGATATTTTAACAGCAGAGCTCTGTGGCACTCCCTACCCAGTTAATAACGACATGTTATTTAACTTAAGTCCTAATCGATTTATTATTCGAGACATTATCAAACGAAAAGTAAAATAATTAACGCAAGAAAAAACACATAGAAATCAACGAGTCACCAAGAGATGTTTTTAAAAGAATTAATTTTTATAAAACGTGTATCAATAACTCAGATAAAACGCGCCACTATATTGCTGCCTATTTTTTCTGTACTTTTAACTGGCGAATAGTGCTTGCAAATTCAGCCAAAAATTACCAACAATAACACTATCTTGTGGTGACAATTCAGTTTTAGCCGCCGTTATTCTATCGCTAACCGTTGCTATAAACTGTATTGTTAATGTTTGTTTCTCATCTCCAAAGTCTGTCGCAGACAAGGCAATCAAACCACGTAAATAACCGCTAGCAAACAATGTATCACTATCGACATCTTGTTCAAATATACTATCTAAATACTGATATAACTGCTCAAGTGTTACTAATGTGCTGTTTGAATGATCTGACATAAAATTTTATCCTGAGTATTTAATAAACACCACGTACCGTGGTCTTAGGGAAAGTTATTGAGGACTAGCGACAGGATACAGTACTTGATCTTTGTAACCAGTAGTAATAGCCATGTAACCTGTTAACAGCTCGTCTAAAGCGCTATCGCCCGTATCACTAATAAGTGGTCTATTGGTTAACGCTGCAAGTTTAGTTTTAGTGGCAATAATAATAATATTTTCTTTACCACCGCTCTGCGCAATTATTGCACGAATAATACGAGGGCTTAGTTGCTGATTACCTCGACCAAATATATGGCCTTGACCACCAATTAATGTAATAACTAATTTACTGCGTCCATTAAAATTACTAATAGCAGAGAATAACTCAGCTTCGGTAACGTCTGCGGCAATAAGTTCATGTTGCGCAACAATATCAACACCGAGCAGTGTATTCTCTAAAGCAAGCTCTTCCATCAAAAACGCCGTTGTAGAGCCAGAGCCAATAATAAATTGCCTATCATCATACTCCTTTATTTCTTCAATTACATTTGCAGCAATGTCTTGCAAAACCAATTCATCATTTTCTTTTCCGCCTGACTTTACCGCTTGCACATAATGTAATTCACTCGGTATTTTCATTTCGCTATAACGTTTGGCCTTAACAATACCTTGACGAAACAAACTTTCATCAATGTCCATAACATCACCGCTAGTTAACGTAACTAACTCTTTGTTGATCATCATCTCGACTATACGACCTGCAGCTTTTGGTGTAATTGCGTATACACCAGAGTGAATTTTACAGCCCGCAGGTATGCCTAATACTGGCACTTGCTGAGTTAAATTATCATTAGGCAAGTCGTCAGGAAATTCTTCTGCAAATTTATTAATAGCAGCGTTAGTATTAGTAATAACATTGGCAATATTACGCGCAGTACCATCACCGCCAGCAAAAAGAATAATATCAACTCCGCAAGCAATTAACGCTTTAACGGCAGACTCAGTATCATCGCTGTTTGTTTGAATATCTTTGCATTGGTACACAATGTCGACATTAAAACCTAAATCAACAGCACATTGCTCACCCATCAAATCACTAGCAGTATAGATTTTGATGTTTTTTTGATAAGGAAGCAGTACCTCAAGCGCTAAACTTGCTCTTTCATTCGCCTTAGGTTTCGCGCCAAGCGATAGTGCATGCATTGTCATACCGTCACTGCCTTTTAAAGCAACGCTCCCGCCAATGCCTGCAATAGGGTTAATAAAAAAACCTAACTTAAATTTTTGCATTTTCCTCATCCTTAATCGCGTTTGTTAGCAATACTACCGATAACATCAATAGAGCTGAGATTAAACTGATTCATATTGACTCTCGAGATAAGTAAACTGCTCTTCCGTTAAAGGTAATCGGGTTTGATAAAAAGTGGCTAAGACTTCAATGAATTTTTCTGCTCGTTTAGGAAAGCCTTTTTCAATAAAAATTAATGCTTGCCGATGCACTTGTTTTTTAAAACGGTAAGTATCAGTTTCAAAACCATTCAAATTATCTGCGGACACATAAAATTTTCGCCCTGCGGCAACGTTAAATGCCCATTCAATTGCTTGAGGAATAATTTCTACTTGTTCAAATTTTTTTTGCTGTTTTTCATTACGACCATCAGGAGTGTACCAGTAACCAAAATCTTCAAGTAAACGCCTTTTCTCACCCGCTTGACACCAATGGGAAATTTCATGAAAAGCACTAGCATAAAAACCTCGAGCAAAGATAACCTGATGGTATGAACAATCTTCGTTTGCGGGGCTATATAAAGGTTCATCACCGCCTTTAATAAGACGAGTATTATAACGTTGACTAAAACAAGCATTAAACAAAGTGATCAAGTCTTGATATTTATGAGGCTTAACTTGATGAGACATAACTAGATCACAGCAGAGAAAATTTTATAACCTATTGTAACGAAAAATGGCGACTGTTACATCGCCATGTTCATTGTTAAAATTATTTATTTGTTTTAACGCTTTTTAATTTCTCGATTAATAATTAAATAACCTAATACGCCAGAAACTAGTGAACCGATGACAATACCTAACCTGTCATTAAATAGAGAAGAGCCATTACCTTGTTCAAAAGCCAATGTGCCAATAAACAAACTCATGGTAAAACCAACGCCACATAATAATGACACGCCATATAACAGTGTCCAGTTAACATTTGTCGGCAATTTAGCAAAGCCAAGTTTGATGGCAATGAAACAAAAGCCAAAGACACCTAACTGTTTACCTACAACCAAACCTAATATAATCCCTATTGGTACTGGTGATACTATTTTCTCAAGACCAATACCACTAAAACTAATGCCAGCATTAGCAAAGGCAAAAATAGGCAAAACTACAAAAGAAACTGTGGCATGTAAATTATGCTCTAATGATTTAAGTGGCGAAGGTTCGTCTCCTTTACCTTTTATTGGAATAAAAAAAGCCAATATAACGCCAGCTAACGTAGCATGAACACCTGACTTTAATACTGCTATCCACAAAATAACACCAATAAAGATATAAGGTGATGTCGTCGTAACATTGTTACGATTAAGCGCAAATAATATTGTCAACATAGTAGCCGCCACCACTAATGACAGCATAGATAGCTGTTCGGTGTAGAAGAGTGCGATAATAATAATCGCGCCTAAATCATCAAAAATGGCAAGAGAGGTTAAAAAGACTTTTAATTGCAACGGTACTTTAGAGCCGATAATCGCCAAAATTCCTAAAGCAAAAGCAATATCGGTTGCTGTTGGAATAGCCCAACCGTTTAATGCACTTGGATCATCATAGTTGAATGCGATATAACATAAGGCTGGAATAAGCATACCGCCAAGAGCGCCTATAGCGGGCAAGGTAATTTGTCCGGGTTTAGATAAGTCACCTTCCAAAAATTCACGTTTTAGCTCTAAGCCAACTAAAAAGAAAAATAAAGCCATTAAACCATCATTAATCCAAAGTAATAGTGGTTTAGCAATTTCTAATTTACCTACCGCAACAACCACAGGCACATCCAGTAATAATGCATACCAATGCGCCCAAGGAGAGTTGGCAAAAATCATAGCAAGCACTGCTGCAAACATTAAAATGATACCGCTAGCAGATTCTTTTTTTAGAAAAGCATCAATGGTGGTTACTGGCATAGTGTTCCTTATTCATCCAAAAAATTTAATTTATTGTATTTTATATATAAAAAATATACCGTCATAATATGTCAAAAAGGTCGTATAAAGAAAATAAATTCATTGTGATAAATTGTAACGACTTTTACTCGATTAATTGCTCACTAACTCTCCTTTTTCAATAAAAAATTCGGTTTAAAGACATTAAAGCGAAATAAATACCAAATTTCAAAAAATTGACTAGTCGGGTTAACATAATTAAGTGTAGTATTTATCTACATGAAGTTATAACTATTTTACAGGGTGAAAATGAAAAAGCTCGACTGCATTGATTCACAAGTATTAACTATTTTATATAATGATGCTGATATCACCAATAAAGAGTTAGCAGCAAAAATAGGCATAGCTCCCTCAACCTGTTTAGAGCGTGTAAAACGTTTGAAGCAAAGTGGTGTTATCAAAGGTGCTTTTATTGATGTTAATTTAAAAACCATTGGTGGTAACATCGAAGCAATAGCTGCAATACGTTTGCAGCCTTATTCAGAAAAGATAGTCAATGATTTACGTGACGATTTATTATTACACGCTGAGGTTTTGAGCCTATACCATATGGGTGGTAGTTATGACTATTTCATTCATATGTCAGTAAAAGATAG
Organism: Colwellia sp.; assembly: GCA_033852215.1. GTDB lineage: Bacteria > Pseudomonadota > Gammaproteobacteria > Enterobacterales > Alteromonadaceae > Colwellia. The sequence continues at coordinate 1,347 of JAWSUX010000418.1, read as the reverse complement.
CGAGCATTTACGCCAGTTTGTTTTTAAATATATAACCTCCCGAGATGCAGTAACCACCGTTGAAACTTCGTTAGTTTTTGAACATAGTCGCAGTGGTGTGTTACCCAACTTTGATGATTAAAATCAACTCAAATAACAGTATATTCTCATAAGAAGCATATTAAAAAAAGCCCCTAAACATTTATGTTTAGGGGCTTTTTTTATTTATTAAGTTAACAATAATAATTAGCTTTTTAAATCATCAAAAAACTTTTTAACACCGTCAAAAAAACCAGTTTCTTTGGGGCTATGTTTTTTACTACTCTTCCCCATTTTTTCTTCAAGTTGGCGTAATAAGTCAGCTTGATCACCAGACAAGTTAATTGGTGTTTCAAGCACAACTTTGCACATTAAGTCGCCAGTAGATGAACTTCGTACTGACTTAACGCCTTTACCACGTAAACGGAACATCTTTCCTGTTTGTGTTTCTTTAGGAATTTTNNNNCTAATAGGCACTTCACAATATAAGTGGTTTTCATCACGAACAAAAATCTCGTGATCTCGTACACTTACTTGTACATAAAGATCACCTGCGGGAGCGCTATGTTCACCGGCTTCACCTTCACCTGATAAACGAATTCTATCACCCGTATCAACACCTGCTGGTATTTTAACTGATAAGGTTTTAGTTTTCTCAACACGGCCTTGTCCACGACATGAAGTACACTTATCAGTAATAACTTTACCTTTACCACTACAGGTAGGACAAGTTTGTTGTACTGCGAATAAGCCTTGACGCATTTGAACTTGGCCATGACCATGACAAGTACTACACGTTTTAGCCGACGTACCTCTTTTAGCGCCTGAGCCGTCACAAGGCTCACAGCTTACATAAGTAGGCACTTTAATTTCTAAGCTTTTACCCTTAACTGCATCTTCAAGATTTAATTCTACGTTGTAACGTAAATCTGAACCACGTTGCTGACGCTGACGTCCACGACCACCGCCTCCACCGAAGATATCACCGAATATATCGCCAAAGTCTTGGCCAAAACCACCACCATGACCGCCGCCACCACCGTGACCGCCTTGTTCAAAAGCAGCATGGCCATATTGGTCATAAGCAGCACGTTTTTGATCATCTTTTAAGACTTCATACGCTTCTTTAATTTCTTTAAACGTTTCTTCTTTTGCTTTATCACCTGCAGTTCGGTCAGGGTGATATTTCATCGCTAATTTTTTATAGGCTTTTTTGATTTCTTTTTCTTCGGCGCTATTTGACACACCAAGAGTTTCATAATAATCACGTTTTGACATAAATCGGTTTCTTAAATTCAAGTTGATTGAGACTAATTTTCTTCATTTCTC
>JAWSUX010000417.1:0-8372 GCA_033852215.1 Colwellia sp. | reverse complement strand
AACATGGCAAAGGTGATTACTTTTAAATTTACTGTTTATGTGTGTTCGGCGGTAGTAAACCGCTTATTACTATTCAATTGTAAAAGTACTTTCACTATTACTGCTTTTATTTACTTATTTATTAGAAAAATAGAACAATTGCATTACACTGATAGTAGGGTTTAATTTAATTAAATAAAATTATATGAGTAACTTTATTTTTCAAGACGAAGACGAAGACGAAGTTAGAAAAAAGTCAGGTCAAGAAATAAAAAAAGAAAAGTGTTGGCGTATTCTGGTCGTAGATGATGACGAGTCAGTACATCAGGTGACCAAACTAGTTTTAGCTGACGCTAATATTGAACACCGAAACTTAGTGATAGTATCAGCGTACTCATGTGAAGAAGCGCAAAACATTTTATTAAATGATAATACTTTTTGTATGGCTTTTGTTGATGTAGTAATGGAAACCGATCATGCAGGTTTAGATTTAGTTGAGTGGATAAGAAAAGTTCATAAAAACCAAGCGATACGATTGATTTTACGTACAGGTCAAGCGGGAACTGCACCAGAAGCAAAAGTAATTAAAGAGTTTGATATTAATGACTACAAGGAAAAGACAGATTTTACCGCGAACAAAATGATCACGAGTGTTTACGCGAGTATTCGTGCATATCGCGATATAATGACTATTCAACGTAGTCTTGATGCTTTTAAAAAATTAATTGAAGCAACGCATGATCTGTTAAAAATAAACCAGTTAAAAACCTTTGGCTCGGCAGCGCTCAATCATTTACTTGCTTTAATGAATGTTGATAGCTCTGCTTTGTATATCGCGCGTACACAAATCGATTTTGATGATCATGCTAGCAGTACTATTATAGCTTGTACTGGTAAATATGTTTGCGAGTCAGACTCGTTAGAAAAATCTAATATTGATGAGCATGTGAAACAAAGAATACAGCAAGTTTTCATTGATAAGTCTCATTATAGTGATGACTCTTGTTTTGTTGGTTATTACCGAGCATCAAATCATTCATCTTCAGTATTATATATAGAATTTGAAGATGATAAGGAGCATTTTAAAGCGAGTTTAGCGGAGTTATTTGCCACGAATGTTGCTTTGATATTAGAAGGTTTAACTAAACAGCAAGAGATTGAAAAAACGCAAAAAGAACTGCTCTATATTGTTGGTGAAGCAGTAGAAGCCCGTTGTAAAGAAACGGGGGCTCATGTTCGTCGTGTGGCGGTTATTTGCGAACTAATAGCGAAAAAAATTGATCTTGAAGAAGACTATATTGAAGCATTGCGTATTGCTGCACCTTTACATGATTTGGGAAAAATAGCGATCCCTGAGCATATATTGCATAAGCCTGGTAAGCTTGAGGGAGAAGACTGGGCGGTTATGCAATCTCATGCTGAAATAGGATCTGATATCTTAAATAAGTCGACAGTGAGTATTTCTAAACTCGCTTCTCGTTTAGCACATTTTCATCATGAAAACTGGGATGGTAGTGGTTATCCTGACGGCCTTAAAGGAGAGGATATTCCTTTAGAGGCAAGAATTATGGCTGTTGCAGACGTATTTGATGCGTTAGGCTCAAAGCGTTGTTATAAAGAAGTTTGGCCTGATGATAAGATCAAAACTTTCTTAATAGCTGAAAAAGATAAAAAGTTTGAAGCAAGGTTGGTTGATGTAATCATTGACAACTTTGATGAATTTTTAGCCATTAGATTAAAATATCCCGATAAGCCTTCTTAGAAATATAAAGTCACTCCTTAATCAAATATATAGCTACGCTTTCATTGCTGCAAGATAGCCGTCTTAATCTTGCTCGTATATCCCTAGATAATTTGATACTTTTAATAAAAATGTTAAATTAATAAAGTCAGATTGTCGACAATTGTTGTATTACGCATTGACATTCTATATTTTCAGCGTATTATTCATGCCATCAATATCGTTGTGTCGACAATGTTGGGTTTGATTATCTAGAAGTCGACTTATTAAAAAATAATAGCATTACGTTTATATAGAGGATGAAAGATATGAATAATCAACACTCCGCAGGCGCTAAATTTCGCCAAGCATTAGCTAAAAACAAACCTTTACAAGTTGTAGGTACAATTAATGCGTACAGTGCAATGATGGCTGAGCAAATTGGTCATCAAGCTATCTACTTATCTGGGGGCGGTGTTGCTAATGCTTCTTATGGTTTGCCTGATTTAGGTATGACGTCACTAAATGACGTTATTGTTGATGTACAGCGTATTACGGCTGCATCTAGTCTACCTTTATTAGTGGACATAGATACGGGTTGGGGTGGGGCATTTAATATTGCTAAAACTATTCGAGATATGGAAAAGGCAGGCGCTGCAGCGGTACATATTGAAGATCAAGTTGCACAAAAACGTTGTGGTCACCGCCCAAATAAAGAAATTGTATCAACGCAAGAAATGGTTGACCGCATTAAAGCTGCAGTAGATGCACGTATTGATCCTGATTTTTTCATTATGGCACGTACTGATGCCTTTGCTCAAGAAGGTGTAGAAGCCGCACTTGAGCGTGCCAAAGCTTATGTTGCTGCAGGCGCTGACGGTATTTTTGCCGAAGCTGTTCAGACAGAAGAGCATTATCGCGCCTTCACTGAAGCTTTAGATGTACCTGTGCTTGCTAATATTACTGAATTTGGTCAAACAGAATTGTGGAATAAAGAGGTGTTGGGTGAATGGGGCTGTGCCATGGTGCTTTATCCACTATCAGCTTTTAGAGCCATGAATAAAGCCGCTGAATCGGTATACAAAAGCTTGTTAAACGATGGTGATCAAAAAGCAGAAATAGAAAATATGCAAACACGCATGGATCTATATGATTACCTTGGTTATCACGATTATGAGCAAAAATTAGATTCATTGTTTGCTGAAGGCAAGAATAAATAGCTGTATTTGAGAACATAAAAATTAGAATTAATATCCAATTTAACAAGCTAATTTGCTTGATATAAAGCATGAGGAGAATATTGTGGTTGATAAAACACTAGATAAGAAAGTAAGTGGTGCAGGATTGCGTGGTCAAAGTGCTGGCGAAACATCGTTATGTACGGTTGGAAAATCAGGTAGTGGTTTAACCTACTGTGGTTATGATGTTGCCGATTTAGCTGAAAATGCAACATTTGAAGAAGTAGCGTATTTGCTTTTTAATGGTGACTTACCTAACGTAAGTGAATTAGCCAAATATAAAGCAGAGCTTTTAGCTATGAGGGATATTCCTCAAGCACTTAAAGAGGTATTAAAATTAATTCCTCAAGATGCCCACCCGATGGATGTTATGCGTACGGGTTGTTCTTTTTTAGGAAATATTGAGCCAGAAATTGATTTCTCCTGTCAAAGAAAAGCTGCGAACCGATTATTAGCCGCTTTCCCTGCCATTATGTGTTATTGGTACAAATACTCACATGACGGTGTTGAAATTGACTGTATGAGTGATGAAAATTCTTTAGGTGGTCATTTCTTGCGTTTACTTAATGGTGAAAGCCCATCAACGCAACATGAACGTGTTATGGATGTATCGCTAATTTTATACGCGGAGCATGAATTTAACGCATCAACCTTTACTGCTCGTGTTTGTGCTTCTACTTTATCAGATATGTTTTCGTGTATTACAGGGGCTATTGGTACTTTACGAGGTCCTTTACATGGCGGTGCCAACGAAGCAGCCATGGATATGATTCAAAAATTCAACTCTCCTACTGATGCTAAAATACAAATGGCTGGTATGCTTGAGCGTAAAGAAAAAATTATGGGTTTTGGTCATGCTATTTACCGTACCTCAGATCCACGTAACGTTATTATTAAAGCTTGGTCAGAAAAATTAGCAGCTGAAAATGGTGATACGTCACTTTATGATATATCTGTTGCCTGTGAAGAATACATGTGGGACACGAAGAAGTTATTCTGTAATGCAGATTTTTTCCATGCCTCAACTTATAATTATATGGGTATTCCAACTAAGTTGTTTACGCCTATTTTTGTTTGTTCACGTTTAACTGGTTGGGCAGCTCATGTCATGGAACAACGCGAAAATAACCGTATTATCCGTCCAAGTGCTGACTATACAGGCTCTGAGCCGCGTAAGGTTGTTGCAATAGCACAAAGATAGCTTTTTGTTATTTACCGCAAGTTTTCAGCCTATATAAAATGTTAAATACACGTTTATATAGGCTGTTTTTTTATACTCTATTTTTTGGCAGGTTAACTTATGAATTACAAACATCGAAAACCTCTACCCGGTTATACATTAGGTGGCGTAAATGTCGATTATTTTGATACCCGTGAAGCTGTAGAATCGATAACCCCTGGTGCTTACGCAACATTACCCTATACCTCTCGTGTACTAGCTGAGCAGCTTGTTCGTCGATGTTCACCTGAAACGTTGACTGATTCTCTAAAGCAAATTATTGAGAGCAAGCAAGACTTAGACTTTCCTTGGTATCCTGCTCGCGTTGTTTGTCATGATATTTTAGGGCAAACCGCCTTAGTTGATTTAGCGGGTCTTCGTGACGCTATCGCTGATCAAGGTGGCGATCCTGCTAAAGTCAATCCAGTAGTACCGACACAATTAATTGTCGACCACTCTCTCGCAGTAGAAGCGCCTGGTTTTGATCCAGAAGCGTTTGATAAAAACCGAACGATTGAAAACCGCCGTAATGAACAGCGTTTTCATTTTATTGAATGGACTAAAACGGCGTTTAAAAACGTTGATGTTATTCCTGCCGGTAACGGCATTATGCATCAAATTAACCTAGAAAAAATGTCACCTGTTGTTCAATTACGTGACGGTGTAGCTTTCCCTGATACTTGTGTTGGTACTGATTCTCATACACCACATATTGATGCACTAGGTGTTATCGCTATTGGTGTAGGTGGTTTAGAAGCTGAAACCGTAATGCTTGGTCGTCCATCTATGATGCGTTTACCCAACATTATTGGTGTTAAGCTAACAGGTAAACGTCAACCAGGCATTACTGCTACTGATATGGTATTAGCGATCACTGAATTTTTACGTGATCAAAAAGTTGTATCGAGTTATCTAGAATTCTTCGGGGAGGGAGCTAAAACTTTAACCATTGGTGACCGAGCAACTATTTCAAACATGACACCAGAATACGGTGCATCTGCAGGTATGTTCTACATTGATGAGCAAACGATTGATTATTTGAAAATTACAGGTCGTGAACCCGAGCAAGTAGCCTTAGTTGAAACGTATGCGAAACACACAGGTTTATGGGCTGATGACCTAAAAGAAGCGCAATACCCCCGTGTTATCGAATTTGATTTATCAACGGTTTGTCGTAATTTAGCGGGACCTTCTAATCCGCACCGCCGTTTAGCTACCGCTGATTTAGCCTCGAAAGATATTGCGAAAAACTTAAACGCTTGTAAAGAGCAAGAAGCTAATGGTCAAATGCCAGATGGTGCGGTAATTATTGCTGCGATTACTTCATGTACTAACACTTCTAACCCGCGTAATGTTGTTGCCGCTGGCCTTGTGGCTAAACGCGCTAACGAATTAGGTTTAGTGCGTAAACCTTGGGTTAAATCGTCATTTGCTCCAGGCTCAAAAGTAGCCAAACTTTATTTAGAAGAAGCAGGCCTGCTATCTGAAATGGAAAAATTAGGTTTTGGTATTGTCGGCTATGCATGTACAACGTGTAACGGTATGTCTGGCGCATTGGATCCTAAAATTCAGCAAGAAATTATCGACCGTGATTTATATTCTACTGCGGTATTATCAGGTAACCGTAACTTTGACGGTCGAATTCATCCACACGCAAAACAGGCATTCTTGGCGTCACCGCCATTAGTTGTTGCTTATGCCATTGCGGGTACGATGCGTTTTGATATTGAAAAAGACATCTTAGGTCAAGATCAAAATGGTAACGACATTACCTTGAAAGATATCTGGCCATCAGATGAAGAAATCGATGCCATTGTAGCGTCAAGTGTTAAGCCGGAACAATTCAAAAAAGTTTACACTCCAATGTTTGATTTAGGCGCTTTTGAACCGGCAGAAAGCCCATTATACAATTGGGATCCTCAGAGTACTTATATCCGTCGACCTCCCTATTGGAATAAAGAAGGGGAAGGTGCCTTAGCGGGTGAACGTACCATGAAAGGTATGCGTCCATTAGCGGTATTAGGTGACAACATCACTACCGACCATTTATCACCTTCAAATGCTATTCAGTTAAATAGCGCTTCTGGTGCTTACCTTGATAAAATGGGTGTACCGCATGAAGACTTCAACTCTTACGCTACTCACCGTGGCGATCATGAAACTACGCAACGAGCAACGTTCGCTAACCCGAAATTATTTAACGAAATGTGTAGGGATGAAAATGGCGAAGTAAAACAAGGTTCTTTAGCTCGTATTGAGCCAGAAGGCACTGAAAGCCGTATGTGGGAAGCGATTGAAACTTACATGAAACGTAAGCAGCCATTAATCATTATTGCAGGCGCTGACTATGGTCAAGGCTCTTCACGTGATTGGGCTGCAAAAGGTGTTCGTTTAGCAGGCGTAGAAGTTATCGTTTCAGAAGGTTTCGAACGTATACATCGTACTAATTTAGTTGGTATGGGTGTGCTACCGCTTGAATTTGTTAATGGTGAAACTCGCCATACTTATAACATTGATGGTAGCGAAACTTATGATGTAGAAGGTTCAACAGCTCCAGGTGGTGCAATGACTGTTGTGATGACTCGCAAGAATGGAGACGTTGTACAAATTCCAACTAAGTGTCGTTTAGATACCGCAGAAGAAGTTTCTGTATACTCCGCTGGTGGTGTTCTTCAGAAGTTCGCGAATGATTTTCTTGAATCCAACGCTAGCTAAGTTTCGCTAAAATAATCATTTAAGCGGTACTCAACAGTTATGTTAGTGCCGCTTTTTTATTAAATAAAAGGAAAACGTGATGTCTCACGATTCTCAAGTGCACAAACCTCAAATAAAAATCCCCGCGACTTATATGCGTGGTGGCACCAGTAAAGGGGTATTTTTTAACTTAACAGACTTGCCTGAGTGCTGTCAGGTTCCAGGCGAATCTCGCGACAACATGTTATTGCGCGTAATAGGTAGCCCAGATCCTTATGGTAAACAAACCGATGGCATGGGCGGGGCAACCTCTAGTACCAGTAAGACAGTTATATTGGCAAAATCAGAACAAGCAGATCACGATGTTGATTATCTATTTGGTCAGGTAGCCATAGATAAACCTTTTGTCGATTGGAGCGGTAACTGTGGCAACTTAACTGCTGCGGTTGGCTCATTTGCAATTAACTCAGGTTTGGTTGACGTAAGTCGTATACCTGATAATGGTATTTGTACGGTACGTATTTGGCAAAAAAATATTTCGAAAACGATTATTGCTCACGTACCTGTTACTAATGGACAGGTACAAGAAACAGGGGACTTTGAGCTTGACGGAGTAACTTTTCCTGCGGCTGAAGTACCAGTAGAGTTTATTGCACCAGTTGATCCCTCTGAGGCAATGTTTCCAACGGGAAATCTTATAGATGAACTTGAGGTTCCAGGCGTTGGTACCTTTAAAGTGACTATGATAACCGCGGGTATTCCAACCATTTTCTTAAATGCAGACGCTATTGGTTATACCGGTACTGAACTGCAAGATGCGATCAACAATGATGATGCAGCACTTGCTCGTTTTGAAACAATTCGCGCGCATGGCGCAATAAAAATGGGTTTAATTAGTGATGTAGAAGAAGCGCAATCCCGTCAACATACACCTAAAATAGCCTTTGTAGCACCAGCTAAATATTATGTCACTTCAAGTGGTAAAGCGGTTACTGCAACCGAGATAAACTTACATGTACGTGCCTTATCTATGGGGAAGTTACACCATGCAATGATGGGAACTGCTGCAGTCGCTATTGGTACAGCGGCAGCTATTCCTGGGACTTTAGTGAATATTGCCGCGAATGCCTTTGCAGAGAGTAAACAATGTGAGAGTGTTATTTTTGGTCACCCATCGGGTACGTTAAAAGTAGGGGCTGAAGCTGTTAAAATTAATGATAATTGGACGGTAAATAAAGTGGTAATGAGTCGCAGTGCCCGTGTGTTGATGTCAGGGCTTGTACATATCCCTTCAATTGAATAGTGATAATATTAGCAGAGTATAAATAGCGGTTATTAAGATAAGTGAGTTAAATGGCACAAGTTAAAAGTGCCACACTAACGTTAACACCGCCATTGTTACTTTGGTTTTTCATCGCCATACTTTAAGAGATATTAACTAAAAAGGTAGAGGTTAGTATCACTTACAGAAGTAGTAAAATACGGGGGGTTATACCACTACTAGACCCTTGCAGAGCGCAGT
>JAWSUX010000416.1:0-3060 GCA_033852215.1 Colwellia sp. | reverse complement strand
CTGCTGCACTTGTCGTCGGCTTGCGCCGCCCAGGCGTTACCTGGCACCCTGCTCATTGGAGCCCGGACTTTCCTCCCGCTAGAAATACTTACGTAAACTAGCCAGCGATTGTCTGGTCAACTCGGCGCGTATTCTACTGTAAATGTTGTTCGGCTGTAAAGCAGTAAAGTTAGGGATTATTGACGAACGCACCTTATTCACTTTACTCTGTTTATATTGGTGTATAGCAGGTGTTTAAAGTGACAAAGTAACGTAATAAAAGATAAGTTAAATTATTGTGCTATAGCCAATAGCTCTGGTAAGAAATTTTCACTCTCTTGTGCTAATTGGCATTGTTCGACCAATACAGCTTGTAATATTTTTTTTGTAGTTAATGGGTTAGCGAGTACAACACGAAAAACAATCACTTTTTCGCCGTTATAATGCCCTACTTCGATACGCGTTCGAGAAACAAAGGAACGACCATCTTCACGTTGACGTTTTTGAATAAACTTGGTTAATTTACCTATTAATAAATTCAATTTTTTCTGTGCGTCAATATCATTATTAGCACTATTTCGTGCCAGAAGTTTTTGCACTGCTTTAGGCGCATAACGATAGGTTAATAGGCATAATTCAGGTTTAGTAATTAATTCAAAATCATCATGCTGATTAATTAACTCTGCAAAATACTCTGCCTTTTCAATCGCTTGATTAATTAACATTTCATAACCAGGACGGCTAATAATATGCAAGCTAGCATATACTAACATTGCCATACCGGGACGAGATCCCTCAAGGGTATGACTACCTAAATCTTTGGAGCCTTTACGTAAAATATATTCAGCATGATGTTCTATAGAAGAAACTGATGAGGGGTCTTTAAATATAACCAAACCTGCGCCCATAGGAACATACATTTGTTTATGCGCGTCTATAGTGACCGAGTCAGCACGTTCAATGCCCGCTAATAAAGGACGGTACTTGTTTGATAATAAAGTTGCTCCACCCCAAGCAGCATCAACATGAAAATGAATGTCATGCTTCACTGCAATATTTGCCATTTTATTTAACGGATCAATATTACCTGTTTCAGTAGTACCCGCTACACCTACAATAGCCAAGACTTTAATGTTTTTCCCTGCTAATTCTAGGCACTTCGCTGCAAGTTTTTCGCAATCTATTTTATTATTTTCATCCGTTGGAATAGCAATAACACTGTCTTGACCAATGCCTAAAATATCCGCTGACTTTTTTAAAGAATAATGACCACGTTCAGATACTAATATCGCTAAACCTTGATAACCATAATGTTGTAATGCAGCAAATAAACCTGAGCGAGCAACACCTTTAAAATGTCCATCCGCCTTTAATAAATTATTGCGTGCGACCCAAAGTGCTGTGATGTTAGCAACTGTGCCACCCGAACAAAAAGCTCCTAACGAATGCTGGGCACTGTGCATTTTTCTTTGATAAAAATCATCTCTTTGCTGATAAACCAAGTTATGCATCATGCCCAAAACTTGGCGTTCTAATGGAGTAAAAGCTTTGGATGTTTCTACTTTTACCAAATTTTGATTTAAGCCAATCATCAATTTTGACAAAGGTAAAATAAAAGAAGGCAAAGCCGAGGTCATGTGACCAATAAAACTAGGGCTGGACGTATGAACCGATTGTGACACGAGTTTATCAAGTAAGTGATGCATATGATCAGAAACAAAAGCAGGTTGCTCAGGAATATGGGCACTAACAAAGTCTTGCTCAATATCTATCAAAGCATTTTTGTTGGCAACAATATGGTTATTTAAAAAGCCAACCAAATTTTGTGACATCTCTTGCTCAATAAGACCTAACGTGGAGTCAGGCGCTTCAGCTGAGGTAAAAATTCGGTGCAAAGATGCTGTTGTTACTTCTGCAATGCGTTTACTTGCGTTCATATTTTTCACTTTTACGGTTCGATGCTTTTTCAAATGATGAATGTTTTTTCAGACTTTCCCTTAGTCTTTTCCAAAAGAAAGCAACAGGCTTACTTTATCATGGTCCGCACTTTAATAAAAAACTCAGCAAAAGTCTTCTATTTTTAGCCTTTTCACGTCATTTGAGTATAATAGTGCCAATTTTATTAACATGGACATTGTTTACTACTTATGAACAATAGTTTCTACCAAATAATAGCCATTTCGCTATTCGTGCTATCTAGCCAGTGCTTTGCCGACTCACCTTATATTGGTATTGATTATATGTTGACAGATATTGAATTGGCGAATGAAAACGCTGAACCAAGTGCAATAGCGTTACGTGCCGGTGTTAGTAATAACAACATGGCTTTTGAAGCGCAGTACTTGGTTGGTAATACCGATGACATTTATCGCATGGAGTTCGATTTAGAGCAAAGTATTGCGCTATATTTTGTCATGCAATCGGATATCCGAGACGGTTTTGGTATGGATGTTTCTGTCGGTTATGCCATGACAGATATAACAGTGTCAGGTCCAGAAGAAACTTATAACGGTGAAGATCACTATAATGGTTTTTCTTGGGGCATGTCTATGCATCAACAAATCCCCTACTTCAAACAAGCGAGTATTAGACTGGGTTATCAGTCACTTTATAAAGACAGTGACATTGAAATAACAAACATTTCCCTTGGTTTCACCTATAACTTTTAAGCTTTACTTTTGAATGGCAACTCTCATGAATTTACGACATAACTTATCTAAAATAACGGTACTTAGCTTAGTGCTTACCACGACTTTACTAGCAGGCTGTGACTCCGAGAATAATTCCGATGAATTAGCTAGAGCAGTAGAATTAGAAAAACAACGAGCTAACGGCACTATTATAGAATCAGTTACTATAACAAACGCTCAAACACGCCTAAAAGCAGGAGAGACACATCAACTAACCGCAATAGGCATTGACAGTAATGATGATACGAGAGAAGTAACTGGCGAGCTAACGTGGTCTTCTAGTGATCCTACTATCGCTACAGTTAGCAGTAAGGGATTAGTAACCGCGGTAGCAAACTCAAACGTTAACCAAGGTATAGTCATCATTACAGGCACAACAATCAATGATATG
>JAWSUX010000054.1:0-8619 GCA_033852215.1 Colwellia sp. | reverse complement strand
ATGAAATCAGGTAAATCGTCTATTTTAGTTGCGACAGACGTTGTTGCTCGTGGTTTAGATATTCCTCGTATTTCTCTTGTAATTAACTATGACTTACCTGGCGATAACGAAGCATATGTTCACCGTATTGGTCGTACTGGTCGCGCTGGTCGTGAAGGTATGTCAATTGCTTTTGTACGCCCACGTGAAATGTACTCCATTCGTCACTATGAGCGTTTAACATCTGGCACTGTTCTTAACTATGATTTACCAAATATTCAAGATATTGGTAAAATACGTATTGAACGTACTCGTGTTGAAGTAGCAAAAATTGTTGCTGATAAAGATATCTCAAGTATGCGTGAAATTGTTGAAGGCATGGCTGCTGAATCTGAAGTTTCTATGATTGATCTTGCTGCTGCCTTACTTTTCCAAAAGCAAATGAAGCAACCACTTCAACCAAAAGAAGATCCTAAACCTCGTCGTGATACACGTGAACGCAACGATCGTAATGACCGTGGTGATCGTAATAGCCGTAGTAATGATCGCGGTGGTAGAGATAATCGTAGTGCAGGTCGTGGAGAAAGAAAAAATTCACGTGATGATAAACCTCGTAAAGAAAAAGTGAATCGTAACGATGTTGATTGGCAGACTTACCGTCTAGAAGTAGGTAAAGAACATGGCGCTCGTCCAGGTGATATTGTTGGCGCGATTGCTAATGAAATTTCTCTTGATAGTAGCTATATTGGTGCGATTAACTTACATGAAAAACATAGTTTCGTTCAATTGCCAAAAGGCATACCAGCAGACTTGTTTAACCAATTAAAAGGTGTGCGTGTACGTCGTCAGCCATTGGCAATTACTACTTCTGATGAAGCAATGGCAAAACAGCAACCGGGTCGTCGTACTGAACGTGCGCCACGTAATAATTAATTATTCTTAAAGAATTAATTATATCAACAGATGAAAAAGCGCCACTTGGCGCTTTTTTTATATCTCCTAACGTCTGATTCTTTGATTATTAGTATAAAATTGTAATTTATTATGTTTGCCACCTTGTTTGCGTAATGCTTTATCTATTACTATAGGGCAACTTAAAATCTGTGAACTTATCTGTGCCAATGTCGAGTATTCCTTATAAACACACCATAAGAGTTTATTATGAAGATACCGATGCAGGCGGCATTGTTTATCACGTTAATTATTTGAAATTTTTTGAGCGTGCTCGAACCGAATGGTTACGTGAAATAGGTATTAATCAACAGTTTTTTTTACAAGAAAAACTTGGCTTTGTGATCAAAAGAGTCGAAATGGATAATATTGCTTCTGCAAAGCTTGATGATCTACTTGAAGTACATTCAAGTATCATTACCTTGAAACGTGCCAGTTTACGCTTTCAACAACAAATATTTAATCAAACACAGCAATTACTTTGTACCGCTGAAGTTCATGTTGTTTGTGTTGACTTTAATAAAAACAAACCCTGTGCTATTCCCGAATCTATCTTTGGAGCGTTTAAACGTGTCAGCTGAAATTTCTTTTTTCCACTTGTTTTTAGAAGCAAGCATATTAGTACAATTTGTTATGCTTACCTTACTTGCTTTCTCCATTGCTTGCTGGGCAATGATTTTTCAACGTCGAAAAATATTAAAAACTGCCGCGGCAGATCTTAAACTTTTTGAAGATAAGTTTTGGAGTGGCGCAGATTTAAGCAGACTTTATAACGAAACTTCAGCAAAAGGACAAACACAAGGAATCGAAAGTTTATTTATTGCAGGTTTTAAAGAATTTGCCCGCTTACGTAAAAGCCATATAGATAACCCTCAAATTATTATTGATGGTACTCATCGTGCTATGCGTGTTGCCTTATCCCGAGAGGTTGATAATTTAGAAACACACTTACCCTTTATGGCAACAGTTGGTTCAATTAGCCCATATATTGGTTTATTCGGCACAGTGTGGGGCATCATGAATTCGTTTATTGCTTTAGGTGCAGTAAAACAAGCGACACTACAAATGGTAGCACCCGGTATTGCCGAAGCACTTATTGCTACAGCGATGGGCTTATTTGCTGCAATTCCCGCTGTAATGGCTTTTAATCGCTTTAGTCATCAAGTTGAAAAACTAGAAAATAGTTATGGAAATTTTATGGATGAATTTTCTAGTATTTTACAGCGCCAATCGGCCGCCGAGAAATTAGTTAAGTAAGGCAATAACATGTATCAAAGAGTAAGACGCCGTAAAGTGGCTGAGATTAATGTTGTGCCATACATTGATGTAATGTTGGTATTACTTATTATCTTTATGGTGACAGCGCCGTTAATCACGCAAGGTGTAAAGGTTGATTTGCCACAAGCTAATGCAGAGCCGTTAGATGAAGATAGTAAAACACCTTTGGTAGCAAGTGTTGATGCGCAAGGATATTATTACTTAACCGTTGGCGCTAATGATAAAGAGCCCATGTCGGCAGAGGAAGTTGCTACCTTGGTTAAAGCACATTTAGCTATCGAACCCGGTACTCCCGTTGTTGTTAATGCCGATGGTAGCGTTTCTTATAATGCCGTTATTCAATTAATGGTGTTATTGCAAAGTGTTGCAGGTGTACCTTCCGTTGGTTTAATGACAGACTCAGTGGAGTAGCCGGGTGAATAAGAATTTTTTTGCTAAATCAACTAATATAAAAGCGCTTTGGTTAAGTATTGCTTTGCATCTGTTGATAGTGCTTGGCTTATTTGTCGGTGACTTTTCATCGAAACCTAAACTTGCACCAACGCCTGTTAATCAAATGGCAGAGCCAATCAAAGCGGTAGTGGTTGATAAAGCTAAGTTTGAGCAAGCCATTAATCAAATTAAAAAACAGAAGTTAAATGATAGAGCGGCTGAGAAAAAACGTCTTGCAGCGATCGAACGTCGAGCTAATGCTGCAAAGAAACGTCGCGCTAAAGAAGAAGCACGTATTAAAAAATTAATAAAACAACGTAAGAAAAAAGAGCAAGAAAAAATAAAAGCGGATAAAGCAGCAAAGACCTCACAAGCAAAAGCGGCAAAAGCTGAAAAGATACGCAAGCAAAAAGAACAAGAAAAACAAAAGTCAGAAGAAGCAGCTGCAAAAGCACGTTCTAAACGAATAAAAGCTGAAGCCGCAGCGAAGAAAGCAGATGATTTACGTAAGAAAAAAATAGCAGAACAAAAACGTAAAGAAGAAATAGCAAAAGAACAGGCGACATTAGATGCTTTATTAGCCGAGCAAATGGCAGCCGAAATGGCGACACGTAATAAGGCTCGTCAGCAGCAAGTCATGTCGGAAATACAGCGTTATTCGGCATTAATCACTCAAAGCATTAATCGTAATATGATTAAAGACCGTAGTACTATGACGGCTAAGTCTTGCAAATTGAGTATAAGTTTAGCACCATCGGGTAATGTACAATTTGTGACGGCAGGCATTGGTGATAAAATTGTTTGTGATGCAGCTAAAACAGCTATTTATAAAGCAGGGACATTACCTGTATCTAAAGATCCAGAAGTATTTAAAGAAATGCGTAAAATCGCGGTGACAGTAGTACCTGAATTTTAACAAGGTGGCTTTTTATTTTGATAAAAAGAACAGAAATGGAAAATTAAAGATAACAATGAAAATTAAATTATTATTAAGTGTTTTTATTACGTTAGTTATTTCACTAACGTCAACTCGTGTTATGGCGGCTTTAGAAATAGTCATTACTGGTGGTATTGACAGTGCTCGACCTATTGCTATTGTGCCATTTCAGTGGACAGGCAGTGATGATGTTCCTGAAAAAATATCTAAAGTAATTAGCGATGATTTGCTGCGTAGTGGCAAGTTTAGCCCTATCGCGGTTGATAATTTTCCCCAAATGCCCTCTTTAGCAAAAAATGTAGATTATAGTGCTTGGGCAAGTATTGGAGCTGAAGCTGTTGTTGTTGGGAAAATTAATGAAATATCAATTGGCCAATATCAAGTAAGTTACCAATTGGTCGATGTTATTCGTGGACAAATTACGGGTGGCCAAACATCGATGTTAAGCAATGGCGATTTAGTTGAAACACAAGATCATATATTGGCACAAAGTAGTGCCAATATTAACAATGATCAATTTCGACGTTATGCTCATAGTATCAGTAATGTTGTTTATGAAAAATTGACAGGTAGTAAAGGTGCTTTTTTAAGCAAAATTGCTTATGTTATTGTGCGTGATCAAGGAAAGTATCCTTATCAACTGGCTTTTGCTGATTACGATGGTTTTAATGAACATGTATTGTTAAGTTCTAAAGAACCATTAATGTCACCATCATGGCATGCAAGCGGAGAGCAGCTTGCTTATGTGTCGTTTGAAAATAGACAGGCACAAATTCATACTATTGATATCTACTCTGGAAAAAGAACATTAATTAGCTCTTTTAAAGGGATTAATAGTGCGCCACGTTTTTCCCCAGACGGTAAAAAAATAGCGATGGTTTTATCAAAAGATGGTAACCCTGATTTATATATTATGACGTTAGCGACGAAAAAATTGCGTCGGATCACTCGAAATCGAGCCATTGATACTGAGCCAAGCTGGGCACCGGATGGAAATTCATTAGTATTTAGTTCAGAACGGGGTGGAAAACCTCAGCTATATCGCGTAAATTTAGTCGATGGAAAAGTTAGGCGTTTAACTTTTGATGGTGAAATGAACTTAGGTGGCTCAATTACACCTGATGGAAAACATTTGATAATGGTGAATAGAACACGCGGTCAGTATCATCTTGCCAAGCAAGAACTTAACTCTGGTTTATTTCAGGTTTTGACTGAAACGCGTTTAGATGAATCACCAAGCATTGCACCTAACGGTGGTATGATTATCTATAGTACATTGCACAATGATCGACAAGTATTAGGTTTAGTTTCAGTGGATGGTCGTTTTAAGGCTAGATTGCCTGCACTCGACGGTCAAGTAAAAGCACCTGCTTGGTCACCTTCTTTATAAAAAAGATAACCCAGGCGGTAATGCAGCAATTAAAAATATGATATAAAAGTAAAAATTAAAAAGTAACTTAGAATGTAAACACTCAATTTTTGTAATAAAGGAAAATAAAAATGCGCTTAAATAAAATAGTAAAAAGTTTAGCAATTGCTTTACCTCTTTTAGCTTTATCAGCTTGTAGCTCTAATTCAGATACAGACGAACAAAGTCAAGTAGATACAAATGCACAAGTGACACAAAATGCTGAGCAAGATAGTGTTCAAGTTACAGCCGCTAAACGTGCAGCAGAAATAGAAGAACAAAAACGTCAAGAATCAGCTAAATTACGTTCAGAACACATCATTTACTTTGGTTTTGATGTATCTAACGTAAATGATGAATATGCAGCTATTTTAGATGCGCATGCGAGTTTTTTAAATGCCAATGCTGATGTAAAGGTATTAGTAGAAGGTCATGCTGATGAACGTGGCACTCCAGAATATAACATTGCCTTAGGTGAGCGTCGTGCTAAAGCAGTTGTTACTTATTTAGAAAATATGGGTGTTAATGCTGAACAATTAAACGTTGTTAGCTACGGTGAAGAAAAACCGATGGTTAAAGATAGAAGTGAAAATGCTTTTGCTAAAAATCGTCGTGCAGTGTTAGTTTACTAATCCGTTAGTAAAACCTAAACCCAAAGGTAGATAAATGAAACTAAATGAAGTTTTATTTGGCATGATGTTTACTGCTAGCGCATTTAATGCGTTAGCAGAGCAAGCGCCAGTTGTTGATGTTCGTTCAAGCTCAGTCGGCGCTAGCTCATTAACTGAGCAGCTCACAATTCTAGAACGTAAGCTCGATTCAAGAAACCGATCACAAGTTAATATCCAACGTCAATTAGATCAATTGCAAACCGAAATGAACGCATTGCGTGGTGTAACTGAACTCCATACTCATCAATTAAGCCAAGTGCTTGAACGCCAGCGAGAGCTTTATCAAGAGCTTGATAGACGTGTTAGTGAAGCGTTAAAGCAAGTGAATAGTGCGCCTAATAGTATTGCGGCTAATAACGTGAATGATGTAAATATTAGCTCAGGTCAAGGTTATAGTAATAACTTAACTGAGAATGAAGCGTATGACCGTGCACTTAACTTGGTATTAAAAGATAAACGCTATGAGCAAGCAATTCCTGAGTTTAAAGCGTTTAATAAAAGTTATCCGCAGTCAAGTTATGCACCCAATTCACATTATTGGCTAGGTCAATTACTTTTTAATAAAGGTGAATTGTCTGAAGCTAGACAAGAATTTGAGATTGTTGTTAAGCAACATCCTGACTCAGCTAAAAGACCCGATGCTTTATTAAAGCTAGGTATGGTTGCTCAAACGAAAAATGATAATAAAAACGCAATAGCGCTATATCGTCAATTACTGAAAGAGTACCCTGATTCAACTTCTGCAAAGTTGGCTAAACCACGTTTAGCAAGTTTGCAAAAATAATATAATAGTCAAATTTATTTTTATTTATGTTTTAGTGCTGATAAAACTAGCTGATTGTCTTGTTTTTAGTCGAACAACTAAAGATTTTTAAAAAAAGCGAAAGTTATTGTTGCACTTAAAAATATTATGAGTATTATATGCCCCGCGTTGAGGTAGTAGCTTAACGCAGTGTCGGCCGTTAGCTCAGTTGGTAGAGCAGTTGGCTTTTAACCAATTTGTCGAAGGTTCAAATCCTTCACGGCCGACCAATTTTACTTAACTATAAATTTTTAAGTAAAAAAGAGAATGAAAATAAGCGTTATTAAAACACTCTAAAAAGAATAAACTTTTGAAACGGCCGTTAGCTCAGTTGGTAGAGCAGTTGGCTTTTAACCAATTTGTCGAAGGTTCAAATCCTTCACGGCCGACCAGTTTCAAAAACTACCAGTACAAAAAATTATTAAAGCGGCCGTTAGCTCAGTTGGTAGAGCAGTTGGCTTTTAACCAATTTGTCGAAGGTTCAAATCCTTCACGGCCGACCACTTTAATAACATAACGTACAACAAAACTAGAACGGCCGTTAGCTCAGTTGGTAGAGCAGTTGGCTTTTAACCAATTTGTCGAAGGTTCAAATCCTTCACGGCCGACCACTTCTAGTTAATTAAATATATAAAATAAAAACAAGAATCATCATAAACTATTTACTCTTCTCCTTATCTATACTTCAAAATCAACTTGTCCAAAATTTATACTTAAAAATAATTTAATCTTAACGTTTTAATTGTTCAATCCAATGTTATTTCTGATTGTCTGAATTTAGTGATAACACCATCAATACTACACATTCTTTCTACTTTCCCTTATAATTACCGCGTTAAAAATACCTTAGTAATAATGTAAAAGTAGAGAGCAAGTATGAGCCAAACTAATGCCGCAGTAGAATTTGATTTTCAATTTCCCGCGAAACCAGTTCCTTTATCGTTAGACGATAAGCAAGAGTATAAGAAAAAAATTAAACAGCTGTTAATTGAAAAAAATGCTGTTTTAGTCGCTCATTATTATACTGATCCAGAAATTCAAGCGCTTGCCGAGGAAACAGGAGGCTGTGTAGCAGACTCTTTAGAAATGGCACGCTTTGGTGCACAACATACTGCTGATACCTTGATTGTGGCGGGCGTAAAATTTATGGGCGAAACCGCTAAAATTTTAACACCAGAAAAAAAGGTACTTATGCCTGAGCTTGAAGCAACATGTTCGCTAGACTTAGGCTGCCCTATTGACGAGTTTTCTGCTTTTTGTGACGAACACCCTGAACATACGGTTGTTGTTTACGCTAATACTTCTGCTGCGGTAAAAGCACGTGCTGATTGGGTCGTTACCTCAAGCATAGCATTAGAAATTGTTGAAATGTTAGAGAGCGAAGGTAAACCGATATTGTGGGGCCCAGATCGTCATTTAGGCTCATATATTGAAAAAGAAACCGGTGCTAAGATGCTAATGTGGCAGGGCGCGTGTATTGTACATGATGAGTTTAAAGCGAAAGCCTTACGTGATTTAAAAATTCAATACCCTGACGCAGCCGTATTAGTACATCCAGAATCACCTAAAGAGGTTGTAGACCTTGCTGATGCTGTAGGCTCGACTAGTCAGCTAATTAAAGCGAGTCAAGAAATGCCTAACCAACATTTTATTGTTGCTACAGATAAAGGTATTTTCTACAAGATGGAGCAAGCTAACCCAGATAAAACGTTTGTAGCTGCCCCAACAGGCGGTAACGGCGCCACGTGTCGCAGTTGTGCTAATTGCCCTTGGATGGCAATGAATGGCCTTAAATCTATAGCTGACGCGTTAGAGAGTCCAATCGGTAAAGAAATTCATGTAGATGAACAGTTAGCTACTGAAGCGCTCATTCCTTTGAACCGAATGTTAAACTTTGCCGCAGATAATAAACTGAAAATGAAAGGTAATGCTTAGTCATATAGCATATTCTGTTCGTTTCTTTATTTTTTGCGTAAATTAACAGCAAGTAAACCACTATTTAAAGATTAAATTAAAATAGCCTTGCACCCACAAGGCTTTTTTTTTAACATAGCGCTTGTAAAAATACGGTGAGCTGGCCGAGTGGCTGAAGGCGCACGCCTGGAAAGCGTGTAAAGGTTTATCCCTTTCGAGAGTTCGAATCTCTCGCTCACCGCCATAT
>JAWSUX010000415.1:0-1335 GCA_033852215.1 Colwellia sp. | reverse complement strand
CAAGACGAGTATTAATTGAATTAAGTACCGCACCGCTCATCGGTACACCAAAGTGTACTTCAAAATGTTCACTAATGTTTGGGGCTATGATGGATACCGTATCACCTCGGCCAATACCTCGTTTAGCCAAAGCACTAGCAAAACGTGTACACCGTTGAAAAACTTCTAACCAAGTATGACGAATATCACCGTTAATAGTTGCTGTTCTGTTTGGGTAAACAAATGCCGCACGCTCTAAAAAGGAAATAGGAGTTAGCGCCATATAATTAGCTTCATTTGGCTCTAAGTTTTGCTCAAAAATGTTTATATTTGTCATTTATATATTCCTTTACTGCTAAGTATTATTACTATTAGATATTTTCACTTTGTTATATTTTTCATGTTTTTCACCAGAAAAAACAAGCTCATTTTTACTGTTATTCTTACCCTGTTGTTCGAGCCTCCCAATGAGAAAGTAAAGTATTACACCAAGACAAACTGTATAGATGGTCAATTAGAATATGGCATAACTAACGTAACCGCAACAGGTAGAACACATATTTGGTTAGACAACTGTATTGTTCTAATGTGAGCCTTAAACAATTAGACTTAAATTGTTGCGTATGATGACATAAAACAGCTTTAAGTGATAAGAAATATAGTAAAAAAATCATATGTATAGAGTAAATCAATCATACAACTGATGATGAATCATACTAGAAGGTAGTATTTGATTAGCTATAGTTTTCTGGATTAAATAATCTTAAACTTATGAAAACAATGAAAATTAACTTTTCATTAACTTAATAATAAAAATGGTACCCGGAGCCGGACTTGAACCGGCACGCTTTTCGGCGAGGGATTTTAAATCCCTTGTGTCTACCAATTCCACCACCCGGGCATTGTATCTTTCGATAAGGGGAGTATTTTTATAGTAGGTTGGTACCTACTCTTTACTAGTTCATTCATCATTGTTGATTGACGAGTTGTCATGAACTTATAAATATTCTGGAGCGGTTAACGAGATTAGACTTCACTTGTTAACAGTTGACATTCACAATGAGTATGATGCTTCACTAACACTCTTTTTACTTTCTTTTTCACAAAAATTTGGAGCGGCTAACGAGACTCGACTTCACTTGTTAACAGTTGACATTCACAATGAGTATGATGCTTCACTAACACTTTTTGTACTTTCTTTTTAACAAAAATTTGGAGCGGCTAACGAGACTCGAACTCGTGACATTCACGTTGGCAACGTGATGCTCTACCAGCTGAGCTACAGCCGCTTCATTAAACTTTATTCTACAAATATTCGTGGAACGACTAACGATATTAGTTAGTTATCTTATAAAA
>JAWSUX010000053.1:0-17373 GCA_033852215.1 Colwellia sp. | reverse complement strand
TTGAATGGTGATGGGTATATATGAATAAAGATGATTTAATCGCGGTGACAATTATCTATTATAATGACAATTGTATTGAATTACAGCATACAGTGAAATCTTATCCAAAGAGCGAGTCAGGCAGGGTGATTATTGATACTGAATTTAAAAAAAACAAATCAATTGTTGCGGTTTGTCTTGGTGAAATAACCATTTTGAATAAAGTAGGTGATAGAGTCATTGGTATTGAAATAGATGATTAGTAAGTCGCTTATGTTACTTACACATTTTTTCTGATATTCATTTTAAAACTATAATTTAAAAAGCTTAATAGCCCTTTATACAAAAGGCTATTAAGCTTTTTTTGTTTTTAATGCTTTGTGGTGCGAACATTGCTTGTTACTTAGTTAAATATCATGATATAAAAACTGACAATTAATTGGCAAAGAGGTATGGGTATGAGTATTAAAAAGAAGAGCGATGAATTAATAAAAATAGCTAAAGTATTGTGTGCTTTTTTCGTACTCGCTAATTTTCAAAGCCAAGCTGTAGAAACATCCATACAAGCACACAAAGTAGATCAAGACAAGAGTTATGGTTACACTTTAGCTGTTGGTGGTAACCTTTTTGATCAACAAGCTATTAATTGGCAAGTGGCTTATAACCGTCTTGAAGATGTAAAGATCACTTGGGATAATGTTGATATTGCTTTTTCTTTAGATACCGTTGAACTGGCATTAAGTTATCGATATTATCCTTCGTCGTATAATAAGTTTATTCGCAGCATCAATGTTGAATTTCAATTGGGTGCAGGCATTGCTTTAACAGAAACTAAATTTGAATGGCCTGAGCTGCAAGAGGAAAAGTTTTTTTCTGAACAAGGGGATGTTAATCCTTTTTTATCTGTTTTACTGCATAAAGAATTATCAAAGAATACATCCATTCACCTTGGCGTAAAACATTATCCTAGTTATTCAGAGTTCGATGATATTAGCTCAGTATTTATTGGTTTTAACTACCTATTTGGTCGCCAAGTAGGTTATTAAAATAAAAGAGCAGGAGAGATTTTTAATAACTCGAACTAACGCTTTGATAAAATAACGATGACGACAAACACCGTTACAATAGCATAACAATATTAACGTTGTTTTTTTGCTAATATTATACAAAGTAATAATAAAGTAACCAATATATTTACTTAAAAATTACTATTTATGAATAAGATTAACCCGTGTGGAGAAGTATAAATGCGTGGATTTAAGTGTCTAATTTTAGCCTCTTTTCTTGTCAGTAGTCTGGCTTTTGCTATCGACACTGATGGTGATGGTTTTGATGATAGCATCGACCTTTGGCCAAGTGACCCTACTAAGGCGCTTGATACTGACTTAGACGGTATAGATAATAACTTAGATAACGATATTGATGGTGATGGTCTCGACAATATTTTTGATAACAATGATGATGGCGATAGCGTTATTGATTTGCACGATCCTTTTCCAGAAAATCATCATGAATGGTTAGATACAGATAACGATGGCTTAGGCAATAATATAGATAACGATGATGATAATGATGGTGTGGATGATCTCATTGATGTTTTTCCGTTAGATTTTAATGAATCCCTTGATAATGATAATGACACTATCGGCAATAATGCCGATACTGATGATGATAATGATGGTGTTTTAGATGCCTTTGATACTTTCCCATTTGACGACCAAGAAACAACTGATACCGATAATGATGGTATTGGTAATAATACTGATGCTGACGATGATGGCGATGGTGTTGATGATATTGATGATGCTTTCCCCCTAAACTCATCTGAAAGTACCGACTTAGACAACGATGGCTTCGGGGATAATAGTGATTCCGACCGAGATGGCGATGGTATAACCAATATCAATGATGCTTTCCCTGATGATAATAGCGAATCGTTTGATGCAGATCTCGATGGTATTGGTGATAACGCTGATACAGATGATGACGGTGATGGTGTACTTGATGTTGATGATGATTTGCCGTTAGACCCAACAGAAACGTTAGATACTGATAATGATGGCACGGGAAATAACGCCGATAGCGATGATGACGGAGATGGTGTACAAGATAGTATTGATAAATGTCCACTGGATCCATTAGAGCGTCTTGATAACGATAATGATGGCATTTGTGATGGCCCAGACCTTGATGCTGATGGCGATGGCGAGCCCGATCTAACCGATGCATTCCCTTTAAACGCGCTTGAACAATTTGATACCGATGGTGATGGCACAGGTAATAACAGTGATGCTGATATTGACGGCGATGGCATTTTAAATGGCGCAGATGGCTTTCCGCTAGATGCGACTAATTTTGTTGATACCGATGGTGATGGTACCGGTGATAATAATGATACGGATGATGACGGTGACGGTGTTGATGATAGTCAAGATGCCTTTCCGTTAGATGCAACCGAAACCCTAGATACCGACGGTGATGGTTTTGGTAATAATATTGATAGCGATGATGATAATGACGGTATTATTGATGTTGATGATGCTTTTCCATTAGTGGCGCCAGATAGTTTAGATACCGATGGTGATGGTATTAGTGACATCTCAGATACAGATGATGACGGTGACGGTGTTGTCGATAACTTAGATGCTTTTCCTTTGAACTCCAGTGAAACTATCGATACCGATGGTGACGGTACTGGCAATAACAGTGACAGTGATGATGATAATGACGGTATTGTTGATGTTGACGATGCTTTTCCACTTGATGCTGTTGATCATTTAGATACTGATAATGACACTATCGCTAATAGCCTTGATACCGATGATGATGGTGATGGTGTTCTGGATGTAGATGATGCCTTCCCACTTGATAATACCGAGCAGTTTGATACAGACGGTGATGGTGTAGGCAATAATACCGACAGCGATGATGATAATGATGGCTTTATTGATACGGATGATGCGTTTCCTACTAATCCAGTAGATTGGTTTGATAACGATCTAGATGGGAAGGGTAATAATAGCGACAATGATGATGATAACGATGGAATTTTCGATAGCTTCGATGCATTTCCTTTAGATGCAACTGAAACCCTTGATAGCGATGGTGATGGTTTAGGAAACAATACTGACAGTGATGATGATAATGATGGATTTATTGATACTGATGATGACTTACCTCTCGATCCTCTTGAGCATATAGATACTGACTCTGATGGTATTGGTAATGTTAAAGATAAAGATGATGATAATGACGGTGTTATTGATGCGTTAGATGTTTTTCCATTAAATAAAGATGAAGACAGCGATTTTGATGAAGATGGCCTAGGCAATAATAGCGACAGTGATGATGATAACGATGGTCGACCTGATAACCTTGATGCGTTTCCGCTTGATCCCTTTGAGGTTGATGATACTGATAATGACGGTTTAGGTAACATACTTGATAGTGATGATGATGGTGATGGTACTTTAGACTTCTATGATGCATTACCATTAATTGCGGATGAACAGTTTGATACCGATGGCGACTTGATTGGTAATAATACCGATCTTGATGATGACGGTGATGGCATGAGCGATGTTTTTGAGCTGGCGTATAACTTTGATCCATTAGAAAAAGCGGATGCGAGTTTTGATACTGACTTTGACGGTGTTAATAATGGCGATGAAGCAAAAGCTAATTCGAATCCATTACTTGATGATTACGCACCAACAATTACACCACCACAGTCAGTACATTTTTATGCTGATCATACGTTTACTCAATTAAGCTTAGAAGAGCTTATTGAGCGCACTCAAGTTTTTGTTGAAGACGGTAAAGATGGTAAAAACTGTTGCCAATTAACGGCGTTAGGTTTTGAAACAGGATCTAAAAATGTATCTTCAGGTTTATATCCTATTACTTGGCGTGCGGTAGATAATGCTGGTAATGTCGCCACTACAGAGCAAGTCATAAATGTTCATCCATTGGTTAACTTTGCTAACAAGCAAACAGTAGCTGAAGGTGGTGTGGCTCATGTCGAAGTAGTACTTTCTGGCGCCTCACCAAGTTATCCGCTTGTTATTCCTTTCACTATTAGTGGCACTGTTGACAGCGCAGATTATCGCGTGGGTAATCAGATTGAAGCGAATCAAAAAATTACCATTAGCGAAGGCACTGTTGGCTCTGTAGATATTATGATAACAGAAGATTTTGAATTAGAGTCTGATGAAGAGCTTATTGTTAGCTTTACTCAAGGGGTTAATGGCGGTACTCACAATTCACATGTTATTACTGTTACCGAAAAGAATGTTGCACCTGCAATAACCCTGTCTGTTACTCAGCAAACTGTTATCACTAATATTGTTGCTCAAGATGCAGGTGAAGTGATTATTAACTTAAGTATCTATGACTCTAATAATCAAGATAGCCACGTGATTGACTGGCAATTACCCGATTATTTACAAGCACAGATTAGCGCAAATCAATTGCAAGTATTTATCGACCCTAGTTTGGTTACTTTACCAGAAGAAAATCATGGATTAATTGAGTTGTCAGTGACGGTTACAGACAGTGGCAATAGCAGTAATAGTGGTAATGAATCCTTACTGCAAACTAAATTTTTTGCTATCCCTTTACTTGCAAGTTTACCTAGACTTAGTACCACAGATACCGATAGAGATGGGCTTGATGATTTATCTGAAGGTTTTGCTGATACAGATTTAGATGGTTTGCCAGAATTTATGGATGTATCAAATAGTGGTTACTTTCAACCTTTACATGTAAATTCAGCAGTCGTTAAGTTGGCTGAAACCGAGCCAGGCTTACAGTTAAGGTTAGGTAAATATGCACGCGTGCAGCGCTCTGACGGTTTGCAACTTTCACAACAAGAAGTTGAAAATACAGGGTTGATAAGTCAAGATGACTTAGTACACCAAGGTGGCTACTTCGACTTTGAAATACATGACATATCACCTTTTGGACGCTCTGTTACCATTGTTTTACCTCTAACTGAGCCTATTCCTGAGTATGCTGTTTATCGTAAATTTAGCCGAGAAAACTTATGGTCAGACTTCGTAATTGATAGTAACAACGCGTTAGCCAGTAGCGAAACGATTAATGGCGTTTGTCCTGCACCACACAGCGAGTTATACCAAGAAGGTCTAATAATTGGTCATACTTGTTTACGATTGCTGATTGAAGATGGTGGCGCAAATGATAATGATGGCATAGCAAATGGCGTGGTGGACGACCCTGGCGGTATAGCTGTGGTTTCAAATCAAACCATTGCTAAAGATATAACACCTGAAACATCAAGCAGTGGTAGTTTTTCTTACCTGTTATTAATATTACTTTTTGGCCGCGTTTATAGTCGCGCCATTATTCGTATCAAATAATTTATCCTCTCTTCTTGCTTTTATGGTAATAAATAAGCGCTTAGTAAGTTGTCTTGTAAAAAGATTGTTTAGCGATAAACAATCTTTTTACTTGAGTCTTGTGCTTATTCTTGCTCAAATGACGCCTCAAGTAATAAATATTTAATATTAGCTAATATCGTTAAAAATCCAGTCTACTGTTAAGCAACTTTGTAGCCTAGTTTTTATTGAAGTAGTTCAGTAATAACAAGTAATTAGATAACAAACTTAAATGAAATATACCCGCGTTTTTATAAATAGTTTAGCTTATGAGTTAGCGCCTGAAGTGGTGACTAGTGCTGAGCTAGAATCACGTTTAACTCCATTATATCAAAAGTTTCGAATTCCTATGGGGCAACTTGCCGCTTTAACAGGTATTGAAGAACGCCGTTGGTGGCCTAAAGAGCATGTTTTATCTGATGGCGCTATAGTTGCCGCACAGAAGGCAATGACAGAAACTGGGATCTCCTCTGATAGCTTAGGTGCTGTAGTCTATACCGGCGTTTGTCGTGATCAACATGAGCCTGCAACGGCATGCCGTATTGCCGCTAAACTAGGAGTATTAAAAGATACGGCTATTTACGATATCAGTAACGCTTGTTTAGGCGTGTTATCAGGTATTCTTGATATTGCTAATCGTATTGAACTTGGACAAATAAAAGCAGGTTTAGTGGTTTCGTGTGAGTCGGCACGCCATATTGTTGATGTCACCATTGATGATATGTTGGCTGAGCCAACGATGCAAAATTATGCTAGATCTCTTGCCACGTTAACAGGCGGCTCAGGTGCTGTGGCGGTTTTACTTAGCGATGGTAGTTTTGATTTAAAAACCAGTCGTAATCATCAGCTATTAGGTGCAAGTCATTTATCTGCGCCAGAGCATAATCATTTATGTCAGTGGGGTTTAAAAGAAGTTGGTCCACAATTGTTTCGTGAATTTATGCGCACCGATGCGGTAGGTTTATTAAAAGAAGGAGTGTCACTTGCTAAAGATACTTGGCATCACTTTTTAGAACAAAGACAGTGGCTTATTGAGCAAGTTGATAAAGTTATTTGTCATCAAGTCGGTGTGGCTAATCAAAAAAAAGTTCTAACGGCATTAAATATTCCTAAAGAGAAAGAGTTTCCAACCTTTCAGCTTTTAGGTAATATGGGCACAGTATCTTTACCTGTAACTGCCGCTATGGCTCATGATCAAGGCTTTCTTAAAACAGGTGATAACGTCAGCTTTTTAGGTATCGGCAGTGGTTTAAATTGTATGATGTTAGGGCTGAAATGGTAGTTATGTCAAAAATGTCAGTTGAACTTGAAGAACATTCTCCTTTTACACGCAACTATATTGAACGTAATGGTCAACAATATCATTATGTTAATGAAGGTCAAGGCTCACCTGTTGTCATGATACATGGCAACCCTAGTTGGTCATTTTATTATCGTAATTTAGTGAAAAAATTAAGCAGAGAACATCAGTGTATTGTACCTGATCATATCGGTTGCGGTTTGTCAGATAAACCCAGTGACGAAGACTATGACTATACGTTAACAAAGCGTATTGATGATCTGGAAGCGTTACTTGAACACTTAGATATTACCAAGGATATTACTTTAGTGGTTCATGATTGGGGCGGTATGATAGGGCTAGGTTACGCCGCGCGTCACCCAAAACGAATTAAACGACTTATCATTCTAAATACTGGTGCTTTTCATTTACCTAAGACAAAAAGCTTTCCTTTTGCTTTATGGTTAGGACGCAATACCACGTTAGGTACCATTTTAGTCCGTGGCTTTAATGCTTTTGCTGGACTTGCTTCATACATTGGTGTGAAAAGAAAAGCAATGAGTGCAGATGTACGTCAAGCGTATGTTGCGCCATTTAATTCTTGGAAAAATCGTATTTCAACCTTACGTTTTATTCAAGATATTCCTTTAAAACCACATCATAGAAATTATCAATTGGTTTCTGATATTGCACAAAGCTTAGCGCAATTCGAGAAACTGCCGATGCTTATTTGTTGGGGGTTGAAAGACTTTGTTTTTGACAAACATTTTTTAGCCGAATGGCAACAACGTTTTCCTAAAGCGCAAGTGCATGCTTTTGATGACTGTGGTCATTATATTTTAGAAGATGCAAGTGATGAAGTACTGCCATTAATTGACGACTTTTTAACAAAGACAGAATCAACGCTAACACATGAATGATGGTGTCGTTAATAGCAATTCAGATAATAACAGCTCAGCTGAAAGCTGTTTTTTTGAGCTAAATGCTAAAGCTAACCTATGCCGTCATTTAGTTAGTGCCGCACAAAATACCCCTAAATCCTTAGCTGTTGCAGTACAAAAACACAGGAAAGGTACCCTGCATTATGATGAAATTGACTTTGTTAATTTACATAAAAAAAGTGATGCAATTGCTCACGCGTTAAATGCTTACGGTATTAAACGCGGCATGAAGTGTGTGTTGATGGTATCACCAAACATTGATTTTTTTGCTTTAACTTTTGCGTTATTTAAAGCGGGTATAGTACCTATTTTAGTTGACCCTGGTATGGGTATTAAAAATCTCAAACAATGTTTTATTGAATCAGCTCCTGATGTATTTATCGGTATTCCTAAGGCGCATATTGCGCGTAAAATTTTTGGTTGGGGTAAGGGAAGTGTTAATTTTTTATTAACCGTTACTGACACAGGTGTTGTACATCATACTTTTACTAAAGTTTTTGGTGGCCTTAGTCTTACACAATTATTACATCGCTATAGTAACCAGCAAACATATAACATGGCCTTGTTGGCTGATGACGATATGGCTGCTATTTTATTTACTAGTGGCAGTACAGGTACGCCGAAAGGTGTGGTTTACAGTCATAAAATGTTTGAAGCGCAAATTAGCGCATTAAAAAATGATTACCATATTGTTTCGGGTGAACGCGACTTAGCAACGTTTCCATTATTCTCTTTGTTTGGTCCCGCGTTAGGCATGGCATCAATTATTCCTGAAATGGATGCCAGCAAGCCTATTAAAACAAATCCTGATTTTATTTTTGCTGCGATTGAAAAATACCAATGCACTAACTTATTTGCTAACCCTGCACTTATTGAAGTGCTCGGACAAGCAGGCAAAGCGACTGACAATAAAGCCCAGCATAAGTTACCTAGCTTAAAACGCGTTATTTCTGCAGGTGCGCCAGCAACGTTACCTTCTATTGATCGTTTTACTCATTTACTCAATGATGGCATTCAGGTGATAACGTCTTATGGTGCGACTGAATCATTACCGTTAACTAAAATTTCCAGTGATGACTTGTTAAAAACGTGTAACGTTACTGACAATGGCGGTGGTATTTGTGTTGGTTTACCCGTTACCAATGTTGAAGTTGCCATTATTGACATCAATGAAGATACTATTGAACATTGGCATGATAACTTGGCATTACCAAGCAATACTATCGGTGAAATTGTGGTGTCTGGCCCAATGGTCAGTCAACGTTATTATCAACGCGATAGCGCGACGCAATTGGCTAAAATTTCTAATAGTAATAATGAAGGAAATAGCATAGGTCATGTTGAAGGCCATATTAAAGGTAGTGTTCGTCACCGTATGGGCGATTTAGGTTACCTTGATGAACAAGGTTTATTATGGATGTGTGGCCGTAAAGCGCATCGCGTTGTTACGTCAAAACAAGTGTTTTTCTCTATTCCATGTGAACGTATTTTTAATACTCATGCACAAGTAAAACGTAGTGCTTTAGTTAACGTTAATTTTGAAAAAGTTAACGTTCCGCTATTATGCATTGAGTTGTCAGGCAAAACGGCTAAGCTATCAATTGATGCTGAGCAAAATTTATTTAAAGAGTTAAAGTTAATTGCCTTACAACACAAACAAACTCGAGCGATAGCGCACTTTCTAATACATAAAGATTTCCCCGTAGATATTCGCCATAATGCTAAAATATTTCGTGAAAAATTAGCCGCTTGGGCTCAAAAACAATTACCTTAGAAAGCCTGAAACATCCTTTCAGCAACGATAAGAGCGCTTAAAACAGTATGAAGTCAAATGACGTATTATTTTATAAAAAATTACTTTCTAAAGAAGCACTACCTGATCATGTTACACAACAATTAACGCAGCTTGCAGACAAGGTAGAGCATGTTTTTGTTACTGGCGCTGGTGGCTTTCTTGGACAGGCTATTTGTCGTTTTTTACGCGCTGTTAATATTAAAGTAACAGGTTTTACCCGTTCAAATTACCCTGAGTTAACTCAAATGGGTGTAACCATGGTGCAGGGTGATATTACCAATATTGAGGCACTTGCCATAGCAATGAAAGATTGTGATTTGGTTTTTCATGTCGCAGCTAAAGCGGGTGTTTGGGGTAGTAAAACTGATTATTTTCAGCCCAATGTTAAGGGCTGTGATAATATTATTAAACTTTGTCAGGCGCAAGGCATTGCAAGTTTAGTTTATACCAGTACTCCAAGTGTTACCTTTGCTGGCGTTGATGAAGCCGGTGTTGATGAGTCGCAACCTTATGCTGCGTCTTTTTTAAATTATTATGCTGAGTCAAAAGCACAGGCCGAGCAGCAAGTCTTAGCGGCTAATACGAAAAATTTTCAAACAGTAGCACTGCGCCCGCATTTAATTTGGGGGCCTAATGATCCCCATCTTGTGCCTCGAGTGATTGAACGTGCAAAAGCAAGGCGTTTAAAACTGGTTGGCAACAAAGACAAACTTGTTGATACCATTTATGTAGACAACGCAGCTTATGCACATATTTTAGCAGCGTTAAAATTAACCGAAAAGAATGCAACTTGCGCAGGAAAAGCTTACTTTATTAGTAACGATGAACCGATAACAATGGCCTGTATGCTTAACAGCATTTTAGATTGCGCTAAATTACCAGTGGTGACCAAAAGAGTGCCAAGTGCACTAGCTTATACAGTTGGTGTATTACTCGAATGGCTTTATCGTGCTTTAGGTAAAAAAGAAGAGCCAATGATGACACGCTTTGTTGCAAAACAACTTTCCACTAGTCATTATTTTGATATTAGTGCGGCTAAAAAAGATTTAGGCTATAAGCCTTTTATTAGCATTGATGAAGGCATGATACGTCTTAAGAAATCATTACAGTAAAGTCTATCATTATAGCTAAAGTAACAGTATAGGAGCATCATGGCTAAAATTTTTCATCACCCCGTACAAATCTATTATGAAGATACTGACCATTCAGGTGTGGTATATCATCCCAATTTTCTTAAATATTTTGAACGTGCGCGTGAACATGTCATTGATAGCGATCGGTTAGCAAAACTGTGGTCAGAAAAAGGTTTAGGATTTGCGGTTTACAAGGCTAATCTGATCTTTCAAGACGGTGTTGAGTTCGCTGAGATATGTGATATTCGCACGAGCCTAAGCTTTGATGGTAAGTATAAAACATTATGGCGACAGGAAGTTTGGCGACCGAATGCAAAAAAACCTGCCGTTATCGGTGATATTGAAATGGTGTGTTTAGATAAAGAAAAACGTTTACACCCTATTCCAGAAGAGATATTGATCCCATTAACGGCTCTTTAAATTAGCCCCCAGAGATAGCACTCGTTAGCTTGTTTTTGGAACGTCCATTTAGGTAATTTTTAATTGAAAATTAAAGAGTTAGAAAAAATAGCTTAACTAGGGTCTGTTGACCAGTTCAGGTTAAACATAAGAACGCTGTAGAAAAAGTAAAAAATTGGAAAAGTCATTTTAATGCTGGGAAAACTACAGCACCGATAATTGCTGGTTATATAGAGTGTTTATGCATATTATTACCAAATAATGTGACAGGAACAGTGTTACGCGTTTATATCATATGATAAGTGGTATTGGCTAACTAAGCAGAATTATTACACTACGTTTAATCGTTGTTCACTGTTAAGCTTTCTCCGATATAACGCTTTGTCAGCACGTTCAAAAAAGCTATTTTCATCATCAGCGCTATTCATATAAGTTGAACCTATACTACAAGTTAACTCATATTTACTTAATAGTATGTTGCTATTTAGGGCCATTGAAATTCGATGCTCTATTATGTTGAGCGCATTTTTGTTGGCATTTTCAACTAAAATAGCGAATTCATCGCCACCAAAACGAAATGGGCTATCTGAATCTCGAATGCATTCACGTATGACATTAGAAAACTCTTGCAGCACTTGGTCACCAATAATATGACCGAAAGTATCGTTAATTTCTTTGAATTTGTCTAAATCGCCTAAGACTAAGCCAACTAAACTGCGGTGGCGATTAGCATTATGCATCGCACGTTTTAATTGCTCGTCAAAGTAACGGCGATTACCTAAACCTGTTAAAGCATCCTGCATAGCAAGTTCCATAGCATGGTGGTAAGAAAGTGCATTTTTTATAGGATATAACAAACATTGGTGTAATTGTGTCATTATTTTATAGTTGGTTAAGCTAATAGGGGCGTTAATGCCATATATTAGTGTACCAATATATTCATTACTAATCCTTAAATCAAACTGTCGCTCTTTTTTGGCTTTACGATGACCACACAACGTTTTCCTTACCGTATTACTTTTAAAACAAAGTCCAGAAAAATTAACGTATTTTGCAACCTCAATAGAAAAAATTGTTAATAATTCATCCAAGTCTAGTGTCGTTTGCAGCTGCTTTATTAAAGCAAAAGATTGACGTTTATCATAAACAGAATGGGTAATTGCTTCAGCATTAAGTGCATTAGCTGTTAAAGTACTAAAGGTATTGAATGGTGAAAATCTATTATCAAGTACATTTAATGTTTGCATAGTAAAACCTCATTTTGCTTTATCTTTTACCTAAGAGTGAACGCTCTTATAATTTAAGCCAATAAGTTGACGAGCTCTAGGCACTTAAATAATGGTTATTATTAATAAAGCAATTTTTATACCAGTTGATGCTAACTGCTTTTAATACTGTTTATTTGATAGATGTATATTTTTAAGTAATTGAAAAGTAATTTTTTACTGCTATTTATTCGTATGTGTAGTTAAACTGTTCAGCTATACTTAATTTCATCCTTGAGACCTTTGCCGTGTGGCAAATAATTGCCATACGGCAAAGGTCTCAAACATATCATTGAAAAGAGGAAGTTATGTGAGCGGCTACTTTGAAATTCTTACCATTTTAACCAGCGCGGTTGTTGTTGTGTGGTTGTTTAGGCGTTTAAAGTTACCAGCTATTTTGGCCTATTTAGTTGCGGGAGTGCTAGTGGGTCAGCACGGCCTTAATATTGCGCATGAACAAGGTAATTATGAACACTTTGCTGAGTTAGGTATTGTTTTTTTATTGTTTACACTCGGCTTAGAGTTTTCTGTCCCCAAACTGATGGCTATGCGGCATTTGGTTTTGTCAGTGGGAAGTTTACAGGTAGGTATTTCATTATCTTTGTTTACCGTGGTGGGACTTTTTTTCGGCTTAAGCTTCGGCGCAGCTTTTGTGGTTGGTGGTATTTTAGCGTTATCTTCTACTGCCATTGTTATTCGACAACTTAGTGAAACTGGCGCGATGAAACGAAAGTCAGGGCAAATATCCGTTGCTATATTACTTTTTCAAGACGTGGCTGTTGTTCCTTTATTAATTATTATTCCCATGCTGTCACTTGATAGCCAAAGTTCAATGGTTTTGGCTTTGATGTTAGCGCTAGTTAAAGGCGTTATTGTCGTAGTGTTACTGTTTTTTATTGGTAAATGGCTATTGCCGAAAGTTTTTAATATTATTGCTCAGGTAAGAACGGATGAGCTTTTTGTTTTAACAACCTTATTAGTGACTTTGTTAGCAGCAGCGTTTACTCAATGGTTTGGTTTGTCTATGGCACTTGGTGCATTTTTAGCAGGAATGATGTTAGGTGAAAGTGAGTATAAACATCAGCTTGAGGCAGACATCCGCCCTTATCGAGATATCCTACTAGGTTTATTTTTTATTACAGTAGGAATGAAATTAGATGTAAGTTTGTTATTGTCTTCTCCTGTTAGCTTATTGGCGTTGATGTTAAGCTTTATGTTTATAAAAGTGCTGGTGATTAAGACCTTAGCGGTAAGAGCGGGGGAAAGTAATAAGGATGCTTGGGCATCAGGTTTAATGTTAGCACAAATGGGTGAGTTTGGTTTTGTACTGATTGCCTTAGCTAATCAAAGTGAGTTATTGCCTTTAAATATTTCTTCTATGTTACTTGGTGCGGGTGTCATTAGTATGGCGATTACGCCTTATATGATAGAGCACGCAAAACCGTGGTCGGTGTTTTTAAGCCAAGAGAAATCACTTGATAGCGAAGACTTAGAGCAGCTCCCAGAAAATAAAGCGCTTGAAAACCATGTTATTATTTGTGGCTTTGGCCGTATAGGACAGACGGTAAGCCGTTTCTTAAAGCAAGATAAAATAGACTTTGTTGCGATTGATATTGATCCGTTGAGAACCAGAAAAGCCAGAGAAGGTGGAGAAAATGTTTTGTTTGGCTCGTCAAGACAAACTGAAATTCTCAATGCGGCACATATAAATAAAGCTAAACTTGTTGTTATTGCTTTTGGTGAAGATAAGCAGTCATTAGAAGTGATTCAAAAAATACGTTCGATATCATCGGATGTTCCTATATTAGTACGTACACGCAATGATGATCAGCTTGATTCTTTACATCAAGCTGGCGCTAATGAAGTTGTGCCTGAAAGTTTAGAAGGCAGTTTAATGCTAGTATCGCAAGTATTGTCTTTATCAGGAGTACCTTTTCCTCGTATTATGCGTAGAATTCAACAAGAGAGAAAAAGCCATTACGATCACTTACATGGTTTTTTCCAAGGCGAAAATACAGATATGGGGCCAGAGGCAGTTGATAGAATTGAATTTGCTCATGCTATTTTAATTAGTGCAAATTCTTTTGCCTGTGGTCGAGAGCTTGACTCATTGAATTTGTCGCAAAGAAGGGTGCAAATTGTAACATTACGTCGTGATGACGTAGAAATTGAGTCACCCGATGGTGAACACATATTAAAGGATCAAGATACTTTAATTATACGCGGAAAACCAAGATGGGTAGAAAATGTGGAGCGTTATTTACAAGAGGGCCTTTAGAGTAGGGGATATAATT
This sequence comes from Colwellia sp., assembly GCA_033852215.1. Lineage (GTDB taxonomy): Bacteria > Pseudomonadota > Gammaproteobacteria > Enterobacterales > Alteromonadaceae > Colwellia. Next base: position 2,892 of record JAWSUX010000053.1, on the reverse strand, counting down.
CTTGTTATTGAATATTTAGAAAGGCTCTAATTTCATGTTCTTTTGCCATGGCATCTTCAAAGCCCAATTGAATTAGTTTACTGCAAAAGTTTTTTTCAAATAATAAATAACTAACAATACTCGACTCAGAGTCATTGCTAATGCCGGCACTACGTAATAATAAACGTACTGATAGCGGTAGGTCATAATAATGTTCAGCGGCAATGGCGTTAAAGTCATGACTTGGATTTAAGACAAAACTGTCAATATGCTGTAAACCTTCCAATTTATCTTTTTTTTCATCAGGTATAAGTTTTAATGTTTCGTTAATTCTTGCCATACGTTCAAGATCACTATGCATTGTATCGGCAAAAATAGAGTCAAGTAAATGGCCAGCTATGGTCGCAGAACTTGGAGGATGTGGATTATTCTCGTTGGCATGTAAAGGCTCTTGAGGTTGGTCTACACCAATAACAAAAATTCGTTTTGCTCCAAGATGAATAGCAGGGCTTAAAGGAGATAATTGATGTACGGAGCCATCACCAAAATGTTGATTTTTAATTTTTACCGAAGGAAAAACCATAGGAATCGCAGCCGATGCCATTAAATGTTCACTGTTTAATTGACAATGTTCACCTTTACGCTTGGCTCTAGCCCAAGGCGCAATATTATTCGCTGACTGATAAAAGCTAATAGAGTCACCATTACTGTAACTAGAAGCGGTAACGCTTGCAGCAGAAATATAACCACGAGATAGATTATTATCAATGCGTTTAAAGTCGAGTAAGTTATTTAATAAGCCTCTAAGTGGTGCATTATTAAGTAAACTACGCGGATATCTATTAGCATAATCCGCTTGAAAACTTGCTAACATGCCTTGGCCTATGTGTCCGAAAAGGTGACCAGCGTCGCAATGATAAATTTGTGCAATGTTAAAGTTCTTCCAAGCCCATTCTAGTTTTTTTACCCCTAGTTGAAAACATGAAGCGTAACATGCCAGTGCAGTAGTATTTATTGCGCCTGCAGATGTACCTGAAAGAATAGGAAAAGGAATACCATGGTTTCTTGGGATGTATTTAGATATCGCTGATAAAGCCCCTACTTGATATGCAGCACGCGCACCACCACCTGTCAGTACTAAAGCATTATTGCTATTGATGTAGTTACACTTTCTTGTCATAGGCTGTTTTTTTTATAAATGTTATTAAAGCTATTGATTAAATAAATAATTATATCTCAATGAGTTAAGTGTAATCCCTTTCAGTAATATTCGCTAGTATTGTTACTTATATGGTAATTAACAATTAACAATTAACTTTTTAACAAACGAGTATAAACTGCTTTTTAAAACGAAATATAATGATTATCCTAAATTTAGGAAACGTATTGCTTTACTTCTCCCGTTTTATAGCTAAATAAGCTATTGATACTTTAGATATGGGATCTTTGGCTAGTTTTTCACTGATAAACCAGCCAGCTTGCAGCAGTTTATCAAAATCTATTCCGGTATTTATACCTAAGCCGTTGAGTAAATAAACGACATCTTCGGTTGCAACATTACCAGATGCGCCTTTAGCGTAAGGGCAGCCACCAAGACCTGCAATAGCACTATCAATAACCGATACTCCTAATTGTAGTGCTGCGTAAATGTTAGTTAACGCTTGTCCGTAGGTATCATGAAAGTGAACTGCTAGCTGAGTTACTGGCACACGGTCGCTAACTACCTGTAACATTTTTGTTACGCTAGCAGGATTACCAACCCCAATGGTATCGCCTAAAGAAATCTCATAACAACCTAATGTGTATAATTTTTCTGCAACCTTAGCTACTTGTTGTGGATCTATATCACCCTCATAAGGGCAGCCAACAACACATGAAACATAACCACGCACTTTAATATTTGCGTTTTTAGCTGCGTTTATAATGGGAATAAAACGCTTTATACTTTCTTCAATAGAGCAATTTATATTTTTTTTGCTAAAACTTTCTGAAGCGGCTGAAAATATAGCGACTTCAGCTACCCCAGCAGCCATAGCTGCTTCAAAACCATGCATATTGGGAGTTAATGCAGTGTGAGTAACATTGTTATCATGTGTGAGCTGTTGAAAAACCTCTGTAGATGTTGCCATTTGTGGTACCCATTTAGGGGAAACAAAACTACCACTCTCAATGTGATTAATACCAGCTGCACTGAGTTTATTTATTAATAAAACTTTATCACTAACACTGATCATTTTAGCTTCGTTTTGCAGGCCGTCTCTAGGGCCTACTTCAACAATTTTTACTTTCGATGGTAATGACTTTGATGGTATTGCTATAGATGATAATAAGTTTGGCTGTAGTATTGAAGAGACCATTAGTTTTCTTCCTCAGGACTAAATGCAAGTAACTCAGTACCGCCATCAACCATGTCGCCCGTGCTGAAATAAACCTCCCCGACACTACCAATACACGGTGCTTTTATTGTATGCTCCATTTTCATCGCTTCCATAATAACCAGTGGTTGACCTTTAATTACTTTGTCTCCAGTGCTGACTAATACACTAACCATGGTGCCATTCATTGGTGCTATTAAGCTTTCATTATTATCTTGCTCGATATTTTGTCCAAGGTCAGGCAATACATGGATAAAACTGAACATGACATTTTCTCTACAAAGGCTTAAATTGTTTTCATAGTGACTAACGATTGTATGGCTACGGTGTCCATCAATATTAATGGTAATAATGTTATCAATAACCTCGGCTTGGCAATTAAGGCTCTGTTTAATCTGTTGTTCATTGTTGCTGAAGCCACTCATGTCGATAGTTACACTAAAGTATGTATCGTTGTTCATTTCTTTTTGCTCGATACTTATATCAAATATTGTTTCTAAATATGCAAGTGTTAATTGGTGCATATGGGCTTCATTTA
>JAWSUX010000414.1:0-3638 GCA_033852215.1 Colwellia sp. | reverse complement strand
AGCACTTGCCGATATTGCAGGGCTTGACTCTCCGAAAGATTACATTGGAAAAACAGACTACGATTTACCTTGGACGAAAGAAGAGGCTGATTTTTTTCGTGCATGCGATCGGCGTGTTATGGACTCGGGCAAGGCTGAGGTGAATATTATTGAAAGCCAAAAACAAGCCAATGGTCGAATTGCATGGCTTGAAACGAGTAAGATCCCTTTAACCGATAAAAATGGAAAAGTCATTGGAATTTTAGGTGCCTTTCACGATATTACCGAACGAAAACGTATTGAGGATGAAAATATAGCGATTCAAAAGCTTGATTCTTTAGGTACCCTTGCTGCCGGATTGGCACATGACTTCAATAACATTCTTGGAATGATTCTCGCCTCTAGTCAGATGGCACAGATGAAAATAGCGGGTAATACTGAAGAAAGTAACGTTATAAAATACTTAGACAATATCGAAAATGCTACAAAGCGTGCTTCAGCCTTAACAGAAAAGTTTATGAATTACTCTGAATGTGGACAAGTAACGAAAGTACTCTGTAACCTCTCCGAAATGCTTGAAGAAAGCATTGCTTTTGTGCAGCCTAGCATTAAAACACCCATCAGATATGAAGCTAATAATATTGAAGATTTCCTTTATGCCGATGCTAACCAAATTCATCAAGTATTAAATAACTTACTTCTTAATGCTGCTCAGGCGTCAACAGAGAATGAAAAAATAATCGTATATGTTAAAAAATGCAAAATTAACGCACCGGGAACTTTAGGGCTTAGCGCAGGTAATTACTTTGCCGTTTCAATTCAGGATAATGGGATTGGAATTTCCGACCATGAAAAAGAGGTTATCTTTAAACCATATTTTACCACAAAGAATAAAGGGCATGGACTGGGCTTAAGTTCTTGTCAAACAATAGTCAAAAATCATAATGGCGCTATTCAGGTCGAATCAAAAGTAGGATCTGGGTCGACATTTACAATATATTTGCCTATATCCCCTCCACAAAAAGACGTAGCGCTTATTCCTCATCCGTTTTCAGCTGAACTCATGCATGGCTCAGGGCGTATACTTTATATTGAAGACGATTTAGATACCCAAGCTTCTATTGTTGAAATGATACATGAGTTAGGTTACGAAGTGCGATGTTATTCTGATGTGAAATCAGCAATTTACTATATCAAAAATCAACCTGATAATTTTGATATGGTCATCACTGACTTTATTCTTGGAGACTTTTTACAAGGTGGGACAGAAATCCTCGATAATGTTCGTTTGATACGGCCTAATTGCCCGGTAATTTTATTGACGGGTTACTTTAAACATTTGGAGAAACGAGCAGAGCATAGCCATGAGTTTTCATATATAGCACAAAAGCCCATTGGTATTGCAAAGCTCAGCCAGATAATAAACAATTATTTTAAGTAAAAAAAATAATTGTAATTCAACCGATGGCCGCAATACATTGGTTAAAATTAATTGCTGGTATTTTCTTACTATTGAGTTTTCATCACTTAACTACATTAGCTATTCGAATTAGTTAAGCAATCGTTGTTTAAATACTGCTTGAATGAAGTCTGCAAACGCTTTCACTTTCGGAAGATTCAGTCTGTGTTTAGGATATAACGCATATACATCCACATCTGGCATGCCCCAGTTTGGCAAGACCTGTACTAATTCTCCCTTTGCCACTTCGTGCTCACACATATAGTCAGGAATGATTGCCACCCCTAGGCCCTCTATGATCATTTGCTTCAGTATCAAAAAATCATCGACAAGCATCCGTGGCGTAACTTTTAACTCGTATTGTTTTTCTTTATTTGTTAATAATAACCGTTCAAAGTTTTGAATACTGCTCATCAATAAAAAATCAGCATGAGATAGTTGTTCAATTGAGTTTATCTGACCATGGCGTTGTATATAATCAGGGCTAGCATATATTTTTCGGCCAACCGTACCGAGTCGTTTGGCGATTAAGCGTGAATCTGCCAGTTCACCAATACGAATAACCAAATCATAACCTTCTTCTATCAGATCTACGCGGCTATTTAATAAACTTAGCTGTAAGTTTATTGCTGAGTTTTTGCGCATAAACTTCGCCAGTACGGGTTTAATAATTTCGTGGCCCATGCCAACTGAAACCCCAATACGTAGGTTTCCTTTTATCTCTTTTAAGCTCTGGCCTATAAATGCTTCGGCTAGCTCTATCTCTTGACTTATACGTCGACAATGCACTAAATAATGACTACCTGCTTCAGTAATATGCTGCGAGCGAGTCGTTCGCTCTAATAAAGTGAGCCCTAATTGTTGCTCCAAACGTGAAATTCTTCGACTTAAATTAGCCTTAGCCATATTTAGTCGCTCTGCTGCTAGGGTAAAGCTGCCAGCATCTATAACGGCGATAAACAACATCATGTCGTTAAGATCTTTTGTTTCTGTCACGCAACACCTATTGTTGTAAAAAATGGAATAATGATTTTAATTTATAGGTATATATTAAACAATATGTATTACCTAAAATGCTTTCATCAAATGAGAAAACACTGAAACAGACAACTAAACAGGAAGCGTTAACTATGAACATATTATCAAGAGATTCACTACAGCTAGGCGGTTTTGCAGGTATCCAAGAGCATAGATTGGTGACAGATAGTCGTATTTTTGCAGGCCGTAAAAAGCCAGAGACATCGGAAGGTTTAGGTAATATGGTTTACCTAGCAGATGCTCAATACAAGCCTAATGGGGAATCTGGCATGCATCCACATAGCGAAATTGATGTTATTTCAGTGATTATTGAAGGAAGAGTCAGTCATGAAGGGTCAATGGAGCACGGTAAAGATCTTGTTGCTGGAGATGTGCAGGTGCAACGTGCGGGTGGTGAAGGTTTTGACCATAATGAAATCAATCCCGACAATCGCAAAAATAGAATGTTGCAAATATGGGCGCTACCAGAAACCAAAGGACAGTCCGCAGCATATAAGTCCTATAGACCAACATTGGATGGCGTTACTCGAATTTATGGTGGGAGTAAAAATCAATCTAAAACCTTTGATAGCCATACCATAATTGACATAGTGCACTTAAAAGCAGGTAAAAGCATTACCTTAAATCGCGGACAATTATCTTACATAATTACTGGCGTAGCTGTAATCACTGAACTTAAAAACACCAAAAAAAACGGTAGTTACAATGTCAAAGAAGGCGATTTGATCCGTAGTAGAGATGCTAAAATAATCGCCATGGATAATTTGCATATGCTAGTGGTAAGCCAAGAAGATTAAAAACAGTCCATTACATTACCGATAAAATAAGGAAGAGGGTATGAATAACAGTGCACAGGCTAATCAATAAATTAGTAAACATACCATTGCATTGATCACATTTTTGGCTTTATTACCGCTGGTCTATTTTATACCAGACTTTATTGGCCAGTTTTTACCTGCGATAAAATGGTTAAACGTGATTATTATCGTTGGCATTATAGTGCCGATTATTTCTTATGGGGTAATGCCGATAGCACATTTTTATTTATCTCGTTAACTGTTCAATACCTTTGTTTTCTGTTTTTAGATACAGAGGGTAATTTAAGCTATTCCGTTAAACTTCAATATTATGGAGAAAACGACGTAAGCACCTTATAAACCGC
>JAWSUX010000052.1:0-4905 GCA_033852215.1 Colwellia sp. | reverse complement strand
GCCAAAAGCTGATTGTATCAGGGGCTTTTGTTTCAACCATGGCTTCAAGTAAATAATTGCCCCAAGGTTTTTCAAAACTCATATCTTAGCTCCTGTACTGTGGCCAAGGGCTTTACGTAATTGCTGTTCAACAGGAGAAATGGTATCTATTTCAATTAACGGGATACGATATTTTTTAGCGGCTTTTACATAACTTTCTAGCTGGCGAGCTATTTCAGCTTCATAATTTTTTTGAAGCTGTTTTTTTTCAGAAGAAAACTGAATTTGTTGCAGGCCATCACTTACAATCATTTGTGACATTTTGGGTAAGGTCTGCTCTAAAGGATCAAAAATGTGACAAGCAATGACTTCATTATGCTGTCGTAATTGTTTGATGTAATCGGTGCTTTTGTCGTTAAAGCCGTGACCATCACCAATTAAAATAATTAAGCCATTATGACTTGAGACTTTGTTTAACCTAGCTAACATTTTGTTATAAGACTCGCTGTCATCAAGTTTTTGGTGAGCACTATCATTGCTCGATAGGTCAATGGACAATTCGTGGTTTTGCTTCAATACTTCAGACAGTAGATTGACCACATGTTGCTTGCCACGTTTAGCGGGAATAACTTTAGTTTGTTGATCATTATAAATAACTGCGCCAATACGATCGCCGCTATCACTTATTTGCCAAGCAATTAACGCGGCAAGCTCCGCGGCAATTACTGATTTCATCTTATTTGAGCTACCAAAGAACATCGTCATACGTTGATCTATGGCTAAAAATACATTACGTTCACGCTCTTCAGTAAACACCTTAATATGAGGCTTCCCCGTTCTTTGAGTGACTTTCCAATCCATAGAGCGAATATCATCACCGGGGCGATAATGGCGCAGCTCTTCAAAATTGAGTCCGCGACCACGAAGTTTAGAGGCGTTTTTACCACTTAATGCACTGTTTGCTGGCTGATTGGGTGTAAACGAAAAACCTTTAGCTAAATACTTTAACCGGCGTAATTCATTCAAATCAGCATAAATTGCTGAGTCAGCCTTATTATTGCTATCAGGATTAATGCCAGAGTTAGTACTTGAATTAGTACTAGCGTCAGCATTCGCTTTATTCGAAGAAATATTGGTGTTCATCTGAACCCCTTAGGCGACCGCCACCTGTTTTAGTATTTCATCAATGACATCATCAGCCGTAATACCGTCAGCTAAGGCATCATAACTGAGTACTAAACGATGGCGAAGTACCGAGTGGGCAACAGCTCGAACATCATCAGGGTTAACGAAGTCTTTTCCGTTTAGCCATGCTTGCGCGCGGGCACATTTATCAATAGCGATACTTGCTCTTGGACTCGATCCTACCGTTAACCAATGTTGCAAAGGTGAGTCGGGGTAGCGTTCTGGCTTTCTTGTCGCCATAACAATAGCAACAATGTAATCAATAATTGCTTGGCTAGCATGAACAGTATGAATTTCGTCTCTGGCGTTAAAAATGTGCACAGGATTAATATTTTCAACCGACTGAACAGTTTTCTCTTCACTGCGCACCAACTTGATGATTTCACCCTCGGCGGCATCATCAGGATAATCGAGGTTGATTTTCATGATAAAGCGATCCATTTGCGCTTCAGGTAATGGATACGTTCCTTCTTGTTCTATGGGGTTCTGGGTTGCTAACACCATAAAAAGCTCAGGTAACTTATACGTTTTACCTGCAACGGTAATTTGTCTTTCTTCCATCGCCTCTAAAAGGGCCGCTTGTACTTTAGCGGGAGATCTATTAATTTCATCGGCAAGTAACAGGTTGTTAAATATTGGGCCTTGTTGGAAAGTGAGTACGGGTTTACCATTAACTTCTTGGTAAACTTCTGTGCCAGTGACATCAGAAGGTAATAAATCTGGGGTAAATTGCACACGGCCAAGATCAACAGCAAGTGAACGTGCGAGTGTTTTAATTGAACGTGTTTTTGCTGTTCCCGGCAAACCTTCTAATAAAATATTACCGTTAGTTAATAAGGCAATAAGCAGCGAGTCAACAACATGTGACTGACCAATAACTGATTGTTCAATTTGTGCTTTTAATAACTGTAACTGCGCTAGACTATTAGTTTTATTATCTCTTTCGTTACACACTTGCTCATTCATTTCATCATTGATCTGTTCACTCATAAAATAATCCTTTTTATTATAGTATTTTAGCTCGCGACAACCGTTTGTTAACTATTGTCGCTAATTGCTACGTTATTCATTTAGCTGTAATTTAAGTGTTTTAATCACATTGCTCGGCACTAACGGGGCAAGCTGCGTTAAACATTGTTTTGCTGAAGCACTTTTATGGCGTACTTGCATGTCACATAACGCGTATAAATGCTGAGGGTTATTGCTTAATTTAAATGCTTGATACAAGGCACTATAAGCGGCACTGGTTTTGTGTTGCTCTAAACTCAAACCGTAAACATAAAAATAATGACTGTTTTGTGGTTCAAGCTGTGTGGCAATTTCTAACGCTTGCGCTGCTTTAACTTTATCTTTAATTCTAATATAAGCTAAACCTAAATTGTAGGGCAGGCTAGCATCATCAGGATTCGCTGCTGCTCCTTGTTGTAAAACCTGAACACTTTTTTGGTTTTCACCGCGTTGATAATGTACTTGGCTTAAATTAAGGTAAGTTTGTGCAAAATGTTCTTCTATGGTTATACCTTGTTTGAAGGCTTTAATCGCTTGATCATATTGCCCTTGATAAGCGGCAATAATTCCCCGGTTAGAGTGTGAAAAACTACGGTCACTATTAAAATGTTGGCTTGTTAAATATTCATTTAATGCGGGTGTTAATTGTTCTTGTTGTGGTAGCGATAAATTTTGCCACAAACTGGCTAAAGCAAAAGCAGTATTAATTCTTACAACCAATACGTCATCGGTTAATAATGGCGATAATACTCGCCACTTTTCAGAATTTGCCATACTTTGAGCACCTTCGATAGCCCCTAACCGTATATTTTCGTCGCTATTCTTTACTGCTCTGGCAATGGCAATAATAGTATTGGTATTGGAAATACTCGCCATTTTGGTTAATGCTGACGCACGGATTATACCAGCATAACTAATAGTTTGAGATATACGAGATAACTCAGCGGCCACACCTTGCAGCTGTTGCTCATTTAACGCTAAATTAATTGCAGAGAAAACAGCGACAAAGTCTTTTTCTGTTTTAACGGTTGAATTAGGGTACCAAGCATTTACTTTACCAGCGCTCCATTGGTTATCTTTATCTTTATGACAACTTAAGCAAGTATCGGGTGTTCCTAATTTTTTTGCTAGGTTAGGTGTTGGAATATGAAAACCATGATCGCGTCTAGCGTCAATTTCCATATAGGTTGTTTCTGGCATATGGCAATTAACACATTGTGCACCCGTAGAGTTTTTCGGGTGTTTATGGTGTTGTGTTGATGCATAGTGTTCAGGCTGATGACACTGCAAACAAAGTGTTTCAACGGGGAGCTTTAACTCAGCGGTATGCGGGTTATGGCAATCACTACAGACAACGCCATTTTTGTACATTTTAGATTGCAGAAACGAGCCATAAACAAAATTTTCGTTATAGACTTGTCCGTCAGGGTGATAATTGCTGTCTGAAATTAAATCAAGTAAGTAACGCTCACCAAAAGCATTATTTTCCACATGGTTCTTAGTACTTATTTGCGTACGTCTGCTATGACATTGGGCACAAACGACTACTTGTTGGCTATGTTCAATGTTTTTTGGTGTTAAGGTTTTCTTCTTGTCATTTTCCTGCCATTTTTTTTGCCAAGTCTGTACTGATTTGGATAAGTTTCGACTAAAGCCTTTACCCTTTAAAATAGTGTCTTTATATGTTTTTTCAGTTTTTACTTTGCTTGATTTGTTAGCCCAAGTTACATGTTCACTGGCTGCGCCATGGCAACTTTCACAGGCAACATTAATTTCACTAAACGTCGTGTTATAGCTATTGGTTTTTAAATCAAAGTTCTTATCGACATTAGTTGAGTGACAATCGGCGCACATGTAGTTCCAGTTTTGACCAGTGTTGGTCCAAAAAAACTCTTGATGTTTTTTAGTCATCTCAGGGTAAAGATTAAACCACCGTTGCCCGCCTTTTTCTTTTAGACGCGAGTCCCAAGCGAAGGGGATAAGTTGAACTCGACCATCATTAAATTCAACCATGTATTGCTGTAGAGGTGTATAACCAAAAGTATATTTAATTTGATAGTTGTGAAACTGCTCATCATCACCTTTGATATTGACCCAAAACTGTTGACCCTTTTTAAAAAAAGTAGCTGATTTTTCAGAAATATTATTTTGAGAAGCTAAAGTGGTGTTATTAAAGTCGCCTAAAACAGTCTGGCTGTCGGCATGTTTCATCGACAACTCATGATGTGAACCTTGCCAAGCTTGGTAGGCTTTTTCATGGCAGCCCATACAGGCTTTTGAACCAACAATATCAGCCGCCATACTTTGTAATGAACTTATAAGGATAAGTACCAAAAGCATTAATGCAAGAATGAAAAAGGTTGATGATTTTTTCAGGTGTTTATAACCATACAGGGCAATAATGTGGGGCATCTAATTTTTACTCATTACTAATCTATAACCAATATCAGCCATACGAACATTGTTAGTAGCACCGTCACGCATAAACACTAAGTTCTCGTCTGCTGAAAATTCATAACCACCACCGCGAATTACTTTCATCGCTTTATGTTTTAAATTATCTTTATTACCTAAAAAAGGATTATGACTTTTGGTTCGGCTATAGGCTTTACGGCTCATGTCATCAAGACAAAATTCCCATAAGTTACCCGTCATATCGTATAAACCAAGTTCATTTGGCTTTTTAAGCCCTACAGGGTGGCTTTTGTTATTCGAATTTTCAGCAAACCAAGC
>JAWSUX010000413.1:0-2399 GCA_033852215.1 Colwellia sp. | reverse complement strand
CTGATGCCGATCACTCAAGTTAGATTTTACCAAGGTCTACTGGTAGGCAAAAAAGTGATCGGCTTGAATAGTATTGACCTATCGGCATCATGGTATTACGCACAGGGGACAGCTATCTTTCATTAGAGCGACTTAAACTAGTATAACTTACACTCTAAATATGCATCTTGATTAGTAACGGGTATATGGCAGTATCAAAGGGATGACTGAATTATTTAAATATTGCTGATGATACTCTGTATTTTTAAATATATCTCTCGATAAGGTTTATCAAGTGCAGTAGTTACTTTAGTACAGGTCAAAAAATTGTTTTTTTGAATTTCCTTAATGCATATCTGCCCGCAATTGCAGTACTTATAATGAAAAAACGTCTATTTTGACGCGGTGCAGCAAATAGTTGTTGACCTCTGTAAATTTGCTAGGTATACTCATTTTAAATCGAATTGCTGCACCGCAGTATAAAGACAAATAAAACAGGAACCCCAATTATGTTTACTCAATTTACAGAACAATTAACAAATCAATTTACTACAGCAATGAAATCTTTCAGCAATAATGCACAAGTTGAAACAGCAATGAAGCCATTAAATAGCTTGGTAGAGTTAAATACTAAAACTGTTGAAAAATTAGTAAGTCAGCAGACTGCCTTAATCACTTCTATTTTAAATGACAGCATTGCTCAAACTAAAGCATTATCATCACAAACTGACTTTACAGCAGCTATTGAGTCGCAAAAATCATTTAATGAAGCGCTTCAAGCTAAAGTTTCAAATTCAGCAAAAGAAGCTTATAATGTTGTTTCAAAAACTTCAGAAGAAGTAACGACACTAGTTAAAGATTCTGTTAAGTTTGATAAATAATATCATAGCTAAAATTTAGCGGTTTAATTTCCGTATGTTAAAGGCCAGTATGTAGTCATACTGGCCTTTTTTATTGTCTATATTTTATCCCATAACTCATTAAGCTATCTAGGTGAATTATATTATCATATTCTGTTAAATTCATTCTTTCAGCGCATTGAAATACCCAACGTAATGCTGAGGGCTAAGTGATAAAGTTCGGTTAGCACACCCCAATCCATTATCATGCCTTTAACCGTTTCTCCAGCTGTGGTCTCTTGTTTTTCATCTTGCTCTAATAGAATGATAATTGTTAAGTCTTTAATTACACAGAAACAATGCCGTGATATTCCAACCGCTCAATTTTTGCATTATATTCACCTAAATATTGAGGCATTACTTTATCAGCCGTCATGGGTTTAGCGCCTGAAAATTATAATTATACTTCCTAAAGTATTGGCTATCTAAAGAAGTGTTTTGCTAAAAAGTCATCAGTTTTATCTTTTACAGCTTTTTCTCGATGGTAGTCTGTACTCTCTGAAATCAAAAAACTTCATTGAACACGCGTATATATTGCACGAGGTTAACATGTGGGGGTATTTTTCAGGGAAGTAAAACAGAGGGGTTAAGTAAAAAAGAGCGCTTGCCCTTTTTTACTTTCAACATAGTATATTTATTATTTAACTAGTGGATTTAATTCACCGCTTTGATAAAGATCAAACATACTATCAAGACTTATTGGTTTGATTTTACTTGCGTTACCCACGGTATTAAATGCTTCATAACGTGCTTTACAAATATCATACATCGCATTAGTCGATACTTGTAAGAATTTTCGAGGGTCAAATTCGCTTGGGTTTTCAGCTAAAAATCGTCGTATAGAGCCAGTAGCGGCAAGACGTAAATCAGTATCTATATTAATTTTTCGAACACCATTTTTTATACCGTGTTGAATTTGCTCAACTGGCACACCATAAGTTTCTGGAATTTTTCCGCCAAACTCATTAATAACAGCTAACCAGTCTTGTGGTACAGAAGAAGAGCCATGCATAACTAAATGTGTATGTGGAATGCGCTGGTGAATAGCTTTAATACGATCTATTGCTAAAATGTCACCTGTTGGCGGGCGAGTAAATTTATAAGCGCCATGTGAAGTGCCACATGCTATTGCTAATGCATCAACTTGAGTTTTCTTCACGAAATCAGCAGCTTCTTCAGGGTTTGTTAACATTTGCTCTTTTGTTAATATACCTTCTGCACCTACGCCGTCTTCTTCACCTGCCATTCCCGTTTCTAGCGAGCCTAAGCAGCCTAATTCACCTTCAACAGAAACACCGCAAGCGTGTGCCATCTCAACAGTACGACGAGTTACATCAACATTGTATTCATAACTGCTTGGCGTTTTACCGTCATCCATTAAAGAGCCATCCATCATTACAGAAGAAAAGCCTAGTTGAATTGAACGTTGACAGATAGTTGGTGAAGTGCCGTGATCTTGATGCATAACCACAGGAATATGCGGAAACTCTTCAATAGCAGCTAAAATTAAATGACGTAAAA
>JAWSUX010000412.1:0-4145 GCA_033852215.1 Colwellia sp. | reverse complement strand
TAGCTATGAAAATAAATCTTTCAGGTCATCATGTAGACGTTAATGAATCAATCAAAGAGCATATCGAAGAAAAACTCTCAAAAATAGCCAATCACTTTCCAACATTAATCGCTCTAGATGTCATTATTGCGAAAGAGAATACTAAACACCAAGTTGAGCTAACGACAACCTATGAAGGCTCAAGAATATCAGCAACAGGTTCGGATAATGTAATGTATCCAGCGATTGCTAACGCAGCTAAAAAGTTAGATGCTGCGCTCAAACATCGTAAAGGACAGTTAAAAGCTAATTTGCATAATAAACCACCGACAACGACACCTGAAATAGCCCATGAAAAAGTACAAGAAATGAATTTAGCTTAATTTAAGCTCATTATTTTACCGAAAAAACTGTGAATTATATTCACAGTTTTTTTTTGCCTTTTTAGCAGTAATCATACAAATAATTACGGTATTTTTAGTTCGCTATGTAATAATCCAAAGCATCAAAATTATGGCATGTCATACAAGGAACATATAAATGCTCAACTATTCTACTCACACAAAAAAACATGCTCAACAGAGCCATTATCAAAGTCTATTCACTAAAATAAGCTTGCTAAGCTTATGCTCTTTATTGTTAATCTCTTGTGGCAAAAAAGAGCCAGTAATGAAACACCCCGCACCAGCTGTATCTGTTTATACTATTTCCACAGAAGACATAGGCAGTTATCGTGAATTTGTTGCCCGTACGGAAGCTTCAAAAGAAGCCAATTTACGAGCACGTGTGGAAGGTGAGCTTATTGAACGTCACTTTAAAGAAGGCTCAGTCGTTGAAAAAGGACAAGTGTTATTAAAAATTGATCCTGCAGCTTATCAAGCAGCTTTAACATCTGCTAAAGCTGATTTAAGCTCACGTGTATCAGGAGAAGATAATGCGGTTCGTAACTTAAAACGAGCTAAAGATCTCATTAGTGATGGTTATATTTCTCAATCAGACTTTGACCGACTTACAACCGAAGAATCACAGGCTAAGTCGGCAGTAAAATCAGCAAAAGCGGCACTAGAAAAAGCCGAACTTAACTTGAGTTATACCATAATCGTTGCTCCTTTTACCGGCCGAATTGGTAAAGTTAATTATAATGTCGGCAATGTTGTGGGTCCGACCAGTGATGTGCTGGCAACATTAACATTAACCGACCCTATCTATGTTAGTTTTCAAGTTGAAGAAAGCCTCTATGTTTCTTACTTACAAAGCCACCACAAAATAGAAAATGCAGATGATGTCGCTTTGAATATATCCTTGCGTCTACCAAATAACTCTGATTACCCTGGAATGGGAAAATTGGATTTTGCTGATACTGAAATAGCTCAAGGTATGGGCACTGTAGAGCTACGTGCTGTTTTTTCAAATGAAAGTGGCATTATTCTACCTGGTTTATTTGTTACCTTAATAGCTGAAAGTAAGAAAAAAGAAAACATGGCGTTGATCCCTCAAGCTGCAGTACAAGAAGGGCAGCAAGGGAAGTTTGTATTGATTGTTGATACTAACAATACGGTAAAGCAGCGACATGTTGTTTTAGGGCGTAGAATGAATGCAATGTGGGTTGTTGAAAAAGGACTATCGGCAGGAGAACAAGTAATCATCGAAGGTTTACAAAAGGTACGTCCTGGTGTTGAAGTTAAGCCTGTCGCTAAAGTTGTGGACGCTTTAACAGGTACCATTACCGAAGCGGAAGAAAACGATAACAATACTGCTGTTAATAAGTAAATTAAGGACGATTTCATGATCAGTAAAACATTTATTAACCGCCCTAAATTTGCCTTTGTTATATCTATTGTTATTACCTTAGCGGGTCTTATCGCAATGAACGCATTGCCCGTTAATATGTATCCAGAAATAACACCACCCCAAGTACAAATTTCAGCTGTTTACCCTGGTGCTAGTGCACAGGTAGTTGAAGAGTCTGTTATTAGACCTATTGAAGAGCAAGTCAATGGGGTTGAAGATATGATGTATATTGAATCTTCAGCGTCAAATAATGGTAGTGCGGTTATTACTGTATTTTTCAAAGTGGGTACAGATGGCGATATAGCACAAGTTAACGTACAAAACCGTGTCGCATTAGCGACTAGCTCTTTACCATCAGAGGTAACAAGACAAAGCGTTGATGTTAAGAAAAAATCAAGTTCAATGTTATTAGGTATTAACTTATTTTCTGAGCAGGAAGGCATAGATCAGCTATTCCTTAGCAATTATGCAACTAATTATTTAACGGAGCCGTTAGGGCGAATTAAAGGTGTTGCTTCAGCAGAAGTGATGGGTGAAATGACCTATAGCATGCGTGCTTGGTTAAACCCTGAGCGCATGGCATCGCTTGGTGTTACCGTTACAGAGGTGCAGCAAGCGTTAAATGAACAAAACATGATTGTTGCTGCAGGTAAATTTGGTGCGAGTCCAAGCTTGCCTAACCAACAGTTTGAGTACTCCATTCAGGCAAAAGGTCGCCTCCAAACGCCTAAAGAGTTTGGACAAACTATTATTCGTGCCCAAACTAACGGTAACTTTGTCCGGTTAAGTGATATAGCCCGTTTAGAGTTAGGAGCAGAAGATTATTCAACCCAAGCAAGGTTAAATGGTAAAGAGACCGCTTTTTTGGTTATTTATCAGCTACCAGATGCCAATGCTACCGAAGTGGCTAGCTTGGTAAAAGTCGAGATGGAAAAATTATCACTGCGTTTTCCGGATGGTCTTGAATATGTTATTCCTTACGATACCACTGAATTTATTAACCGTTCGATGGAAGAAGTTATAATTACTTTACTGCAAGCGATTGTCTTGGTAGTACTCGTTGTGTTTTTGTTTTTACAAAACTGGCGCGCCACTATAATTCCTACCCTTGCTATTCCAGTCTCACTGATAGGCACTTTTGCTTTTATGATTTTAATGGACTATTCCATTAATACTATTACCCTATTTGGCTTAGTACTTGCCATTGGTATTGTCGTTGATGATGCCATTATTGTTATAGAAAATGTTGAGCGTATTTTAAAAGAAGAGCAGTTACCCATTAAGGAAGCGGTAACTAAAGCGATGGAGCAAGTATCAGGTCCTATTATCGCCACTACCTTAGTGCTATTAGCTGTTTTTATCCCCGTGGCTTTTATGCCGGGTATAACCGGGGAATTATATAAACAATTTTCAGTAACCATTTCTTTTGCGGTACTTATCTCATCCCTTAATGCATTAACATTAAGCCCCGCACTTTGTACTGTATTGTTAAGTGCAGAAAAAATGAAACCAATTAAGTGGTTATTACCTTTTGAGCGTTTGATTATTAAAACGACGGCTGGTTACACTAATCTAGTGAGTCTTATATTAAAACGCGTTGCACGTGTTGGTATTTTTGTTGTCATTCTTTTTGTTGGTGCAGGTTGGTTAACAAATACAGTGCCAACTGCGTTTTTACCCGCAGAAGATCAAGGTTATCTCTTTGTTGATATTCAACTACCTGATGCCGCTTCTAGTGTGCGCACTCAAGCGGTGATGGATAAAATTACCCCTATTATTATCAACGATGCTGCAGTGGATGACATCATCACAGTATCAGGGTTCTCTCTATTAGGTGGTGCAGGTTCAAATAACGGTTTAGCCATTATTATACTTAAAGATTGGGAAGAACGTACTGCACCTGAATTAGGCTTGAGGCAATTAATTCCTCGGTTAATGGGACAATTATGGAGCATGCCTGATGCACAAATCATGGTTTTTAATCCACCACCTATTCCTGGCTTAGGCACTAGTTCAGGCTTTGAGTTCAAACTACAAGATAGTGAAGGCCGTGATCCTGCTGAGCTAGCACAAGTAATGAATGGCCTTATTTATGAAGCCAATCAACGCACAGAATTAAATCGTGTTTTCAGTACCTTTCGCGCTAATGTGCCGCAATACTTTTTAGAAGTTGATCGCAATAAAGCCAAAGCACAAGGGGTGGCTTTATCAGATATATTCTCCACCCTGCAAGCGCAGCTTGGCTCTTTGTATATTAATGACTTTAGCCAGTTTGGTCGCACTTACCGTGTCACTATTCAGGCAGAGACACAATATCGTAAAGACCCTGCTGATTTGCGTTATTACTTTGTCCGTAATAAAGATAATGAAATGGT
>JAWSUX010000411.1:0-2341 GCA_033852215.1 Colwellia sp. | reverse complement strand
AACTTTATGCTAAAAATTGTTTGACTTATTTTTGAGATCCATTATTATTCGCACCCATTGGAGAGGTGGCCGAGTGGCCGAAGGCGCTCCCCTGCTAAGGGAGTATCTGGTTTGTAGCCGGATCGAGGGTTCGAATCCCTCCCTCTCCGCCATTATTTTTTCATTTAAATAATGGCTGTGTATCGAAAGAGAAACGATGTAAAATACAATCTCAATAACGGACGCGTAGCTCAGCTGGATAGAGTACCTGGCTACGAACCAGGTGGTCGCAGGTTCGACTCCTGCCGCGTCCACCACTTTTATTCAAGTGATAAATAAAGAATATAAGCTAATATTAAAGCTGAAAAAAACAAATATAATCCGGACGCGTAGCTCAGCTGGATAGAGTACCTGGCTACGAACCAGGTGGTCGCAGGTTCGACTCCTGCCGCGTCCACCACTTTCTACTTAAGTAGATATAAAAAAACCTAGCTTTTGCTGGGTTTTTTTATGCCTGTAATATACTGATATCTTTCAGGGTAAGTATATTACAGGCTCAGCTCAGTTGAATAGGCTGTGTTACCTTTATCATTTCTTAATGCTTGTCGATAAAATCAAACTCATACCAACCTCACTAACTTTGTGAATATTCATTAGTTAAAATAACTACTGCTTTGTGGTTTGTTAATAATAATAAAAACTCGTTATTATTATTAACGTTTATGTTTAGTCGATTTCCCCCAGCATAAAGTAGCTTACCTAGTTAATGAAATGTCTCATCCATGGTGACACTCTTGATAATTAAATGTCGTGAGTCAGGTAGATTCATCAAAATAAGTAATTTCTGTACTATAGTCCAAAGAAAGGTGCTGCCAGAGTAAGCAGATTTTATTAGTAATTAGTATATTGACGATTATTCCTTGTATGTTTTTCAGTGTTTTATGCTTAAAAATTGCATATGTAATTATTGTGTATATTGTATAATATCTGTATATTTTTGCTCTTAGGCCCTATTTTTATTGTTGATATAATGTATACAATATTCATTGTATTCTATGATGTGTGAATATTTATCAAAAAAAAGTGAATTTTCGTGCTTTTTTGCTATTGACGTAAAATTATTTTTCTGAAACGCTCAAAAAGTGTTTGTTTTTATATATTGGAGTGATTATTCTAATCATAAGAAAACTATAAACGAGTAAAATATGGACAATATGCAGCAACAATTTTTAGAAGCTGGCACACTTATGCTAGCGGGAATGGTTTTTGTTTTTGTATTTCTAGGCGTATTAATAATATTTATTAATACCGTTCTAGCAAAACTTGCTGTTCACTTTCCTGATCCTATTGTAACAAGCTCAGTTCGTTCCAATAATCGTGGTAAAAATAAAAAAGCAATAAATGGTGAGGTTTCTCCCGCAATTGTTGCTGCAATAAGTGGTGCGGTTTCTCGTTATCGAGCAGAACGTTCGCAACCTACATCAAACTCATCACCAAAAATTTAATAAGGACACACCATGAGCAAGCCATTAGGAATTACTGAAGTTGTTTTAAGAGATGGACATCAGTCTATTTTAGCAACTCGACTTCGTTTAGAAGATATGCTGCCAATTGCAGCTACGCTTGATGAAGTTGGCTACTGGTCAATTGAATCGTGGGGGGGAGCTACCTTTGATTCTTGTATACGCTATTTAGGTGAAGATCCTTGGCACCGTATTCGTGAATTAAAAAAAGCGATGCCGAATACCAAACAGCAAATGTTATTTCGTGGACAAAATATTTTAGGATATCGTCATTATGCTGATGATGTTGTAGAAAAATTTGTTGAGCGTGCCCATGTTAATGGTGTTGATGTTTTCCGTATTTTTGATGCGATGAATGATGTTCGCAATTTACAAACGTCAATTAAAGCGGCAGTAAAAGTTGGCGCACATGCACAAGGCACCTTAAGTTATACTGAGAGTCCAGTGCACAACCTAAATGGTTGGTTAACCATGGCTAAACAACTTGAAGATATGGGCGCACATTCCTTATGTATTAAAGATATGTCAGGCCTATTAAAGCCTTATGATGCAGCTGAGTTAATTGGCAAACTAAAAGAAACTGTTTCACTGCCTATTGCATTACATTGTCATGCTACTACGGGTCTAAGTATTGCTACGCAAATGAAAGCTATTGATAGTGGTATTGATGTGATTGATACCTCGATATCATCAATGAGTATGACCTATGGCCATTCACCAACGGAAACTATTGCTTCAATTGTTGACGGTAGTTCTCGTGATACCGGCTTGAATGTTGAAAAAATGGCGGAAGTTGCAGCTTATTTTCGTGAGGTTAGAGAAAAATATGCTGAATTTGA
>JAWSUX010000410.1:0-956 GCA_033852215.1 Colwellia sp. | reverse complement strand
ACTAAGGTAAACATGTCATTGACGGTATCAAGAGCTGATAAAATAGTATCCATCAATTCAGAGTTAACAGAACGTTTTCCAGTGCGCAGTAAATCAAAAATATTTTCAGCACCATGACATACTTCAACTAACGCATTCAAGCTTAAAAAACCAGCGCCACCTTTTACTGTATGAAAGCCACGGAAAATTGAATTCAATAATTCAGCGTTATCTACATCATTTTCTAGTTCAACAAGCTCTTCTGAAAGAGACTCTAGGATTTCACCCGCTTCGACTAAAAAATCCTGTAAAATTTCTTCGTCTTGTTCAAAAGACATGCAGCAACTCCCATTAAAATCCTAAACTTGACAAAAGATCATCCACATCATCTTGATCTTCAACCACATCGTCTCTTTCTTCAGCATTCATAATTGGTCCTTCAACTAAATTATCACCAACTTTAGGCAATGATTTTTCTTGTATTGCCTCTGTTGAAATACCAAAAACAGTTAACATATTAATTAAACTGTCTTCAACTTCTCTAACTAAATCAATAACTTTTCGAATAACCTGACCAGTTAAATCCTGAAAATCTTGTGCCATTAACACATCAGTCATTAATGAATGAATATGAGACGTTTCTTTACCTGTAGTTTTTAACAATGTATCAATACCGACGCACAACTCTTTGAATTCATTTAAATTCAAATCATTATCCATCAATTTACTCCATGATGGTTTAACTGCTTCTATTTGCTCTGAAATAGTATCGACGACAGGAAAAATTGCTTCAACAGCATCCATCGTTTTATTCGCAGCTTCTTCAGTACTGGTAATAACAAAATTTAAACGTTCTTTAGCATCAGGAATATCAGCTGTTGCTAAATCATTCAATCGTGAATCGAGTTGAAAATTTGTTAAAGAGTCATGAAGTTGGAGTGTTAACTTACCAATTTCAGCAAAAAGCTCCGAATTGA
>JAWSUX010000409.1:0-1228 GCA_033852215.1 Colwellia sp. | reverse complement strand
TGGTGCATATGGGCTTCATTTAAACGCCAAGCATTATTATTGTGCCAAGGAGAGTATGGGTCATTACTTTGTTTTGCTACGTATTGTGCTTTTTTATTTGCTGTTAATATGAGATATAGCGCAGCTGTTGCTAACGCTTGTGGTAATTTATTTATTAAGCTTTTTTTATCGTTTTTAAAAATAATATCATGGTTTTTTTCAATAAAACCAGTATTAATATCAGCCTCTGCAAAGGATTTAGTGCTGACTAAATTATATAAAAAATTAATATTGGTCGTAACACCATTAATGCGATATTCGCTTAAGGCTTTTATTAAACGCTGTAAGGCTTTATTACGACTTTTATCCCAAACAATTAATTTGGCTATCATGGGATCATAATAAATACTGACTTCATCACCTTGTCGAACACCGGTATCTATTCGTACATGTCTATTTTCAAGTGGCGTTGTTAATAGAGATAATTTACCAGTAGCAGGTAAAAAATTATTATTAGCGTCTTCGGCATAAATACGTGCTTCAAAAGCATGACCATTAATTGTTAATTGATCTTGGTTTTTAGGCAGTTTTTCACCTGAAGCGACACGTAACTGCCATTCAACAATATCTTGCCCGGTAATCATCTCAGTAACAGGGTGTTCAACTTGTAAACGAGTATTCATTTCCATAAAATAGAATGAACCATCGACATCAAGTAAAAATTCAACCGTACCTGCACCTTGATAACCAATAGCTTGTGCAGACTTTATGGCCGATTCACCCATTTTTTTGCGTAACGCTTTACTCATGTTAAAGGCCGGTGCCTCTTCAATGATTTTTTGATGACGTCGCTGCACTGAGCAATCACGTTCAAATAAATACACGGCATTTTGATGGTTGTCACAAAATACTTGAATTTCAACATGGCGAGGTTGTGTTAGGTATTTCTCTACTAACATCGTATCGTCACCAAAGGATGACATTGCTTCACGTTTTGCAGCGGTAAAACCGTCAGCAAAGTCGTTTTCATTCCATATTTGACGCATGCCTTTGCCACCACCGCCCGCAGTCGCTTTTAATAATACGGGGTAGCCGATGTCATCGGCAGCCTGTTTTAATGTTTTCTCATTTTGATTATCGCCATGGTAACCAGGTACTAAAGGGACTTGTGCTTTTTCCATGATTTTTTTAGCGGCGGACTTGGAACCCATGGCTTCAATTGCGCTAATAGGAGGGCCAATAAAGGTGA
>JAWSUX010000408.1:0-1207 GCA_033852215.1 Colwellia sp. | reverse complement strand
GAGTCTATTCAATTAGATAACAGTCATATTGCTTTTCTGTTTACATGCCTTTGGTATCAAGAAGATATTGAACAGCTTTCGGGTAAAGTATTTGAAAATTTACCAACAATGAAAGTATTAGAAATTATCGAAGGAGCTGATCGCAGTAATACTCGTTTTACTTGGCAAGAGCAATACTATTTTTCTTTGAGTTTTGATTATTATAGTCAATCATGCTGGCTTGAAGGTGAAGATGAAGTGAGCAATGAGCAGCTAAAGCACTTAAATACTTATTTCGAAAATACTGCAGAATAACAATCTACAAATTTAATTTAGGTTAAATAAAATGCATGATAAAGTTTTAATAAGCTCTTGTTTATTAGGTGAAAAAGTTCGTTACAATGGTAAGGTTAAAGCTTTACTAAATCCATTGATAAAACAGTGGCAGAAAGAGCAACGACTCATTGGTATATGCCCTGAAGTAATTGGTGGTTTGACTATACCAAGATCTCCAGCTGAAATACGAGGGGAAAGTGTGATCACGTGTGATGGTAATGATGTCACTAAGCAGTTTGTTTCTGGTGCTGAACAAGCACTCGCATTATGTCAGCAGTATAATATTCGTTTTGCCATATTGAAAGAGTCTAGTCCATCGTGCGGTAGCGATACTATTTACGATGGGACTTTTAGTGAAAGAAAAATTAAAGGACAAGGGATATGTAGCCAATTACTTCGTCAGCATGGTATTCAAGTTTTTTCTGAATTAACCATGAACAATTTACTTGTTTTATTAGATAAATAAGCAAATTTAATTGTTATGGCAGTATAAAAAGTCATAATGACGCTTGCAGGTCATACTAGTATGGATAACAATGTAATCGACATTAATTGATATAAGACTTTTTTGATGGCTAATCGTTTTAATACTATTGTAAATAAAATCAATAGACTATCTGTTTTTGTACGGTCATTTTTATTAACTAAATTATTTTCAATTACCGTCAAGTATGCGGGTACATCAAGCATAAAAATTCATGAAGTAAGTAGATATAAAGTCTTACTTTCTTTAAAAAATCGCAAGTCAGTGCAAAACCATATTGGCAGCATACATGCTATCGCGGCAGCACTGTTGGCTGAGTCTGCAACAGGCATTGTTTTCGGCATGAATGTTCCAGATAGTAAATTGCCTCTGCTAAAATCGATGACAATAAATTATCAGCGTCGAATG
>JAWSUX010000407.1:0-3204 GCA_033852215.1 Colwellia sp. | reverse complement strand
CTTAAGTATCAGCACTTTGAAAATCTATCAGGCCCATTACGTAGTGATTGTGTTTTGGTTTTTTCCGTATTATTGATTGGTTTATTGGCCTTTTTGATGCTTATAAATAGCATGACGAAAAGAACATTTATAAAACCAACTACTGAATTTATTCGCCATATAGGTTTTTGTGCAGAAGGAGATTCAGGCAAAGTAAAACCTAGCCCTGATTGGCTACATTGGTTTCAGGTGGTTGAGGAATTATTTACTCAAAATCGCAGTTTATTATTGCAATTAACTGAGCAAAGAGATGCTTTAGATTCTAGAGTTATTGAAAAAACAAAAGCTTTACAGGAAACTAGCACTAAGCATCAGCGAGACTATGCCCTATTGCGATCGGTAATGAACGCCATTCCAGAATTAATTATTTTTAATGATCCAAAAGGTTTGCTTATGGGTTGTAATGAATCATTTGAGCGTTTTACTCACCATCAAGAGAAACATATGTTAGGGGTTAAAGCTGCTGATTTTATGCCAAAAGCGTTAGCTAAAGAAATTAATTATTTAAATTCAATTGACGACTACCTTTACCCGCAAGAAATGTTAATTGAGGCGGGTGATTTTATTTATCAAGGTTTCTGTAACCAATTTCAAAATGCTCAAGGGGAAATATTAGGCACTATTAGCATTTTTAGGGATGTTACCGAGCAGCAAGCAACGCAAACAGCATTAGAAAAAGCAAAAAACCAAGCTGAACATGCTAACAAAGTAAAGATTCAATTTCTTGCTAACATGAGTCACGAAGTAAGGACACCCATTAATGCTATGCAAGGCATGATGAGTTTATTAAGTGATACTGTATTGGATTCAAGGCAAAATCATTATTTACTAAACGCACAAAGTGCAGCGAGCACTTTATTACATTTAATCGATGAATTATTAGATTTATCTAAAATAGAAGCAGGCAAAATGGTCATTAACCATGATGCCGTGAGTCTACCTCAAATTATAGATAAGGCACTTAAGCTTAATATAACCAATGTAGATACTGATAAGGTGAAGATGTTAGTCGATGTCAGTCACACTGTGCCCTGTTATGTATTTAGTGATGAAATGCGGTTAGTTCAAGTATTAGCAAACTTATTTAATAATGCGATTAAGTTTACTGAGCACGGCGAAGTGAAATTGGAGGTTGATACCATAGCATTAAGTCAAAACGATGCTTTAGTGCGTTTTAAAATGATGGATACAGGTATAGGTATAGCGACGAATAAGCAAGGAGCCTTATTTAACGCATTTACCCAAGCTGATAATTCTATGACCAGAAAATACGGCGGTTTAGGTTTAGGGTTATCAATTTGCCAGCAAATCATCAAGTTATTGGGAGGGGAAATAAACTTAACGAGTACTTTAGGTCAAGGCAGTGAATTTAGCTTTGTGTTACCTTTTAAACGGGTGGTAAAACAAGAGTTTGCTCAACAGAAGTTGTTAGCAGGTTTTACTCTTTGTGCGATTAAACAAAGTTTAACTACATCGTTTATGGACACGGTTACAGATATGGGAGGGGACTTTTATGATTTTTCTTCGTTAAAAGAATTTTGTCAGCGACAAACTGATGCTCCCATAACAGGAAAATTGGTCGTATTGATTAGTGAAGATATTTTGACTCAACAACCAAGTGATGAATTATTTTTTATTTGTCAAAATCAAATTAACTTGCTCTGCCTCAGCCAACCAGCAATGACAAAATTAACTTCGTTAACCTGTCAGTATTTAGCGCAATTAAGTACCCCTTATTTATTGCTTGATATGCCTCTATTTCGAATGTCCTTACTTAAAATACAACAAGCTTTAATGATAGAGGATAAACCTGTTACTGAGGTTGAAGCAAATAAAAAATTATCTAATGATAGGCAGTTGAATAAAGTTAAGACAATAAAGAAAAAAATGCTTCCAAACGAGAAAGATAACGTTACTGATGATTTGTTAGGTATTAAGGTATTACTTGTTGAAGATAACTTAGTGAACCAATTGGTTGCTAAAGAGTTATTGCTAAATATGCAAGCACAAGTGACTATTGCTGATAATGGTCAGCGTGCGTTAGATCTTTTGGCTGAAGAGTCATTCGATGTGGTATTAATGGACATTCAAATGCCGATTATGGATGGTTTAACAACAGCACGGACAATTCGAGAGCAAAGTAAATATCAACAATTACCTATTATTGCGATGACGGCACATGCGCGAGATGAAGATAAAGCGCACAGTTTGGCGGCAGGCATGAATTTACACATGTCTAAACCAGTGAACGGAAAAGTATTACTTGATAGTATTAAAGAAGTAATTGCAGATGCTTAGTTTGGCTATTGCTGAGTGAAGCTATTCGCTTAAATTTCTAGAGAATAGTTGTTCTAATCTTTTAATAGTTTTTTTTATTTGGCTTACATCGGTTGGTGCAATGAAGATGGTGTCATCACCAGCAATGGTACCTAAAACGCCGTCACTTTTACTCAAACTATCTAATAAACGTGCAATTAGCTGTGCGGCGCCAGGGCTTGTTTGAATTATAATCATTACATCATTGTGTTCTATTTCTAATACTAATTGCTTTAAAGGGCTTTGTGCTGTTGGGACACCCAATTCTGCAGGTAAACAATAAACCATTTCTTGACGAGCGTTGCGAGTACGTACAGCGCCAAATTTACTTAACATACGAGAAATTTTTGATTGGCTAATATTGTCAAAGCCAATATTTTTTAATGCATCGACAATTTCACCTTGTGAGCCAAACTGCTCTTGCTTTAATAAATCTTTAAATGCTTGAATTAATGCTTCTTGTTTTTGTGAACCGTTCATAATACTTATTTGAAACCTTATACCAATTCTTATTTAATTTGTTTTCACAAAGAAATAACCATCTTTTCAATTAATGCCTTACTTTTAGTCTGTAATTCTCGCTGAACGGGAAATTACTTAACGAACATGGTATTAGAGCTGCCAAAAGTAATACTAAAGTTGAATATCTTAAATATATTATTTGATCTTAGTATACGTTATCGCAGCTTAAGTTAATAATAATTGTTTTTTAGTCTCATATACTATATCTTTTGGGCAATAAAATTTACGTATTTACTCAAATATTAGTTTGTACGTCATTTTAAGTAAGTTTTATTTAACACATTTTAATTACAGAACCCCCTTTTAAATTTCGGAGAAATCACATGA
>JAWSUX010000051.1:0-1368 GCA_033852215.1 Colwellia sp. | reverse complement strand
TTCATTAGTTGAATGCAACTAATTGCTAATTAATTATTTTTTGACTTCTTCCAAAGGCTTTCTCTACCATGTTGGGTAAATTATTTTCTATAAAAGAAAATAAACAAACGAGCATACAAGCAAGTTAACAAGTGAATGAACAGAGCAATATAGAAATTACTGATTCGTTAAACCGTTCAGAAAGTGAACAACTTATCATTGATACATTGAAAAACTATCAATCAAGTAATTTTCCCAAAGGAATAATGGCAGTTTGTCGTCAATTTTTCATTAATAAAGTAACGGATGCATCATCTCCTATTGTGGTTGAGTTGACTATGCCATTTCCTTGTCAAGGCGAGTTAGATGAACTTGCCTTGAGTTTATCAACCACACTGAATCAGGCAGTAAGTTTTGATATTGAATTAAAAATTAATGCTGTTCGCCAATCTAATTCAGATAGTAGTGCAGATAATATTGCGAATGTTATTGCTATTGCCTCAGGAAAAGGCGGGGTGGGTAAGTCAACCACAACAGTGAATTTAGCTTATGCATTAATGGCTGAAGGGGCGCGTGTTGGTATTTTAGATGCTGATATTTATGGACCATCAATTCCTACTATGTTGGGTATTGCAGACAAAAGACCGAGTGCTAATAATGGCCGACTAATGGCTCCGCTTGAAGTGAATGGCTTAACAGCCATGTCGATTGGTTTTCTTGTTAAAGAAAATGATGCAACGATATGGCGAGGCCCTATGGCGAGTAATGCCTTTAATCAATTGTTTACGGAAACGTCTTGGCCTGAGTTAGATTATTTATTGATAGACATGCCTCCGGGTACTGGTGATATTCAATTAACGTTATCACAAAAGCTACCAGTAGCCGCTGCTGTAGTTGTTACCACGCCACAAGATATAGCACTCGTTGATGCGGTTAAAGGCATTGCCATGTTTGATACAGTAAAAGTGCCTGTTTTAGGTATCGTTGAAAATATGAGTTATCACCTTTGCGAAAATTGTGGCCATCAGAGTCATATTTTTGGATCCGACGGTGGTAAAGATATGGCTGAGACGCAAAACACTCAACTTTTAGGGCAATTACCCTTAGATATAGCGATTCGACAAGATGCCGATTTAGGCGAATCAGGAGTTTTTGAAAATAGCGCTGGTGCAATTGCTAATCGTTACCGTAAAATAGCGCGTAATATGACGGCACAATTATTTTTACAATGTGATAATGCTAGTCCATTAACACCTACAGTTGAAATAAAGTAATAAAACAAACGCACACTAATAAAAGAAAATTAACTATGAGATTATGTGATAAAGATATAGAGCAATACCTTGATGAAGAAAAAATCATCATTATGCCAAAACCTGATAGCTCTAT
>JAWSUX010000406.1:0-2783 GCA_033852215.1 Colwellia sp. | reverse complement strand
GATAGATTTCTACGCTTAAACCCTAACAATTCAAACATTGACTATGTTTATTACATGCGTGCCTTAATTAATATATCAACCGAAGATAATTTATTTCAAGATATGGCAGGTATAGATCGCAGTGACCGAGATCCAACAGCTTCACGCAGTGCTTTTAACGACTTTAAGCGTATAGTCACAGAGTTTCCTGAAAGTAAATATGCTGCTGATGCACGTAAACGTATGATTTCAATAAAATCTCGTTTAGCGCAATTTGAAATTTCTGTAGCAAAATTTTATTTAGCGCGTGATGCTTATGCCTCTGCAGCTAATCGTGGTCGTTATGTCGTTGAGTACTTTTCGCCTAGCCCAGAGGTAGAACAGGCGCTTGAAATCATGATTAAATGTTATGACAAGCTTGAGTTAGCGGACTTAAAGAAAAATTCTTTACTGGTATTAGCGGCTAATTACCCAAACAATTCTTTGGTTAAGTAAAGAGCAATACGTTATTGATACATACACGCTCTTAGGCATCCATGCCGCTGCGAAATACCGTTCATCCTGAACATAAAAAGGCTGAATTAACTTAGTTAATTCAGCCTTTTTTATTTCATCAGTGAATATATATTAATGATTTTCAAAATAGTGTCTGATTTTTTTACACTTTATTCAAACAAATTCACTACTATTCTCACAACATGATAACAACGGGTAAATTGGCTTAAACTTACAACAGACTATGCTTACTCTTAAAACGTAACACCAGCAAAGCTACTCCTAACAAGATTAATAGTGATGAGTTAGGCTCAGGAATATTTTTAAAAAATACTGGATCTCTCGCCCAAACTGAAATATGAGAAATACCTTTATCACCAAAGGTAGTTCCCAAATCAAAAGTTCCTCCCAAGTTATAAGGCATGGTTAAATCAAGACCACCACCTAACAACGTATTAAAGTTAAAATCATAAATCGCAAAGTCAGAACCTTTATCTGTGTCATCAACATTGCCGGTTTTAAAAACGAAGGCCAGATGATCAAAAACCCCCTCACCAAACAAATCAAATAATTGTGTCGCAATATCAAAATCAGGCATTACTGACCATGTACCTGAAGTACAACCATTCCCTATAGCGCCAACGGCACAAGAAAAATCAATATCAACTACATCGCCAATGTTAATTTTTCCTGGTCCATCACCTGTTGTGGCATAATCAAAACCGCCTTCATCTTTGCCCAAATAGACCCAACCAGGATCTGTTTTATTAGTATCACCATCCCAGTCCTGTAAGTCTGAAGGTTCAATAAAAACAAGATCAGGGTTATAACCTTCTGTTCCGTCAAAAGCTAAAGGGTCTGTGGGATCATTTTCGTTGTAAAAAGGATCAAACAAGGTGTTGTATGGGCTTAGTGAACCATCTGGATTTCCAGGCCCTTGTACTTCACCATTGAGTAATCCATTACCATACTCCCCGATATTACTACCACTAGCCGCTGGCTTATCATTACCTGCTAGCAAACCAACACACTCACTCGCTGCAACTGGTGGGATACTGGTAGCAGGGGCATTGGGAAATGGATCAACTTGGATCTCAGGGACTAGCTGGACGTCTGTTAGCATTACATCTGAAGTAGAACACATAGTCGTTGCTGATGCTGAAAAGCTAAATAGCAGCAGAGCAAGCATGCATACCAACTGCATTAATAGTTTCATGATACCTCCTCGCGTTATCATAAAAAGTAAAGGATTTTCGATTGTAAAACCTCATCAAAAGTCATGCATTAATCAGTCCCTAGATTATTTTTACAATTTTATCAAGAAATTACAAAAATAATAAATATTTCACAATGAAAAATGTAAAAAAAGCTGACACTAAATTAGCTACATCAGCGGTTTTACAACGTTGAATAAAGATTCAGAGGGATAAAAGCGGGTACTAAAAAGTTATTTCAATGAACGAGGCTTGTTAATCCGCTCATTAAAGATTATCTAGGTACTACAAATTTTTAAGTAGTACCTAAACTGAGGAATAATAAAAAGTAAATGAATCTCTTTTCATTAAATTGCCGCTTGGTTTTCTTCGCCTGTACGTATACGAATAACACGCTCTACATCGGTGATAAATATTTTACCATCACCAATTTTACCCGTTTGCGCCGTTTCAATAATAGCATTAACGCAACGCTCAACATCTTCCTTAGCAATAACTATCTCAATTTTAACTTTCGGTAAAAAATCGACCATATACTCAGCACCACGGTATAACTCTGTATGACCCTTTTGGCGGCCAAAACCTTTAACTTCAGAAACGGTCATGCCCGTTACCCCAATTTCACCCAAGGCTTCTCTCACATCATCCATTTTAAACGGTTTAATAATAGCTTCTATTTTTTTCATTATTTTATCCCTAGCATCAAATAATACATCGTTTTATGTTCTTATAAGTATTACAGCCTTTTTATGGTGATATATCAATATCCAATTTAGTATTAATTTTGTTAAACTAACGAAGTTATTTTACTTTAAACAATATCGCAAGTAGGAACCCTATGGATCAGCAAGCAATCATTACCGAGATGAAAGTATTACCTGAAATTGATGTGCAATTTGAAATTAATCGTAGAATTGAGTTTATTAAAGGCAAGCTGCAGCAATCTGGACTAAAAACGCTAATATTGGGTATTAGCGGCGGTGTTGACTCATCCACTTGCGGTCGCTTAGCACAGATTGCTATTAAGCAATTAAATGAAGAATTTCCTAACGAAACAACATCATATCAATTTATTGCCGTGCGTTTACCTTATGG
>JAWSUX010000405.1:0-917 GCA_033852215.1 Colwellia sp. | reverse complement strand
GTAATAAAGATAATGAAATGGTTCCGTTAACGACCTTAGCCAAATTAACACCAATACTTGGGCCAACAACCATTAGCCACTTTAACTTGTATCGCAGTGCTAGTATTACTGGGCAAGCCGCTCCGGGTTATTCGTCAGGGCAGTCCATTGATGTGATGGAAGAACTGGCCAGTAAATTACCAGCAGGTTATATCTATGAATGGTCAGGACAGTCAAAGGAAGAATTAGAAGCGGGTGATTTAGCACCTATTTTATTTGGCTTAGCGATTATTTTTGTTTATTTATTTCTTGTCGCGCAATATGAGAGTTGGACCATTCCATTTTCTGTTATTGCCGCTGTTCCATTAGCCTTATTTGGCGCAATGTTAGCCTTATACACTGTAGGTCTGGCGAATAATATTTATGCGCAAGTCGGCTTGGTGTTATTAATTGGACTATCGACAAAAACAGCGATATTAATCGTTGAGTTTGCCATGGAACAACGCGCAGCAGGAGAAACGGTCTTTAATGCCGCGCTCAATGCCGCTAAAATGCGTTTTCGTGCGGTATTAATGACAGCTTTTTCTTTTATACTCGGGGTATTACCGCTAGTATTTGCTACAGGGGCAGGAGCCGGCTCTCGTGTTTCACTAGGTATAACAGTACTTGCAGGTATGATTGCGGCAACATTATTTGGTACTTTATTAGTCCCGTATTTTTATTTATTAGTGCAGCGTATGCGAGAAAAATTTAAAGGGAAAATAGAGGCAAGTTAATCGTATTATTATTATTAGGTTAACCTAAGTTAAGTTAAGCTAGGTAAAGTAAAGAAAGGACAGCAACGGGCTGTCCTTTTTGTTTACTTCTTTATGTGGTTTGAAATATAGCTACGATTACTCTTGTGAGTCACTCTCTTGGAGCCTGTAACAAAATCTGTG
>JAWSUX010000404.1:0-4346 GCA_033852215.1 Colwellia sp. | reverse complement strand
AATAAATATTTGCAAAACAACCGTCGTAAAGCCGCAGAGGAAATAAAACACTTAGAGTGTTTTAGTCATTGGCCTATCGCTAAAGCCAAAAGTGCATCAGTGCTAATTAGTGAAAGAAATAATACGGACAGAAAGAATAAACAGAGCAAACTGCACTACCTGCCATTTTACCCTTATCAAAGAAAAGCATATGCTCAAAGTAAAATAATAAAAAAATCGGAAGCTAAATTGAGCAATATAGACAGAGTAAAAAAACACGTATAATGAGACTATTACAACATTTAAAGTCCCCCTTGGCGGATTATTGCCCGCCGTTTAGGCTCGTCTTCCCATAAAGCAGCTTGTTCAAGCCAGTATTTTGCCTCTGAAGTAGTGCCCTGCTGAAAAAGTGCTAACGCCATATTGTAGTGATAACTGGGCATTAAAAAATGTGAAGGCTGTTCATTCAATAGTGTGAGGTATTCTTTAGGGAAATCACTAGTAAAATATCGCAATTGAGTTCGCTTATCGACTGGTTTATAAGCAATAAAATCACGTCTATTTTCCATATCCGCGTTATCACAACTTTCAGCAATAAAAATACCAACACGATCTTTATTACTTTTTGGCGTACCTAAACGCCATGTTTGTTTCTTACCTATCTCTTTTTGTAAAATAGGCGTATGTTCACTTATATGCCGAGCCCAAGGGATTGTTTTTAATATTTGTTGTCTGACTTTTTTTTGTTCACCATAATATGTCTTATTTAACACCACAATATTATGGGAAAAAGGCTGCAATTGGGGCTGTTGACATTTTTTATGTAATTTAGTTAACGGGTATTCATCCACAAAACCTAATAAATGGCTTATTTCATGACTAAAAACGTCAACAGAGTCTTGGCTATCAAGGTACATTATACCTAAATGAACATTCGCACCGCCCTTTTCAACCATCAAACCAATATGACGCGACTCAACACTACCGGCAACTGCTTGCCAGTCAGACTCATTACATTGAATAGCGTTTTCACTAACATCATTACATTTCACTGCTATTTTAGGCAGATAACGTGGCCTAGCTAAGCAAATAAAACGCGCAAGTGGTTTATCAGCAAACTTTAGTTGCAGTTTTTCAAGTTGCTTAAGATGTTTTAGCCGAGTAGCAAATAATTGTAAACTCGATGCACAAGTGGTTTTATTATGCTTATCTATGTTCGAAATAATGGCATGATTTTTTTCAAACGCTAAAGAAAACACCCTAAATCTTTTAATATCATTAAGCAACAAACGCCCTGCAGCGGTTTGTAATAATATGTTTTGTCCTTCTATTACTTTATGAGCAACCACCTCTGTGTGCCCAAGCGCAATAGCAATGTTTATTTGTAAGATGAAGGCATCAATACTTTCATTGTTTAAGCTTTCACCGGTTAAGTTTTCAGTAGCGTTTAATAACGTTTGTGCCGATAAGAAATTATTTTGCTTGAAGTGCAATGCTGCTAAAGCCAACTGTGCTTTTCTTTTTGCTGTAAAGGAATTCAGACGTATAGCCTGTTCAAACCACATTTTAGCTTTATTTCGAGCAGCATCAGCCTTTTCAATTGGCGATATATCTTCCGCTTTTTTTACATACCAATCACCTAAGTAATAAGCAGCTTCACCCTGAGTTTTGGCGAGTTGAGTTATCAATTCCAGCCAACGTTTAGAGCCTATAGGTTCATGCTCTACACTAAAGTTAAGTGCTGCTACGTTATTTTTTTTCACTGCATAATAAAGCTGATACTGGTTATGCTCTTTAGTGGTAATTAATTGGGTTAAATACGAAGATAAAAAAAATGAGCTTGATGGGAGTAGCACCATTAAGCTCATTACCAACGCAAAAAACACGCGTATATTTTTCATTTGATACTAAGCATATTTAATTTTGGGCACCAACAGCTTTAGTGGTACGCATCAGATCTAACTCAAGTTTGGCGTAACGGTGCTCAACAAACTCGTAAACGTTAGTACTCAACGATAATTTGAAAAAATTAGCTGCCGCATTAGGCTTATCTAATATTTGGTTGAACTTCCCTAAATAGAAATAGGCTTCGCATAACCTATCGGTTAGCTCGCGATTGCTTCTTACATTCTTTGTTAGCGAAGCAATAAATGCCTGTTGCGACAGCTCACCTAAATATAAGTAAATAATTTTTTTTGCCCAAGTGCGATCATCAACAAATGAGGCACGAGCTTTAAGTGACTTTTTCGCCTTATCTGCATCTATTTCATGCTCGGTTACATAAAGCCACAATAGACGATAAGGATCATCTTGTTGCTTGTTATGAAAGTTATTAAAGTCAAGTACTGCAAGTTCAGGACGAGAGCCGTAATAAAGAGCAATACCACGATTTAAATAAGCGTATTCATGCTCGGGGGCTAAATCGAGTGCAGAATCAAACTTCTCATAAGCCTGCGAAAACTCTTGCAGCTGAGTATAATGAATCCCTAAAAAGTTATAAGCGTCCACTAATGTTGGCTTGAGCTGTAAAGCATGGGAAAAATCAAGGCGTGCTAACGAGCGTAAACCCACACTGTCGTATAACACACCACGATCGTAAAAAAGTTGTGCTCTTTGCTCATCAGTTATCTTGACCCTATTAATAACCTCAGATAAACGCGCAATGGCAATTTCACTTTTATAATTAATAGGCAAAGGCTCAGCGATAACTAAGTTATTCATCATAATAGTAGCGTTACCAGAGCTATTACTAACACCACTAGTCGCAACACAGCCTTGTGTTAATAGGGTTACGCCAATAATGCTTGAAAAAATGACGATTTTAATAAATGAATGCACAAAAATGCCTTTTAAATAAGTAATAATAATTATACCGTTTGGTAAGTCCCTATGATTATAAACAAAAAAGGAGCCTAATGGCTCCTTTTTACCTTACAAAAAGATAAACTTTTTTGTAAGTTGATTTATTAACACTAATTACTCTGCAGCAGGTGCTTCGCTTACAGCAGTTTCAGTTTTTTCCATTGCTTCTTTAATACTTAAACGTACACGACCTTGGCGGTCAACTTCTAGTACCTTAACTTTCACTTCTTGACCTTCTGATAAAACTTCGCTTACGTTATTAACGCGCTCTTCAGAGATTTGAGAAATGTGTACTAAACCATCTTTACCTGGAAGTACATTAACAAAAGCACCAAAATCTACGATACGTACTACAGTACCCGTATAAAGTGTACCGACTTCAATTTCTGCCGTTAATGCTTTAATGCGGTTGATAGCATCTTCAGCTTGCTCACCAGAAGTTGCAGCAATTTTAACAGTACCATCATCTTCAATTTCGATAGTAGTACCCGTTTCTTCAGTTAACTGACGAATTGTTGCACCACCTTTACCAATGATATCACGAATCTTATCTTGGCTTACTTTCAGAGTATGAATGCGAGGAGCGAATTCAGAAATATCGTTTCTGTGTCCGCCGATAGCTTCATCCATTACGGATAAGATATGAGTACGTGCAGCTTTTGCTTGGTTTAAAGCAATTTGCATAATTTCTTGCGTGATACCTTCAATCTTGATATCCATTTGTAATGCAGTAATACCACAGGTAGTACCGGCAACTTTAAAGTCCATATCACCTAAGTGATCTTCATCACCTAAAATATCAGAAAGAACAACGAATTTTTCGCCTTCTTTAACAAGACCCATAGCAATACCAGCAACAGAGGCTTTAATTGGAACACCAGCATCCATTAATGCTAAAGATGCACCACAAACCGAAGCCATTGAAGATGAACCATTTGATTCAGTAATTTCTGAAACAACACGTACGGAGTACGGGAATTCTTCAATTGTTGGCATAACAGCCAACATGCCACGTTTAGCTAAACGGCCATGACCAATTTCACGACGTTTAGGGCTGCCAACAAAACCAGTTTCACCTACACAGTATGGAGGGAAGTTGTAATGAAGCATAAACGTATCAGTTTTATCACCTAAGATAGTATCTAAACGTTGAGCATCACGTTGTGTGCCTAATGTAGCAGTTACTAACGATTGTGTTTCGCCACGGGTAAATACTGCCGAGCCATGAGTACGTGGTAATACACCTGTCATCACGTCTAATGCACGAATTGATTCAGGATCGCGACCATCAATGCGAGGGTTACCATCAGTGATGCGACCACGTACAACAGTTTTTTCTAAATCATGGAATAAATCTTTAGCATCTTGAACGTCAAGATCAGCATCTTGTGCTAATAACGTTTCAATTACTGTGTTACGAATTTCTTTAATTTTTTCATAACGAACAGCTTTTTCAGTAATTTGATAAGCTTCGTTTACTTGTGCTTCACTCAACTCAGCAATTT
>JAWSUX010000050.1:0-4744 GCA_033852215.1 Colwellia sp. | reverse complement strand
TAATAAATAATAGTCACTACTTTGCCCTAGGCTAGGCTAAAATGGCGTAATATATTTCCTTGTTATTAAGCTAAGACGTTTCTTGAATACTTTATCTGCTTCCCCCATTGTTAATCAAACTCAGTTGCTGGAAACGCTTAAACATCATTTTGGCTATGAGAAGTTTCGTGCTGGGCAAGAGGATATTATAAATAACCTACTACAAGGGCGAGATTCTTTAGTCTTAATGCCAACAGGTGGTGGTAAGTCAATGTGTTACCAATTGCCTGCGATATTACTGCCTGGTATTACGGTGGTGGTATCACCGTTAATTGCTTTAATGAAAGATCAGGTTGATAACTTAACTCGGCAAGGTATTCCGGCTGCTTTTATTAATTCAAGCCTTGACCGTGAAACCATAGATGACATTTTTTCTAAACTAGGGCGCGGTGAAATCAAGCTGCTTTATGTGGCACCAGAGCGGTTAACTAACTACTATTTTTTGCAAAGTTTAAGTCACTTACCGCTAAGTTTGTTTGCTATTGATGAAGCGCATTGTATTTCTCAATGGGGGCATGACTTTAGGCCTGCCTATACTCAATTACAATGTTTAAAGCAGCACTTTCCTTATGTACCTGTAATGGCGTTAACGGCCACTGCTGATGTTACAACGCGTAAAGATATCCTAAATCAATTAGAGCTAAATAATCCATATATTCACCTCGATAGTTTCGACCGACCCAATATCCGCTTTACCTTAGCGCAAAAATATAATGGTGAAAAACAGCTGCTTGGTTATATCAAAAAACAAAAAGAAGACAGCGGTATTATTTATTGTAATAGTCGTTGGCAAGTTGAAAAATTATCAAAATATCTAGGTGCCTGTGGCGTGAATTGTGCCGCTTATCATGCAGGTTTAGAAAATGAAATTCGTTCTATGGTGCAAGAAGGTTTTACCAAAGACAATATTCAAATTGTCATTGCGACGGTTGCATTTGGCCTTGGTATTGATAAACCTAATGTACGTTATGTTATTCATTACGAGCCACCACGAACTTTAGAGTCGTATTATCAAGAAATTGGTCGTGCAGGACGTGATGGCTTACCTGCGGAAGCACTATTTTTAGTTGATGAAAAAGACGTTGCCCGCATTAAAAAGCGTATTAATGAAGGTGATAACCCGCAACGTGTTAACGTAGAAATGCAGCGTTTTGCTGCGATGAGTGCTTTTATTGATGCGCAAACTTGTCGCAGACAAGTTGTGCTCAATTACTTTGCTGAATATACACAAAAAGGCTGTGGTAACTGTGATATTTGCCTCGATCCTCCGAGCCAATTCAACGGTACTGTCGAAGCACAAAAAGTTTTATCCTGTGTCTATCGTATCGATCAGCAAGGTGATATCAATCATGTGATTGATGTTTTGCGTGGAGAGCTAACGAGCAAGGTAAGGCAGCTTGAGCATGATAAAGTGTCTACTTTTGCCTTAGGTAAAGACAAACCAGCAAGTTATTGGTTTACTATTATTGGTCAGCTCATTCACCTTGGTTATTTACAGCAAGATATCGAGCAGCAATCAGTATTATGCTTAACGCAAGCATCTGGCGCGGTATTAAAGGCGACCGAGCCTTTGATGTTAGCGAGTCCACGTTTACAAAAAGCCAGTTATTGGCAGCATCAGACGAAACAAAAAAGTTACGACAGGAAACTTTTTGCTAAATTACGCGAATTACGTAAAATTATTGCTGATGGTGAAGATATCGCACCGTTTATTGTTTTTAATGACGCTACTTTGTCAGAACTGGCACGAGTACAGCCGCAAACATTAAAGGAAATGTTAGGTATTAGTGGTATAGGAGAGGTGAAGTTATCACGCTATGGGCAGCCGTTTTTAGGCTTAATTAAAGAACACCGGCAGAGTTAGTTTATTTGTTTAGCGCACTTACATGCGGTCACAAAAAAGCGAGCATTACCGTAAATAAAGTAAAGCTCGCTTTTTATTATCTAGCAAAGCAGTCTTATTCTTTCTCTGCTTCTTTTTGCTCTGTAGATTTATCTTGAGCAGCTTGTTCTTGCTCTTTTTTGTCTTCATGCCCTTCACCACCACAACCGCCACAACATCCCATCATTTTCTCCGTTCTAAGCTAAAGTAAGTTACATTAATTAAGTTCAGAAAATAGTACCCGAGTAAATTACTCAGGTACTTGATCAAGATCAGCATTTAGCTGTTTTATCGGTATAGTAAGATATTTAACGATTTTCTAAACGATTAAAGTCTAATAAACCTGAATCGTTGGGCTGATTTTTGTTATACCAATGATGAAGTTTATCTGCATATTGCCAAAAATACTTATTAGTACGACGTACGGAAAATTTATCTTTGAGTACACTGTAATCTTGTTCAGTTTTTATGTTTGTTAGGGCATGCGTAAATGCAGTTAATTTATCCTCTTTCACATGAAAAAAAGCATTTGGGTAAGTACCGACAATACCACGCAATACCGTTAAACTATCTTCAGTGGGTAAACGCCTATCGGCTTCTGAAAACAAATGAGCAACATTGCTATGGGCTGAGTTATTAATTAAACTGTAAACAGAGTCAGCATGTTTGCCAGATACCATGATAATGCTAACTTGCGGCAGTAATGCTATCTCTTTACCTTTTATCTCATTTAGTGAGAAAAGAGTACTCTCTATATTTTCATCAACGTGGTGTAGATTATAGTGATTACTCGCTGCCGAATTTTGAGTATGTTGGCTGATTAGCTGATACAACTCTTGTTGTGGTTTTTCTGTTTGATAATGAATACCTGTTTCGGGCAATTGATAAAAATCATCGGAAAATATGTAACTTTTTATATCGCTATTGGTATCTCTATACCAGTATTCATGTACCGATTTTCGCTGCTTTTTAGGTAATAAAGTAATGAAATTACTTTCGGCTTCCATGCGTAAAAAATCCATATATAAACGTGTTTTTAATTGATGACCGACACTGCCATAAACATCAAACCCTGCGACTAATAAATAATGAATACGCTCTAATAAGGGGTAACTAATTAACCAGGCAGTTTTGGGTGTTTGACCAACAAAACCTTGTAATACACTCGCACTATCGAAATGCCTAAATACGGTAAGTGTCGCGTTGTCGTTGCTTATACCTGTAGAACTTTCGCTATTTTTTCCTGACCAAATAAGGTCAAGGGTTAGCTGGTTTGGCTTTAAGTCTAAGCTTTCAATATAAGCGAGCTGTTTTTTAACATAACGTTGTTGTTTTCTGGCATATTGTTGCCAATAAATAAGTGATAATTTTTTATCACTGGTTGCTGCAGGTAACTGAAGTAAATCAGTATTATCATCAATAAAGCTTTCACCACGATAATTATCAAAATTATCAGGATTTAAAAACATTACCCAAAAATGATCTTCAATGACATTTAACGCAATTTGTCCTCGGCATACCGGACCCTTAATGAAATTCATTATTGAAAACTGTGCTTGGTCTAATAAAAATTGATACCGCGATTTTGCAGGTATTGCTTGAAAGGTTTTAAAAGGGT
Source organism: Colwellia sp. (assembly GCA_033852215.1). GTDB lineage: Bacteria > Pseudomonadota > Gammaproteobacteria > Enterobacterales > Alteromonadaceae > Colwellia. Next base: position 1,205 of record JAWSUX010000050.1, on the reverse strand, counting down.
TAGACGCATTTTTTAATTGATAATCAGGCAACCTTGTTACTTGATAATTAGGCTGAATAAATAATTCATTCAAACGTTCAAATTTAGCTTGCCCAAAAGGATAAGGCATATTTCTTTTAGCAATAATTGTGTCGTTATTTTTTACTAAGCGATAATAAAATTTCTTGTCAGTATGGCCAGTGATAAAAGGGGAGTCAAATGGACGACGAGTTTGAATTATTGCTATTTTCTCTCCTGGTGCAGTGCTTGATCGGACTAGGCGAAAATAACGCTGTTCTTTGTCTGCATTCTCATTTTTACTGAAATATAAGTTAGCGAGATATAAATGCTCAAATAAATAACGAGAAACTAATTGTTGTTTAAGTGATCCATTGTTGAGAAATGTTTCCCATTGAGTAATCAGTTTTTGTTCTGTGGCATTCACTGGCTCTGCTTCAGGCATTATTGCCCCTGTTGCTAACCAAGCACTTAAATGATTATGTTCCGATGATGACAATGCGGGTAAAGCGTAGGGCATACCACCTAGCGGGAATTTAGTTTTATATTGATCAAATTCTTCTATGGTTGGGCACTGCTGATCTCTATCTAATGCAATATCAAAACTATTATTAAGTAAAGGTTCGTTAGGCAAAGGGTGTTGTTGTTTTAATTGCAACATTTGATAGAAAATACTGGCTTGTGTATTTGCTTCGGGGTTTTGTTGGCGTTCGTTTAATACCGGATAAAAACCTTGTTCACGTAATGGTTGTAGCGTTGAAGCATTAATTTCGCGCAAATTTACTAAGCTTTCACTTATGTTTGCTGTAAGTAAGCGTTCACCATTATAAACTAAGGTTTTACTCGCACCGCGCTCTAACCCTGCACGACTCTCCATTTTAAGCTGACAAGGAGCGTCATAACAACCATGACAAACCACACAGCGACTTTCAATAATAGGTTTAATTACTTGCCTATAATGGTTTGTTTGTTCTAAAGATGCGATAGGTTGACTTTGTCTATTTTCAACATTGCTGTTGCCGTATAACTTATCAAATTCATATAGGCCAATAGTGGCACAGCCAGATAAAATAATAACTAATGATAACCAGTAAAAACGCGCCATAATTTTTATATTAATAGAGTAATCGACTAAAGTTATGGCGAATTTTAGGGTATGTTGATCTGTAGTGCAAAGTTTTCAGCAATTAACCTTTCGAGGCATTGGC
>JAWSUX010000049.1:0-9687 GCA_033852215.1 Colwellia sp. | reverse complement strand
AAGCACATTTACGTGCTCGTACTAATATTGGCGGCGCGGTAACTCGTGTACGTAACTGTTTAGCGCAAGCGGTTCACCGATTCTTGCATAGCAAAGGATATTTCTGGATCAGCACACCACTTATCACAGGTAGTGATTGTGAAGGTGCTGGCGAGATGTTTCGTGTAAGTACTTTAGATATGGAAAACCTGCCACGCAACGATGAAGGCAAAGTTGACTACAACCAAGACTTTTTTGGTAAAGAGACCTTTTTAACCGTTTCTGGTCAGTTAAATGTAGAAACTTACTGTAACGCGTTATCAAAGGTATACACTTTTGGCCCAACATTCAGAGCTGAAAACTCTAATACTACCCGTCACTTAGCTGAATTTTGGATGGTAGAGCCTGAAATCGCTTTTGCTGATTTATCAGATGCTGCTGATTTAGCCGAAGAAATGCTGAAATACGTATTTAAAGCCGTTTTAGAAGAGCGTGCTGATGATATGGCTTTCTTCCAACAACGTGTAGATAAGACAGTACTTGATCGTTTAGACTCAGTAATCAATACCGACTTTGTTCGCCTTGATTACACTGATGCGATTACTATCTTAGAAAATTGTGATAAAAAATTCGAAAACCCAGTTGCATGGGGCGTAGATTTAAACTCAGAGCATGAACGTTACTTAGCTGAAGAGCACTTTAACGGCCCAGTTGTGTTACAGAACTATCCTAAAGATATTAAGTCATTTTATATGCGTTTAAATGATGACGGTAAAACTGTTGCTGCTATGGATATATTAGCGCCAGGTATTGGCGAAATTATTGGTGGTAGCCAACGTGAAGAACGCCTTGATGTACTTGACAGTCGTTTAGAAGAGATGGGGCTAGACATTGCCGATTACGGTTGGTATCGCGATTTACGTCGTTACGGCACAGTTCCTCATTCAGGTTTTGGTTTAGGTTTCGAACGTTTAGTTGCTTATGCTACAGGCATGCAAAACGTACGTGACGTAATACCTTTTCCAAGAACACCTAATAACGCAGCATTTTAGTTACCGCGTTAATTCATCGGTTATTTATAATGTGATATGTATAAAGGCGACCTTATTGGTCGCCTTTTTTGTGATGAATTTTGTTTGATGTACAACTGAGTGTCAGTAGCTAGTTCCAGTAGCTCAGGTTATCTTTATAGTGACGCACTGGTTTTAAAGGTAATTTTTTGCTCGATGTGCCAATATATAAAAAGCCAACAATGTCATTGCCCTCACCTATATTTAATCCTTCTTTAACTGCGCTATTGTAAGCAAACTCGCCTGTTCGCCACATAGCACCATAACCAAGAGCACAAGCAGCCATTTGCATCGCGTGACTTGCGCAACCCGCGGCAATAAACTGTTCCGACTTTGGTACTTTTTCATGTTCACAATATTGTGTACTGATCACAATAATCATTGGGGCACGAAACGGCATTTTTATGGTTTTAGTTATCTTCTTTTCTAAATCACTTTTTGCTTTGGTAATGCTCGTATTAACAATACTTGTTTCTTCTATCTGCTCGGTTTTATTTACCGTATCAACCTTAATTGCTTCAACAAATAAATCGCTCAAACGTTGTAATCCCTTATTTTGAATAACAGTAAAATACCAAGGTTTTAAACAGGCGTGATCAGGGACTCGCATTCCAGCAGATAATATATTATCAAGATCAGGTGCATTCGGAGCGGGAGCGGTTAACAATGGATTCGATTGGCGTTGCAGTAAAAGCTCAATGGCAGTCATAATAAGTAAACTCGGTGAAATATATAACGATATAACTCAGTGTAATGGTTCTTTCAAAGCATCGCATTAAATAAAATCACTTATATTTTTTACTCTTTTATCGCTTGACTTAATTTTGAGTAAACGCCATTATCAATATCACTTAACAATAAAATAACTTTGTAACCTTGTATTGCTTATTAGCAACTATGGTGTAATAAACTATGAAAAACTTGTATCCGCAAACACATATGAAGATAGACGCAACAACACTACGTTGTATGCTCAAACATGTGTGCTTGTCACAGAATAATTGGCGAATAAACCGCCTGTTTATCTGGACAAAAGCTGCGGAGCATTGAGAACGTTTATTAAGTTAAAAATAAAGTAAAAAACTTCAAGCCGCAGAAATCATAATTTGCGGCTTTTTCTTTATTCCTCCTAAGAAAAGTTTAAATAACAGTCGCTCCTCCCTTAAGGGTATGTTTCTGCCAAGTTTGTCGGCAAATATTTCAGCGATTATTTAATCATAAAAAAGGAGAATAAAATGTCAGTACCTATAGCCTATTTAGCGGTCTTATTAATTTGGTCTACCACACCACTAGGTATTATTTGGAGTAGTGAATCAATCAATCCAAATTTGGCTGTGTTGTTGCGCATGCTTATTGCTTTAGTGCTTGGTGTATTAGTACTTAAAGCTCGTGCTATAGCGTTACCTTGGCATAATAAAGCACTAAAACTTTATAGCTTTTCTGCGCTAGGAATTTTTGGTGGCATGTTATTTTCTTATCTGGCTGCAGGTTACCTATCTTCAGGGATTTTATCGCTTGTATTTGGTTTGTCACCGGTGATATCAGCCATTTTAGCTAGAAAAATTTTAGCTGAGCCCAAAATATCAACAACTAAGAAACTGTCTATGGTACTTTCTATTTCAGGCTTAGCTTTAGTTTGCTCTGATAATTTTACCTTGGAAAATGATGCTATTTATGGATTAATATTTGTTTTCTTAGCTGTGTTTTTTTTCAGTTTAAGTGGTGTATTAGTTAAAAGTATCAGCTTAGTAATCCACCCACTTGCGACCACTGTTGGTGCGTTATTTGTTGCTACACCATTATTTTTTATTAATTGGTTAATCTTAGATGGCACTTTACCTGTTGAGCAATGGCAAGTTAAGTCTATATTATCAACATTGTATTTGGGTGTTTTTGGCTCTTTAATCGGCTTTTATGCTTATTTTACGGTATTACAAAAATTAACGGCGAGCACGGTTACCTTAATAACATTAATCACGCCTGTTATAGCATTAACGTTAGGAGCAAGCTTTAATGGGGAGTTACTTAACAGTACATTACTTATTGGTGCTTTTTTAGTTTTACTCGGTTTATCGATTTATCATTGGGGCGATAGGCTAAGCAATAAATTGTTTATCAAAAAAAGTCTTATTTGATAGGCGTTGATCAGTTTATACAACAGACATAAAAAGGCGAGTAGTTCCCTACTCGCCTTTTTTATTATAATGAACAATTAAGAAAAACGATTACGGCTGACAAGGTACCGTTGAGCTATAAAGTGGTCAATACTGGTATAACGCCCAGCACCAATAAAAAACAAAGCAAGCAGCATAATAAAATACGTGGTAGAAAATTCAATACCGTTATTAAGCACAACAATATTCCCCTTTTCATATAACCAGTCAGTATTACCATTTTCTGCTAGTATTTCACGCATTTTTGTTAGACGCAGTGCTGTTTCCTCACTATTTTTTAAACTCAGTTCACCTTGCTTAATACCAAGCCAAGTGACGACTTTAGCTGAGCTAATATTACTATTAGTTGGGGTTATAGCAAACCAACCATTATCAGCATGCACTGTCGTTGCCGCAACAATCATAGTAAACATCAATGGAATACTGATTAATCGAGTTAATGCCCCGACAAGTAATAACCAACCACCAAAAAATTCGACCAATATAACTAAGTTGGCTAATAGTGCAGGAAAAGGTAAACCTAAACCCCAATCACTATTACCAAACCAAGCTACAATATTTGCATCTGCCATAAAAGAAGCTAAGCCGGTAACGTCATCATTAAATAACTGTGTTTTACTAAAGCCTGCCATTATAAATATAGGAGCAAGATATATCCTAATGAGTAATGCAGGTATGCCATCAAAATTTCGTAATTGTGTTACAAAGCACTGATAGTAGTATTGGAGTTTTTGCATTAGGGGTATTCTTCTCTATATGTATGAGTGAATGATGTATTTTAAATAAATGACTAAGATAAAGAATAAGAACGTGAAAAGCTAAAGTTTCTTTCACATCAGGCCATTAATATTTGAGTTAAATAATTACTTACAATGTATAAGCCGCATTGGTTATTATAAACTTTAAGGTAGTATAGTAATATATATGTAATTAAATTTAATCTAAGATAACTTTATGAATAACAAACCAAGTTTTATAAAAAGGATTTTTAGTACGTTATGGCGTCTAATAACGTTAACTCGCTCAGTAATAGTTAATCTAGTATTTTTTGTTTTGCTCATCGCCTTTATCGGTGTTCTATCAAGTGGTGATGAAAAAATAACTGTCCCTGAAAAAACGGCTTTAGTCTTGAACTTAGTTGGCGATATCGTTGAACAAAAACGTGAAGTAAATCCTATGGATGCTTTTTTGTTAGAGGCAATGGATCAAAAGGAAGACAATCCAGAAATATTATTAGCCGATATACTTAATGTCATTGCTAGTGCACAAAAAGATGATCGGGTGGAGATATTAGTCTTACAGCTTCAGGGCATGAACCGTACAGGTTTAACTAAGCTACAAGATATTGGTAAAGCTTTACATGACTTTAAAGAATCAGGTAAACAAATCATTGCGCTTGGCGATCTGTTTTCACAAGATCAATATTATCTCGCCAGTACCGCTAATAAAATATGGTTAAACCCACAAGGTTTTATGTTATTAGACGGCTATAGCCGTTATAACATGTACTTTAAATCAGCATTAGAAAAGTTAGCCATTAATCAGCATATATTCCGTGTTGGTACTTTTAAATCTGCAGTTGAACCCTTTATTCGCGATAATATGTCCGACGCAGCTAAAGAAGCCAACAAATTATGGTTAACTGACTTATGGCAACAATATAAAAATGATGTTGCGCAAGCACGTGGGTTCAGTGTTGATAATTTTGATGAAAGCATTGATGCCCTAGTAACAAAATTTACCAACGCAAATAGTAGCTTTGCACAGTATGCAATAGCAAACCAATGGGTCGATGAATTAAAAACACGTGATGAAATGCAAAATGAATTAGTGACGTTAGTTGGAAAAAATAAAAACGGTGATAGCTATAACCATATTGGCTTTAAAGAGTATTTATCTGTCACTCATACTAAAACTAATAAGATGAAAAACGCTGAAGAAATTAAAAACGGCTCTAACAAGGTAGCGATTATTGTTGCTAAAGGTACTATTTTAGATGGTACACAAAAAGCAGGAACGATCGGTGGAGATAGTACTGCCAAGTTATTACGTAGAGCACGTAATAATAATGATATTAAAGCAGTGGTACTTCGAGTAGATAGCCCAGGTGGAAGCGCTTATGCTTCAGAAATTATTCGTCAAGAGGTCGAGTTACTGAAAAAATCAGGTAAACCTGTTGTTGCTTCTATGGGGACTTATGCCGCTTCTGGTGGTTATTGGATATCAGCTCCTGCTGATAAAATTTATGCTGCACCTGCAACGATTACTGGCTCGATAGGTATTTTTGGCATGATGATGACCTTTGAAAAAACATTGAGCAAAGTAGGTATTTATACTGATGGCGTCGGAACGACAGATATTGCTGGTTTTGGTGTAACCCAACCTTTAACAACGGGTATGGCTCAATTATTCCAATTATCTATTAATAAAGGCTATAAAGATTTTATTAAGTTAGTTGCAGATAATAGAAATATGACAACTGAGCAAGTTGATGTTATAGCACAAGGTAGAGTATGGTCAGGTAAAAAAGCTAAAGAGCTAGGTCTGGTTGATGAATTAGGTGATTTGACCGATGCAATTGTAGCAGCCGCAGAGCTTGCTAAGCTTGAGCACTATGACACATTAATCATAGAAAAAGAGCAGTCATCGCGTAATAAGTTGATCCAACAGTTATTAGACGACTCTGCTAGTTTTATCACACTATTTACAGGCGAACAGCGCAATACTTTAGCTGAATTAGCGAGTCCAAGTATTAGCAATAAACAGGGCGTTAGCGTTTTGATGAAGATGCTTAAAAATGAATTAGGTCAAATAAGTCAATTAAATGATCCTCAAGGAAAGTATACGCTGTGTTTAGCCTGTAGCACACAGTAAACTGAAATACTTAGTTTTTTTTGTGAAATCAGCGTTGAACATTCAGTTCAGCGCCGATTTTTTATATCCGTTCAACTTCACTATAAAAATTAAAGAGCACAACTAATTACCGTGCACATCTAGAGTAGCTTCAATACTTTGCATTACTTTAGTTAACTCCGGGAATAAACTGGCAAACAAATGATCATAGTCATCTACTTTATTCTCATTGATCGCAATATCAAAGGCTTTCGTTTTTTCAAAAAGCACCATCGCACCAACGGAAGAAGCCACACCTTTTAAAGTATGGGCTAAGTGTTTTGCACTTGCTATATCGTGTTCTTGCAGCGCTGCATTAAGTTTGTCCCCGTCTAAATGATGATCTTGATAGAACATAACTAGAATTTCTTTAAATAAAGCTTCATCCCCTAACACATTGTTAACACCGACTAAAAAATCAATGCCGTATATAGTATTATTTAATTGGTCTTCATGCATTGGCTCTATTTCCTGTTCATTTGTACTGCTAACCAAGTCAGTAACTATTTCATCCGATATATCATTTACATTAATAACTTGATTACGGCCGTGTTCTTTCGCGTAATACAAAGCCAAATCTGCCTGTTTTAATAACTCATCCATGGAGGAAACTCCCCTTTTAGCTAACGACAAACCAATGCTTACGGTAATTTTGAGACTATTATCATAATCAATACTCTTACCAAGAGAAAAATTCGTTTTCTCTACTTGTTGACGTAACCGTTCGCACGCAATTTTAGCATTATCTACACATGTATTTGGTAAACATACAGCAAATTCCTCACCGCCAATTCGCCCAATAATATCATAATCACGAAAGACTTCCGTCAACTGTTGGGCAAAAGTAATTAATACCTTGTCCCCTGCATCGTGACCATAGTCGTCATTAACTTGTTTAAAAAAATCAATATCAAACATAGCAACCACTAACGGATACCCTGCACGGTTAGCTAGACTTAGTACTTTACGGCTTAATTCAAAAAAGTTACCACGATTATTAATTTTAGTTAAAAAGTCGGTTTTAGCTAAATATTCAAGTTGTTTGGTTTTTTCTTTTAATCTAATCGCTGTTCTAATACGCGCCAATAATATTTTAGCGTTATAAGGTTTTACCACATAATCTGCTGCCCCTAATTCTAATGCGGTAACTATTTCATCTTCTTCATTAGAGGCGGATAACATAATAACGGGCACTGTAGTTGTTGTATCACTACCTGTTTTTATTTTTTCTAAAGTCTCTAAACCTGATAAACCGGGCATATACATATCAAGTAAGACAAGATCTATTTTTTGTTCAGTTAAAGTAAGTAAAGCTTGTTCGCCACCATCACAACAATCAACGTGATATCCAGCTGACGTTAAATCAAATTCAAGTAATAATTGGGTATCTTTTGCATCATCAACAACGAGTATTTTGTATTCTTTTCCAGTCTTCATCTATGAATTCTCAGTATTACTTCAATGGTTGTCTAGTATTTACGTTAATATATGGTTTTCTATTTTTACAATAAACTGGTTAAAATCAGAAGATAATTGTGCTTGTAAATTGGTTAACTTCACTAATTCGTCTTGTCTAGCCAACCCTTCTATTTCGCTACATACATGAGCTAAATTATCAGCACCTAAGTTGCGCGAAGAACCTTTTATTTTATGCGCTAAGGCAATAATATCCTTACTATAACCCTGCTCAATAGCTTGTTGCAATAGTTCTATATCTGCAGGGACCTCTTCCATAAATAAAGCTAATAGTTTTTTACCTATAACTTCATTATGGCTAATGCGTTTCATAAAACCATCTAGATCCCAAACCGAGCGCTTTTTCTCAATGGGTTTATCATTTTTCACCTTAGTTGGAGTGTTTTGTTGAGACTCTACTTTAATAATCTGCTGTTCGTTAGTGGTATTGTGAGCAAGCTCATTTATCGCTATATCAGGCGTTAACTTATTCACTGCGCTTATAGTACTATTATTTATTGTAGGTTTAAGCCAACGCGTCAACCTGTTAGTTAACTTTTTGAGATCAATAGGTTTAGTTAAATAATCATTCATACCACTGTCAAGACACTTTTCCTCATCACCTTTCATTGCATTAGCAGTCATGGCAATAATAGGAACGTCAATATAATGCTGACCTGCCTCAGCGGACCTAATCGCTTTAGTGGCTTGGTAACCGTCCATTTCAGGCATTTGACAGTCCATTATCAGTAATTGATAAGCATTTTTTTCTTGGGTCGATAATAAACAAGCTAAAGCTTCTTTACCATTCGAAGCTACGTCAGCGGTTAGCCCTAAGTTGGATAATATCCCTAATAATACAGCTTGGTTAATGCGATTATCCTCGACGATTAAAATTTTACTGTCTTTAGGAAAAGAGCTTGTTGGCTCATGCGGTAACATGCTGCGTAAATTATGTTTAGTAACTAAAGGAGAAGCGGAAGTTAATGTTTCACCGTCAGCTAAAACAACGCAAAGTGCATTATATAAATCTTTAGGCACGGTTGGTTTAGGAAAATAAGCATCAAAGCCTAAATCAGCAAAATATTTACCATCGCCTCGTTCAGCCATTGACGTCATCATGATTAATTTAATATTTTGACTGTTAGGATGATTTTTTAGTTTATTTCCTAATACCGCGCCATCTAAATCAGAGACATGCTTATCTAAAATAGCAATATGGAAATAATTTTCAGAGTGTGTATCTAATTGTTGTAACGCATCAAATGCACTATTCACTTTAGTGACTTTAGCTCCCCAACGTGTCAATTGGCCATCCAATATTTCCAAGTGGGTATTATTATTGTCAACGACTAAGACAGTACAACCAGAGCAATCAATTTTAGGTATATAGGCTAAGGGCTGATTACTATGTTGTAGTGTTAGCGTAAATTCAAAACAGCTACCACTGCCTAAGTTACTGGTTACTTTTATATCACCATTCATCAGGTGGCATAACTGTTTAACAATGGCTAAACCTAAACCTGTGCCTCCATATTTTCGGGTAGTAGAAGCATCTAACTGAGTAAATGAATCAAAAAGTTGATCTATTTTATTTGATTTAATACCAATGCCAGTATCAGTTATTGAACAATGAAAAATAGCGTCGCCTGTTTTTTGGTCTTCCGCTGGTAATAAAGAAGCGCGAATAGTAATTTCGCCTTGCTCAGTAAACTTAATGGCGTTGCCCACCAAGTTGGTCAATATTTGTCGTAAACGATTAGGATCACCAACTACCATTACATTGTCGATATTACTGATATCTAAAATCAATTCAACTTCTTTTTCTTGTGCTTTAATTGCGATAACCTGAGAGAAATCACTGAGTAAAGAGCATAAATTAAAATCAATACACTCAAAATCTAATTTACCTGATTCTATTTTAGAGAAATCTAAAATATCATTAATCAGCAATAACAAAGATTGCGCACTCGACTGAGCAAGTTGTACATGATGCTGTTGTGTTTCTGTTAACTCACTATACTCAAGCAAACCTAACATACCAACAACACCATTCATCGGTGTGCGAATTTCATGGCTCATACTTGCTAAAAACTCTGATTTTAACCGTAAAGATT
>JAWSUX010000403.1:0-12568 GCA_033852215.1 Colwellia sp. | reverse complement strand
ATTTATAAAAGCATCAAACTAATTTTGATGCTTTTTTGTTTGCGTCTCTGCTTATTGTGGATCAACTTTTTCTACGGTCTACCCAACTAAAATCAACATGTGAATACTGATTAGATTATAAAGATATTACCAGTTGTCGTTTTCGTAACGAATAACATATGAGTGCAAACGGTAAAAAAAGTGTAAGGGTTGATGGTTCAGGAACTGATTGCACACTTTGATAGTTATAAGTTCCATAACCTCTATAGCCGTTTGTAACAGATTTATAACTTTTCTCTGAATAATCATCATTATTCCACCAACTTCTTTTTGCCACATAGGTCTCAAATTTTACCGATGACCCAGATAAGTTTTCGAGTATTTCGTCTGTAGAATACGAATCAAAGTAGCTTTTAGTATCAAATGACAATGGGTTTGGTAAATCAATGGTGAACTGTTGCCAATAGGTAAAATCATTCTGAATTACACCATCATCAACTGTTTCTCTTGTATAACCTGACAAATCTCGCCTAAATGAAATACGCTCTTTTACATCTAAGTCGCTTTCTGGATCATTATAATGATATGTGCCGCCAGCAAATATTTGATATCTATCATCGATATTTTCATAATCATCAGGGTTTACCAAACCCAATAATTCGGTCGAAAATGGTGTGTAAATATCCTGTGCGGTATAATTAAATACTGTCATCCACCAAGCTAAATCATAACCATTGCTTTTAAAGTTATGTTCATTTTGAGTTTGTTTTGTATTATTCTCTGAAAACAAATCAAAATCTATCTGTGTTGAAAATATTTCAGTGTCTATATTTGTCCAGTCAGTGTTATCACTAGAGCTACCATCACGTTTATCTTCGATTACACGCTCGTAATTCCAATTTGCCTCTATATCAAATGATATAGTATTAGATTGAGCATACTTAAAAGGCAGAAAACCTATTAAGGCAGCAATAATGAGTTGTTTATTTTTATTAATTTTCAATCTGATACATCCTAATTCATATTAAATTCCTAACTCCCCACCCTAAGCAAAAAATATTCCACAAAAAAAAACATCCTAATAACAAATAGTTAATACCTCAAACTTTTGTCAGTGTAAAAAAAACTGACAATATTTAACGTTTAAATTCAAACAGTAAGATTACAAACGCCTTCAAAAGAGTTAGTTAACATTACAGGGAACGAGCACATACTAACTGGGTAAAAAGTCTATTGCCCAAATAGTGGTCATTACTGCTACATTTTCTTCTGGAAAACTTATCGAGCGTAATATCACTGTTAATTGCCGCTCTAATTTAGCATTATTTAACTCGCTTGATTTAATCGCTACGCGACTCACCTTGCCATTAGGTTGAATTTCCAGTTCAAACATTACTTTCCCTTTTAAGAAAGGGTCTTTCCTTAAGGCTCTATTATACAGGGCGTATAAACGGGATTTACTGGCCTCAAGTGTTCTGCGCAATGTAATTTCAGCGCGTTGACCTGCTTGTGAAGTTAACGCTGTTTCTTCTGCAATAGCACCTTTCGTTTGCAATACTTCTTCTTCCGCAAGTCTAATGTGCTGAGTGTTTTTAGTACTTAAGTCATCACTGACAACCGTTTGGCTAATCGTTGCAACCGATAACCCTTCACTCTGTTTATTTACTGCGCCAGTTAACAGTTTACGCTGTACCTTAACTTCTTGCGCTTTATTTTGTTCAAGCTTGGTTTGCGCTTGTGGTTTCACCTCAAACGCTGCTCGCATAGAAAACAGTTCATCTTTCATTGCTGCTAAACCAGAATTTTTAGCTTTTTCCCTTGCGACTTCACGAGTCATTTTAGGCTGATCAGCTGGTTTTTCAGGCGTTGGTTCTTTTAAGTCTTCTTTAATTTCTTCCGGCTCAGGGATAACAGGTTTTTCTGGTAGAGATAGTTTTTTTTCTTTAAGCATAATTTTAGCAAGCTGCGCTGGTACTTGTTCTCTTATTTCGCGTGGAATTTTCACTTGCTCTAAAAACGGTACACCAATAGCAAAAACTAAATAAACAACCAACAATAACGATAAAATTTGAATAAATCGTTTGTCTTGCTGGTTTGAATTAAATAAGTCATCAGGTGCTTGAAAGTTAGCACGGCTGCTCAAGGCTATTGCGGTCATATTAACCCTCGCCTTGTTTGTTTTTAACTTGTTGCTTAACAGCTAACGACATATTACGGTAACCCGTATCAGCACAAGCAGCCATAATCTGTTTTAAAATAGCGTAAGGGGTTGAAGCATCACCAATAATAGTAACCGCGCGCCCTTTCTCTTGCTCCATAAGCGTTAAGTCGGGCCGCTTACTTACTTGATAATTCAGTTCTGTTTTTAATGCCTCGATAAAATCATTATTATCGTGTAATTCAAGACCTGCATCTTTTGTAGTATTTTGCCAAATAGCCCGTTCTTGCACTAAAACAGTATTATCTAAAATCGTGATCACTAAATTTTCTACCGGTAACTCTTCCGCTATCGATATAGGTAATTGAATCTCTTTTGCGGTCTGTAATACCCGGACTTCTGATTGATTCACAATGAGGAAGAATACCAAAATTGTGAAAATATCCATTAAAGCAACGAGGTTTAATTTACTGCCTGCGTTAAAACGTTTGTGATGTTTAGCTAGTCGCTTTGATCTTGATGACTGTTTCACAACTGCTCTCCTTTTTCTTTATCAAGAAGTGCTTGTTTCAGAGGTGCGTGTTCAACAGGCGCATCACCTAAAGAAATAAGAGGGAATAATTCAGCATCCACTAAATTGGCCGCAACGACCGCTTTAAACGAACGTACTGTATCCATCGCAGAAACAATGGTTTGATAATCAGCTGATGGCGCTAATAAAATCAAAATATCATTTTTTTCTATCGATTGTTGTTGAAAAGTTAATTTCAAATCTTGTAGGTATACCGATAACGCGGCAAAGTCATAACCTTGTTCGGTTATGTCAAAACGTTTTAGTAGTATTCCTGTGGGATAATTTAATGCTAAGTAATTTTTGCTTATCAGCAATTCCAAAACTTTTGGCTCTTGTTGATCTTCAGCTAACTCAGCTTCAGAAAGTACAGGAAGTTGCAAATTAAGGATCCGTACTTGAGAAAACACTAAACTCAGTAATAACACGGGCACGAGTACAATCATCAAATTCATAAATGATGTGATATCTAATTCCGCGTCTTGAGTATTTGGGCGACGACGACGTCTCATAATAATAACTCTCGGTTTAGATCTATTTACTTATTAAATGACAAAGAATTTAATAATTTAATGCCAGCCATCTCTATTGAATCGACAACGGTTGCGGTTTTTGTTTGCAAACTAGAGTGGAACAAAATAAGCGGGATAGCCGTAATAAGACCAAATGCGGTGGTATTCATCGCTACCGAAATACTTGAAGACAGTAGATTTGCTTTTTCAGCTGGATCAGCACTGGCTACGGCAGAAAACGCAGCGATAAGACCCATGATAGTACCAAGTAAACCGAGCAAAGTAGCAATATTTGCTAACGTGGCAATAAACGGCGTACGTTTCTCAAGCCTTAACATATACTCCATAATGGTTTCTTCCATTGCATACTCAACGTCTTCACGTCGTTGTGCTTGCCCTATACGTGCGATACCCGATTCTAAAACATCAAACACTGGCGCTTTATTACTTTTAGCATGCCTGCTAATCGCTTCTACGTCGCCAGATTTTAATGCCGTTTTAATTAATGCAAATGCTTTTTGGTTAGTACGGTGTGCTGAACTTAAATACAACCAACGCTCGATAGTAATAGCCAAACCTACAACTAAAACCAGGGCGATTGGGTATATAAAAGATCCGCCATTCTGTAAAAACGCGATAATATTATCAGTAAAACTCATTGTATTTTCCTTTTGTCATTAAGTTTGAATGAGGCATTAAAGTAGTAAGACTCATTCAGTATTTATATATATGGCTTAATAGTAACCACATGATTATTTTTGTTTTGTTATGTTCGTTAAGTTATATTCTTTAGTTGTTATTTTATTTCACCACGTGCCGCGTTTTAGCCTGATTAGCAGCAAAGTCCCTGACCTCTTTTTTAAAGGTTTTTGGGTTAATCGGTTGAAAGTTTGGCAAGGTCAAGTGTGTCTCTTTATCTTTAATCGTTATCGGGTTAGTAATCCCCTGCCATGGCATAATATAAAGCACTTTGGGTTGTTCTTGCGAGCCAGTCACCTTACTTTCTATCGTCAATATTGGTTTGGTTTTTGAGACTGATTTAACGCTAGGTTTTACCTCTGCCGCAAAGACACTGTTTACTGTATTGAGTAACAGCATAATCAGTAACGTCAATGATCTCATTATTTTCATATTAACCTTCTCCCGATGCAGTAACTGCTGAGCTTTGCGGTGAAGCGGTTACAGAGCTTCGCAATGCTTCACCCTCTGCTTTTTTAGGTAAGATTAAACCCGCGCGCTTAATTTTTATTTCTACACCCGCAAGCCAGCGCTGTACTTGTATATCATCTGGCTGTAATGCAAGGTAAGCAGCATAGTATTTACGTGCATCGAGTAAACGTCCGCGATATAACTCTAATAAAATTGCTAGATTAATTTGAGCTTCTGGGTACGTTGGCCAAATAGCCAATGCTGCTAAATAACTTTTTTCCGCTTGTGAAAACTGACCAGTTAAACGGGAAATTTTGCCTTTTAATTGATGAGCATAAGGATTCATTGGATTAACAGCTAGCGCTTTATCCACATGCTCACTTGCCCGTGAAAGCGCTTGTTGGTTAACCGCAATCAACGCTTTATTAATATAAACACCTGAAAGCTGAGGTTGGGTAACCAGTATTTGGTCAAACAACTTTTCCGCCGCTTGCCATTGTTTGTTTTTCATTAAGGCCAAGGCCTGTTGGTATGTTGCCTGTATTTGCACTGGCACATCAGCTAAATGTTGCTGAGCCTCTTCAAGATATAAATTGGTCTTATGTTTAGGCGGAGCCATAGAAACGATGTCATCCACTACCTTTTTATCGCTAGCGGGCACATCAACCATATCAACAATATCTTTACCTAACGAATCGAGATCGTCAGGTCCATTTTTTTCGTTGTCTTCTAAGCTAGAACAACCTTGTAATAACATTAATACGACGAATGACTTCACCTTTATTATCCAACTAAGGCGGCTAATAAATGGCATCAATAACATCATGATCTCGCTCCTTTTTGTTATAAAGCGCAGGATCTAATTCAGCAAGTTTATCAAAGCTTTTCACCACCCACTCATCATAAATATTTTGCCACGCTCGTTTAGCGTTACTCTGGTGAATTTCAATCGCCTTTTCTTCAAATGGATAAGCTAGCTCTTCGAGTAAGATGTCATACTCCTCTAACGCGAGCTCTTCTAAATCTGACGGGCGCTCTGATTTCATCACATCAACAGCTAATTGACGATACATCTCCGCTAAATTAAAAGTCGCTTGTGGAACATAATGCGCTAGCTGAAAACCTAATACTTGTTGGTAATATTTTATCGCTTGTTTCATAGCCGCTTGTTTACGGCTTAAGCTTTTTTGTAGTGGCGTTTTTAATTTAATCCATTTAAATGTTTGCTGATGAGCACGACCTAAACCAAAAGCAGCGGTAGAAGCCAATTCAATTGCTCGAGCCTGAATAACTTGTGGCGAGGTTTTACTTTGTTTGGCGTGAGCACTAAGCATTTTACGAAACCAAAAATATTGCTTATTGGTTTCTTTGCTATGGCGATAAAACTCGCTCATTTTAAAACGCACTTCTTGAGCTACATCAAAAGGTTCGGGGTAAGCATGTGCGTAAGTTCTATAGGTGATTAAGGCTTTCGTTGTATTGCCTGCTTTTAAATAATACTCAGCCGCCGTGTATTGTGCTTCTCGTTTAAGTTCAATAGATTTTTCAGAGGAGACAATAATAAGTAATTGCTCTGCTGCTAACTCCCACTGCCCTAATACTTCATAGGACTTGGCTAACTTGGCCGGTATAGATGCCGCATATTTATGTGTCGGAAAACTCTTTTTAATTGCCAATAAAACATCGATAGCTTGCTGCCATAATTGCTGATTAAGTAATAAATTAGCGGCATCAAACTCTGCAGTGATCCGATAAGCAGATTCTGGAATAACCTTACCAACACGTAACAAATGATACACAGCTAACTCTGGCTGCTTTACTTTATAAACTTGTGCTTGAAAATAAATACTTGATGCAAGCAAGTTACGCATTTCTTGTCTTGTTTTTACTTTTTTATCGGCATAATTGAGTGCCAACGTGTAGGCGTCTTCCGCTAATCGATATCGTTTTTGTTGATAAAAGCTATGTGCAGATAATTGACTAACTATCTGTACTTGTTTTAGCGCAGTGGCTGATAATTTTTTTACTGGTTTCTGTGCAGGTTTTAGTACAGGTGTGAGAGCTGGTTTTAGCGCGCTATTGGCAACGGTTATATTAGCAGCTTTTGCATTAACCGCAGTTTTTGTAATTACACCGTGAGCATTTAGCACAAAACTACTTAACTGCTGTACGCTAGTATAATCTTTAGCATTAAAAGCGTACTGCACAACATGTGTTGCTAACGCTAGTGAGCGATGGTCGTTAGGGTATTTTTCAATAAATAATTTATCAAATCGATTTCTTTCATTAATAAGCTGTTGGTATTGAGCGTTATTATTTATGCCTTTTACTGTGCTATTTTTTAAAATTTTGCGAATAGTAATCGTTGTAGCATAGGCTGATTGTAACTTGAGTTGCTCAAGTTCTGCCGTAACATGCTGTGAGAAATAGGCGATATTTTCATACTGCGTTAATGCCGTTTTATATTGTAGCGCTTCAAAATTCGCATCCGCATAAAGGTATTCATCCGAGAGTATATTTTTACTTAATAACGCCTCAGCATCAGGTAATTTAGCTAATTTCAAATAAGTGGCGAGAGCGGTCGCGGCATCACTAAAAGCGTTAACTCTAACAGCGCCTTGCTTTTTCTCTTGCGCGTTTGCGTACGTACGACGGGCCTGTTCATCACTAAATTTAAGTAAGTGAGGCAATAACTCTTTTTGTATTGATGGTGTAGCTTGCTGCCAAAACCTGCCTTCAAGTCCGTATTGCTCAACATAATCATTTTTCAAATGATGCATAGCGGCAAACCTGCCCTCTCGATGATATAACTCCAATAATGCTAACGAAAAACGCGCTGACCAAAGTGTATCTTTCGCTAACTGAATATATGCCTGATAGGTAATTTCAGCATCATGTATTAACTCTTTTTTAATTAAAAAATCAGCGAGATTTTCAAATAGTACATGTCGGTATAAAGGTAAAAATTTGGATGATTGATGCTTTGTTACCAATTTAACCAAAGAGTCAGATTGCTGTTGTTGACTTAAAGACACACTTAATACTCGCTGAGTATCTATCGCTAAATTTTGGTAACGACTATTCAATGTCGCAAAGCTGAATTCATTTGGATTGGGATACTCTTTTTCTGCAGCGACAATGGCTTCAAGCACCTGTAAAAAAGCATTGTCCGCTTCAGGTAAACGATTTTGTTTAAACAATGCCCAGCCCGACATGTAAAGACTATTAACCACATACTTATCGTTATTATTTGCGTTTATGACGTTACCGTATGCAGTTAATGCCGCGGAGTAGTCTTGTAGGTTGTAATAAATTTCACCACGCCTAAAATTCAATTCTGCTACATATTTCGTAGCTGGATACTGACTAAGTAATAGCTCCATTTCAGTCAAACTTTCCTCTAACTTCCCTTGTAAGTCTAAAGCTTTAGCCAGTTGATATTGTAAATGCTCGTTCTCACCGCGCTCAGGGTAACGTTGCAACAAACGTTGGTAGCTAACAACAAGTTTTTGTAGTGCTTCTTCATCTTTTTCCAATTGTGCGAGTGTTAACGGCTGGCTTTCACTTTTTGAATTATCACCTTCAGAGTCATTACCCTCTAAACCATCCGTATCTGTACCACCAAAAGCTTGATTTTCAAAAGCATCGGTACTTATTTGCACTAACCGATATTCAACCTTGGTTCTAATTTCAGTATTGGGTTCTAGACTGAGCAACTGCTGATATATTTCAGCCAATTTCGCTGCTCTTGCGGCTTTGTTCAGTTTAAATGGCGCTAATTTCACATTAGGGCGACTGTCAGCGAGATCAGACAAACTTGCTCGTTTGTTACCTTCTGCATTACTTGTGTCATCATCTGCGGTAGTAAGGCAGCCAGATATAAATAAACAACTGATAAATAAAGAGGCTTTAATAAGCTGTGTCAGGCGACGCCCCGATAGGCGACATAATGAAAAACAGTATAAAAAAAGTGGCAACATTATAACTGCCCCTCTGTCAATGCTGATGGTGTTAACTGCATTTTTATACGTTTATCAAGCAATGACATTTTCTCTAATACCGCAGCCATTTCATGGCGAGAGCTTAATAAATGTTGGTCTAATAGATAACGCTGGTTATCAACAAAACGTCTAACTTTTGCTTGTATTTCATCACTTGTCTTTATTCTTAATTGCGCAACTTTAGTTAGCAGCAAAATAACGTCGCTTGAGCTGTCTTGAATATTATTTTCTATGCCTAATAACAATTGTTTTGAAGCTGCGAGTTTGGCAAAACGTTTTCTTTGTTTTTCAGCTGTTATCAATTGTTGATCAATCGATTTTAGTTGTTTTTTATGTTGCCATAAACGATCCGGTAACTCTTGTTGTAACTGCCAAGATATAACACCTTCAATACGGGTTAATCTTTCTTGGTAGTCATCGGTATTTTTATGATGCTTAATTAATGTTATTGCCTGTTTACTTTCTTTTATACGTTTCAACCATTGGGCTTGTGCCTTACTTGCAAAAACCTGTCCTTGCTGCTCAGTTTCAGCCTGAGCAATAATTTCAGCGACCTGTTGTTTTTTATCATTAAGCTCTGCAATAACACCGCTATATTGCGATTGTTGCTGTAACTCAACAATCTTAGCTTTTCTATTGGTGTTTAAGATTAATGTATCTTTTAACCATTGGCTTTTTTGCTTTTGCTTGTGCAAATGTGTGCGCAATAAATCTAGTGTAATCAATGCTTGATAGTGCGCTTGTAATTCAACATCGAGCAACGCTTTTTGTAACCATACCGAATCGCTAACATAGCTATTTTGTGTGCTTTTTTGCCTGCTTTCTTGTGTGAAAGGTTGTATATACAATGACGAGTCTAACGTGATTTCAGTGATAACTTTTTTGTCTTTGCTTGGCGCAAAATTTAATACATTATCACTCGCGACAAAGGCGCGATGAAAGTTGGCTAAGTCAGTTAATCGCTGCTGATATAAATGCTCAGCATTTTGATAACTTGTCATGCCCTCTGCTATTGTTTTTTGCTCTGTTATTTGTGTCGCGAGTAACAAAGCGGCTTGCCAACCTAAGTTAGAATATGGATACCTTTCTTGTATCAAATCAAATAACTTAAACGAGGTGGTATATTGTTTTATCTTATGTGCGGAGAAAGCAAAAATGAATAATGCTGACTCAGTATACGGGCTATTTTGAGGGAAGTTTTTCAATTCATTATAGGCCGACTCATAACGTGCTTGCTTAACATACATTTGTGCTAACAATAATTTCGCATAATCGTTAAGCGCTTGCTGTTGATTTTGTTTATCAGTTTCTCTATCAACACTTTCAATATCAGCGCCTTCAACCCTAGCTTTCTCTATATCATCTGAAAAGGGGTTAAATAATAACTGCCAAAAGGTCATCTTTGACGTTTGCCACTGTTTATTTTTTATTGCGATTAACATCGCTTCGGCTAAATCAAAGTCCTGTTGCTCGATATATAATAGTGCTTGATTCAATGCCACATAAGCCGAAGTCGACGATTGCTGATTTAACTCCTTTGGCTTATTTATTTCTGCTAACTGCACAGGCGATTCAGGCCAATAAGCAAGTTGCTTTAAAATACGGTATTGATCGTTATACTCATTCGAGACTTGAGTTATTTTACTTAACGTTTGTCGAGCAGATTTATTTTCTCCTTGTTCAATTTGTTGCTCTGCCAATTGCAAAAAAGCTATCAGCAGTAATTCTTCTGGTGAAGTAGCGGATGTTCGCTTATCTTGATTTTCAGTTATCGCACCATTATTAATAACCATTTGTTTTTCTTTAAATTTATATAACGTTTTGGTCGCTTGATGATGTAAACCAACAGAGACTTGTAAGCCAGCCTCAAACAAGTGACTGCGTGGTGAATCGGCATTAAAACGCTGGCGGTGTAAACTGATTTTACTCAGTGCCATGCCATAGTTGCCCGTGAAGTAAAAATATAACGCCTGACGATATAATTTATCTTCCAAGGTTTTATCAGCAGTGCTTCTATCAACGTTAGCTTTATCAATATTGTGCTTATCAATACTGTGTTTATCAAGAACGGTAGTTTCTGCCGAACAAGGCACACTTAACATTAATGTTATAACACCACTAAATAATGTCGCTTTAAAAGTCGCAGCTAAATTAAAAGACATGTCAGACTACAGCACCCACTCTTCAGCGTGAATATTAGCGCGATAACTTGATTGATTATCTTCAACTTTAAGCTCAATCATAATGGTTTCATCATCTTTTTCAAATTGATGAGTAACCGCCCTTTGTGCTGCACGCCCTTCACCATCAACACCAGTAAATATAGCGGTGAGTTGGTGTTTACCCATTTTTAGGTTGCCTAAATATATGCGCTGAATGCCACCTTGCTCCAAAGCTTTGCGTTGACGGTCGGTATACAAAAATCCGGCAACATTTTTTTCATTCATTTTTAATTCGACACTATCTATGGTGAAGAAACGACCTACATCAACAGAAACAAAAACGGCGACCTGTGTACTCGCAGGAAACAGTAAATCTTCTTCTAAAATAAACAGCTCTCGGTTTAACTGTAAAACCTGACTTTTAATATCTTCAAGCTCAGTCGATAGTGTGCCATTGTTATTAACTGGCTCTGCTCCATAACTGACGAAAGAAGAAAACGATATGCCAATGGCAAGCAGAAAAGATAAATTTATCATGTTCATAACTAAAACCTTGATTAAGCCTTAACAACGTTAATTGTCTATACAAGTTAAAAGTAAATGCTAAAAAATGCACGCATTACGTTAGCTGAAAAACCATATAAAGATTCATTACCAACACCACCATCAGCCATAGGATCTCTAAAATTATTGTAATTAAAATCAATATAGTCCCATTGAAAAGTAGCTTCAGAGCGCAAATCGCCAAAAGACAAACTATCGGGCAGTATATAGGTAACACCGAAACCTAACGTTAAATTGTCAAAATCGCTAAGCTCTTTATCTCTAGCCAAATAATTTTGTGCGTCTTTATAGGGAAATAAATCGTTATAAAATTCGGCTTGGCTTTGTTGGTAATAACGCAGCTTTAATTCAAGTTCAATATTATCGCCAATGGGGTGTCGATATCCTAACTCAGCATCCGTGGCTTCAATTTCCCAGCTATCACTAAAATACCGATAGTGGAAAAATAGCGCTGCTCGGTAAGGTAAGTAGTAACTGGCAGATAATTTAGTAGCAAACGAATTACGTGTTTCTGGATAAACTTCCGCTTGATAACCCACACCAGAGGGAATTGAATTGTCTATATAACGAACCGTACGATAAGGGTTATTTAAATAACCTTCATCGGCAACAGCTTCAATGCTCAAATTGGCTGTTAAATTACGGGTTAATACTTGATTGATACCTGCACGGATCCGATATTGCTCACTTTGCTCTGCAAAAATTTCATCACCATTACGTTTAATTTCATTGTCACCATAAGAAAAACCGAGACTTAAATTGGTTAAATCACCAAACATATCTTGCGACACGTTAGCACTTAATGAATGCGCCAAAAAATCATCTTCATCACTTTGACGTAGATTAAGCGACATCATCGTTTTGTCATTTAAGTATTCAACACCTAACTGGCCTTCATTACGCTTTTCTGTGTATGGGCTTGCGGTACTTAATACATCAACAGACGCCGAGGAAATAGTATCTACATAAAAATACGCAGTGACCGCTACAGATTCAGTCGCTTTTTTTCTCAATAAGATCGATGGCCCATCTATTTTCATGCCACCCCCTTCATAACTATGATAAAGCACATCAACGCGATCTGGATCTAACACCGCTGCTTGGCTTAATGTCGCCATCGCGCTTAAAACAACTAACGCGAGTAATTTATATAAAGCTGTTTTTTTAAAGCTAGTTACAACCACAACCTCCGCCCCCTGTACCTTCAGCACCACGTGCAGCTTCTCGAGCTTCTAAAACGTGTGCAACATGCATGTTAGCAATGGGGTGTCGAGAAAGTCGCATAATTGGGTCGGCTAAGTTCTGCCTTTCATAAGGTTTTACCCACGGCTCCACAGCTAAACTGGCACAGCCAGTTAAGCTAATAAAAGAAAGTAACAAGGCCGTTTTAACAGCTAGTTTTATCAAGAAGTCATTCCTTCACTTAGTATGTCGATAATTTTAGGTAGAACATTTTAGCTAGATCACTCTCT
>JAWSUX010000048.1:0-17425 GCA_033852215.1 Colwellia sp. | reverse complement strand
AGATATTTCTCAAGTCGTTGAAGGTTACGGTAATACCAAGGAAGTTTATATGCTCGCACAGCGAAAAGGTGTTGAGATGCCGATTGTGGAGCAAGTATACCAAGTACTTTATCAAAACAAAGATGCTAAAACTGCTGCAGCTGATCTTTTGTCACGTGATAGAAAATTCGAATAATATTTCTTTAGTAACCTTCTCGTTTCAAATAGTAGTGCATACGTAAAATTTACTTGTGTAAATTTTTAGACCGCATTAGGAAAACCTAACTGTCGCCATGCATCGTAAACTATAACGGCGGTAGCATTAGATAAATTCATACTACGACTCTCTTTGAGCATAGGAATGCGGATTTTATCTTTATCCGGTATTTGTACTCGCACCTCTTCAGGTAAACCATTAGTTTCAGAGCCAAAGAGTAAATAATCCCCTTCGGAAAATTGAACGTCACCATAAAAATTATCCGTTTTAGTGGTAATAGCAAGTACACGTTTAGGTTGTTCTTCCTTAATAAAAGCATCAAAATTTTCATGGCGCTTTATGGCGGCAAATTCATGATAATCTAAGCCGGCACGTTTTAGCTTTTTATCATCTAAATCAAAACCTAATGGTTCAATTAAATGTAATCTAAATCCAGAATTGGCACAAAGGCGAATGATGTTACCTGTATTAGGCGGAATTTGTGGTTGGAAAAGAACAACGTCTAACATAACAATAATCACAATGATAAATTTTTGCTATTATACCGAGTATTGATGGATTCTTGTAAGTTTTTCTTCGAAGGTAATATATGACAACAGGTGTTAATTCAAAAAATGACTACGCTTTTTGGGTACGTTTAGCTGCTATATCGTCTAGCAGTGTCGCTTTAGTATTAGTCGCTATTAAGTTATATGCTTGGTTAGTTACGGATTCAAGCGCTATGTTAGCGTCAACTACCGATTCTATTTTAGATTTATTCGTCTCTGTGATGAATATTGTTATTTTACGCTTTGCTTTAGCACCAGCCGATAAAGAGCACAGTTTTGGCCATGGTAAAGCAGAAAGTTTAGCAGGCTTAGTGCAGTCATCTTTCGTTTTAGGCTCAGCAATCTTACTTATTTTCAGTGGCATTTCTCGTTTACTTAATCCACAAATAATAATACAAAGCGAGGTTGCTATTTGGGTAACTATTGTTGCTATTGTATTAACTTTACTGCTAGTCGCTTTCCAACGTTTTGTTATTAAACGTACCGGCTCAATCCTTATTAGTGGCGATGCCTTACATTATCAATCAGATTTAGTGCTTAATTTAGGTGTACTTGCCGCAATAATATTAAGTCAAGGAATATGGCAGGCAGCGGATGGTGCTTTTACTATCGCTGTTGGTTTGTATTTGATTCTTGGCGCAGGAAAAATTATGGTACATAGCGTTAAGCAGTTAATGGATCATGAATTGAGTGATAATGAAATTAGCCAAATTAAAAATATAGTGCTCGAAAATGAAAAAGCGCTGGGGATTCATGAATTACGGACTAGGCAAGCTGGTGCACAGCGTTTTGTTCAGTTTCACTTAGAGTTGAGTGATGATTTATCGTTGTTTGATGCACACAGTATTGGGGATGATATTGAAGCGAAGATTTGTCACTTATTGGCTCCATGTGAAGTATTTATTCATCATGATCCCAGTTCAATAGTACAAGCTGAATTAACTAAACAGCTTAACAATGATGAAATAAATTAGTCGCTTTGTTTATGGTGCAGTTTAACCGTGTTATTTAGTGGTGCTGCTCAAACCAAGCCAGCATCTCTTGGAGGACTTGCTCTCTCATCCCGTCACTTTCAATGAATAACTCGTGGTAAGCACCATTAATTACTCTTGGTTTGCCGTTTGGGCAGGATTGTGGTTGAAGTTGGTGTAATTGCCAACAGAAGTTATCTTGTGCCGAATTATCTATCACTGTGTCTTTACTTGCTTGTAAAACCAGTATCGGTGTAGTGAGTTTTTCTAACTGTGAAAATATTTTATCTTGGGCTTTGATGCCTTCATATAACCACTTTATTGTCACACCGCCAAGTTGCACCTTAGTGTGTTTTTGGTATAAGTCGACGCTATACTGATAGCGTATTTGACTGTGAGTGAGTTCATTTTTGTTAAAAGGAACCGCTTGATAATCACTCTGACCTGGAAAGTACCACGGTTCATCGGTAAACCAATTATTTAACGTATTACTAAAATCAATGAACCTCTTAGCTATAAAGATCGGAATTGGACCACTACTAAAGCCCATCATAGGTGACGATAATACCGCGGCTTTAATGCTATTTGGAAACCTTTGCATATAACGTGTCGAGATAACACTACCCATTGAATGAGCAAGTAGGTAGGGTTTACTCTGACAAGCGGCATTGACAATATTGTCGATAAAATAGCTTAAATCGTCTTCATAGTCGACAAAGTTAGCAACATAACCTTTATCGGGATTAGTCAGTAGCCGTTCAGATAAACCTTGTCCTCGGTGGTCGAGTAAAAAAATGTCATAACCCTGCAAATATAAATCATAACTTAATTCTTGATATTTAAGGTATGTTTCACTGCGTCCAGAGACAATAACAATACATGCTTGTTTTTCATCACCGTGAATGAATTGGGCGTAATTAATACGTGTTTTATCGGCAGCATTGAAGTGTGAAAAATAACCTTGCCGCCAAAATTTTTCTATGTCATTTGAAAAGGCTAGCGATAACTGACTTTCTTGCATAAATTGGCTACTCTGCGTTATCACATTTATTGGAGATGGGCTTTTTTTCCTTATTTCACTAGCCATGAGAGTAAAACTAGTAATAAGGTTAATGATGACAAAGTAGAGAGTAAAGTAGCAATAGGTATTTTTTTTTAATGTCATAAATTTACTATTACATCAATTTTTATTGTGTCCCTTTAACAATAAAGGTAGTTCAATATTAAGTGTTAAACCATCATTTCTGTCAGTATGGCCGCCATTAATGTTTTTAGCACTAACGGTAACGCCATGTTCAATGACAGATTACTTGGTAATGAATGCCTGCCTAGCGATCATGTTTTTTGATGTTGATTAGGTTTGCAAGCTGAAGGAGAATATTTTGCTCATTTGGCTTTCAACTGCTTTTTCATTTCTTTTGGCAGGTAGAAAACGCCACTTTCGAATCGCCGCTCGAATAGAGCTTTTAAAATAATTGATTCGGCTTTTTTGGGCGAACTTTATATCTTTTACTTGACCATATTCATCAATAGTAAAGTGTACTTTTACATCTATTTCAATGCCTTTACGTTTAGCTAGTTTTGGGTAAACAGGATCGACAGAATTTAGCTGCTTGGCATCATGCCAAACGGGAGTATTCTTAAAAGAATTACTTTTGGTTGTACTCGCTTGAATATCATCAAGTTCAGTTATCGTAAGATATTGTTTATTACCTGCTTCTAATATTAATAGTTGTTGTTGATTTGGACTCTGATGGTTGGGGTCAGTGCGCTGAAAAGACAACGCAACCACAGAGTCATTTTCTGCTGTATTTTTGAAGGTTTGAATAGCCTTTTCTGCACGGGCAATAGAGCTGTTAATTTCCGCGCTAGCTTTAAATTTCCGTGGTAGGGTTATTGAATTTAGTTCAACGGTATTGATACTGTTTTTTGTCGTATCTTCAGCTATTAGTGTTAAGTGGCTTTTTGGTATTTTAACTTGATTAGTATTTAACTGCTGCTTTTGTTCAACAGTACTCGCTGTAAGAGTTTTTTCTAAAGTATTGGTTTTTATTTTAACCTTTTTTACTGTTTGCTTTTTTTCAACTGATGTTATCTGAATGTCATTGTTATTTGCATGGCGTTTGAGTGGTACAATTTTCTTTACTTGATTAGTCGTTATCTCGTTTGTTTTTGCTATAACACTGCTAACTGTCAGCTGTTTTGTACTTTTTTCTTTTTTTAATAACTGTTTTGCTATTGAGTCAATGTTTTTAATTTGTTGTGTTTCTTTGGTTATGTAATTGCTTTTTATTTGTTTTTTATTGGTGTGGTGATTAGGTGAAAATCTATATTTTAATGTGTCGTCATGATCTGTAGAAGAGAACTGATTGTTTTTTTGCCATTGATTAGACAATGAGCTGCTGACTAATTGATTGTCGATTAGCTGGTTACTGAAAATTAACGTTATAGATAACATGATACTCATTGCAGCAAACCATTTACTGATGTTATTACTTGGCGCGCAATGATGATCAACTAACCGTAATACCCTCTCTTTTAAATCACCACCTGATGCAGCCATCGCCATGCTTGGTATGGTATGTAAATGCCTTTTAGCGCACAAGGACGCTGTATCTGCTAGTGTGTGAGCATAAGCGATAGGATCACCGCAATATTGAACTGCTATATCATCACTACAATATTCACGTTCGTTACGTATTTGCTTAGCTACCCAAGCAACACTCGGATGAAAGAAAAATAATAATTCAACCAAGGTTTGCAAAAAGTTAACGGCATAATCATAACGGCGAATATGCGCGAGTTCATGCAATAGTAACATTTCTAATTGTGCTGAATTTAATCCTGTCACCATGCTAGCAGGTAACAAAACGACTGGTTTTAACCAACCAATAGCCATTGGAACATCTATTTTTAAAGAAATTAATAGCTTAGGTGTTTTAGTGAGTTTAATTTGTTTAGCGAGAGCGTTAAAGCGAGTCAATAATTCATTGCTAGGTAATAAATTATTATACTTAGATAGATGGTTTACATTATTAACTTCTACTAATAATTTACAGGCTAAAACTGTAATCGAAATGAACCAAAGTAACGCTATATAGGGTAATGAATAAGTCAAAATTGACGGAAATAATTCTTGGTATGTAACTAAGTTATTTTGTTGAATTAATTCAGTCACTAAACTTGTTGAATGAGTTAGTGTTATGTTGTTAGCTGCTAGTGCTGTATTGCTAGGGAAAATGTATAGGAAAGTAGAAATAGCAATGAGTAGGTTAACTAACATGGCAATACATGACAGCGCATACCGTAGTCGTGATTTACTTTTATTAATAATTAACAACGCCGACTTTAATACGGCAGCCACTAATAACCCTTGCCATAAAAAATGCAATAATGTTAGCGATACGCTATATAAAAAGGGGTTAACTAATAATTGCTCAAGCATAATTAGTGGTTAATGCTCTTCTAATGAGTTTAACAGCTGTCGAATATCATTAATTTCTTGAGCACTGGTTGAACTATCTAGGGCACGCATGATCAATTTCGAGGTAGAGCCACCAAAAGCTTTACTGATTAAATCTTTAATCAATGATGATTGAGTATGGGTTTCACTATTGGCTGCGGTATAAACATGGGCTCGATTACTTTCGTCACGGATAACGAGAGATTTTTCATGCATTATTTGTAGAATTTTTAAAACAGTAGTATAACCTGTTTTTTGAGTATTACTGACCACGTCGTGTATCTGCCTTACGGTAGCAGGCCCCATTTGCCAAAGCACGTTAAGCAATGTTAGCTCGGCTTCAGTGGGTTTTAGATCAGGACTTATATGCGCCATTTACTGTTCCTTATCGGATTTGTTTTTGAATTTAAGGTTAATTAATCAACAGATACGAATTTTCTCGTATCTGTCCTAGCTTATCTAGCTTATATTGTGCACATAAAATGAGCAATCATTTTATTTTTTGAGGCATATAGTAGCTCATTTCAAGTAATTTATCGTATTAATTTTTAACTTTGGCGTAAAGCTCACCTAAACGCGTTACGGTACCTTCGCTAGCTTGTGGAACAAAACTGTCTAACATGTCAGGAGAAAACGCGCATACTACGGTTGAACCTAGTTTGAAACGGCCCATTTCATCACCTTTTTCAAAAGTAATCATATCGGCACCACTGGCAGGGTATTGCCACCTGAAAATATCCTTGCCTGCGGGTGGTGTAATTGTACCAGCCCAGGTTGTTTCAATACTCGCTACGATAGTCGCGCCAACGAGTACCATGGCTAGTTGACCAAATTCGGTATCAAAAATAGCGACAACACGCTCATTACGTGCAAATAAATCAGGTACATTTCTAGCCGTTAATGGGTTAACTGAAAATAATTCACCTGGTACATAAATCATTTCACGCAAAGTGCCTGCCATTGGCATGTGAATACGATGATAATCTTTAGGAGCGAGGTATATACAAGAGAACTTACCTCCTTGAAAAGGTGCTGCAGTTCTGACGTCCCCACCTAATAATGACGTTAAGCTGTAATTAAATCCCTTGGCTTGAATCAGTTGTCCGTCGATAATATCCCCTTGTTGGCTAATTGCGCCATCGACGGGGTAACATAAAGCATTAGAGTCAGTATTTATATTACGTACGCCTAGTTCAAGCTCGCGAGTAAAAAAATCATTAAAGGTGGCAAAATCATTCGCATTTTTTAACTTAGCCTCATCCATATCAATGTCATAAGCGTTAATAAATAGACTAATTAATTTCGTTGTTAACCAGCCCATTTTAGCACTTGCTAACTTTCCAGTTAAGCGTGAAATAGCATGCTTAGGCATAGCATACTGTAAGGCGATTTTAATTTTATCACCGAGCTTATTTTTTTTAGCTGTTTGTGGTGAAGAGTTTTTTTGGTTAAAAATATTATCTGAAGACACACATTTTTCCTTAATCATTAAAGCGTGAAGTGAGTTTGTTTTCCCCTAAACTAGCGAGGATCCGTTGGAAGCTTGCTAATCGTTTAGGTGATACTTTACTATTTTCACCCGCTGCGATTAAAGCGCAACCGGGATCTGTTTGATGTTTACAGTCTCTAAATTTACATAGACCAAGAAAGGGTTCAAATTCAATGAAACCATGGCAAACTTGTTGAGGTGTCAAATGCCATAAACCGAATTCTCTAATTCCAGGGGAATCAATTAAGTCACCACCAGCAATAAAGTGATATAAGCGAGCTACTGTCGTGGTATGTTGGCCTAAACCTGAATTTTCTGAAACTTCCTTAGTTAACAGGCCTAATTCAGGCATTAATGCATTAACTAGAGTTGACTTACCTACACCTGACTGACCAACAAAAATACTGGTATGTTGGCTCAGTTGTGTTTTAAGTTCACTGATGCCATCACGTGATTTACTACTGGCATAGAGTACTTGATAGCCAACCTCTTGATAAATATTTAATTGTTGCGCTATATTTTTTTGCTCAGCATCAGGAATCGTTTCAAGTAAGTCAATTTTATTTAATACTATGACAGGAGTAATACCTGTTTGCTCAGCAGCAACAAGATAACGGTCAATAATATCACTGTTGAATACTGGCAATACTGATGAAACAATGAGTATCTGACTGATATTAGCCGCAATGGGTTTAACACCATCATATACATCTGGACGACTTAATACCGACTCTCGCTCATGCACGGCCTCTATCACCCCAGTGATACTGTGTTGACTTTCTTTACCTAAACGCCAAAGTACTTTGTCACCACAAACTAAAGAGCTAATAGAGCGGCGTAAGTTGCAGCGATATACTTCACTTTCTTTATTTTCTATATCAGCATGCTGGCCAAAGCGGCTTATTACAACACCATCTTGTGGTGTGCCTAAGTCATCATCTTGCCACAGTATTTTATCTTTTTTGTTGTTACTAGGGCCTTGCAGCTTTTTATCATGATTAGCTTTAATTCGTCTTTGCTGACCTTTTGTCAGATTTTTTTTCTTACCCACGAGAATATTTCATAATTTAATTTGATCCAACTTATTTCTAACGTATTATACTAACAATAATATATGAATGCTTGTGCATTTTTTAAGGGAAATTTATGACTCGTAGTGATAACAATTTGATCTGGCTTGATTTGGAAATGACTGGTCTTGAACCTGAAGTCGATGTTATTTTAGAAATTGCTACAATTATTACTGATAGTCAATTAAATATTTTAGCCCAAGGCCCTGTATTTGCGATTAAACAAAGTGATGATGTATTAGATAATATGAATGAGTGGTGTGTAGAGCATCATGGTAACTCAGGATTAACGCAACGTTGTCGTGATAGCAAAATAAGTTTAACGCAAGCGAGCAAGGAAACATTAGCATTTGTACAGCAATGGGTTCCGCAAGGTAAGTCCCCTATGTGTGGCAATAGCATAGGACAAGATAGACGTTTTATTACTAAGTATATGCCAGAATATGAAGAACACTTTCATTACCGTAATCTTGATGTGAGTACCGTTAAGGAGCTGGCAAGGCGTTGGAATCCTGACGCATTAAATAAAGTAGTTAAAACAGGAGCACATTTAGCTCTGGATGATATCAAAGAGTCTATTGCTGAACTTAAAATCTACCAAGAGCACTTTTTTAAAATCTAGATTAGAGTTATTAAACCTTTGCTTTTATTGTCTCAATAAACTCATCAAAACTTTCATTGTCTTGCTTCTGGTTGGTGCTAAAGCTGATAGCCATTTGAGGTATTTCAACGGCTGATTTAGCGCTAACAAAACGCATCTTACTAATACTTTGACTAATCTTATTGCCTATCTCATTGGCAACATCGGTATTGATATTAGGTAATAATAAAATAAACTCATCATAAGCAAGGCGTACGGGTAAACCGCTATCGTTTACATAACTTGCAACTTTACTGGCTATTTTAGCTAAAATCACATCTGAAAATAACACTCCAAACATTTGATTTAAATAAGTAAAGTCGACAACTTTGACCATGATTGCGGTAATAGAACAGTGTTCTTCTTGTTGCCATGATTCAATGTGGCTTATCATTGCTTTTTGATTAAATAACCCGGTAACAGGGTCAACATTCATTTCTTGACGAATTTGGGCTAGCTCATCTGATAGTTTTTCATTTTGTTGCTGAGACTGCGCAAGTTGCTCTGCTAGCTGAGCCTGCTGCTGTTTAAATGAGTCTGTTGCTTGTTGCAATGCCGTGATTGCTGAATTGATGTAAAATTTGTCATCAGATAAAAGTAATGGAATATTATTATCTAATTCACTGATAAGTCGTTGAGCGCCAAGGGAGGATTGTTGATTGTTTTTTTGAGAGATAACGAGTAATTTACTTAAGTCATTTACTATATCCTCTCTAAACTTACTCTGTTCAAGTAGTTGTTCCTTAAATAAATTTTCCATAAAAAAATCATTTAAGCTATTGTTTACCTTTAATTCCCGTCCAATAAGATCAATTAATAAGGTATTATTTTTTTTATAATACTCATAAGTAACCGCATAATTAATAGGGTTTATTGCTAGTTGCCATTTTTTTAGTTGGGCAACAGTTAATACCATTATATTATCAGCAGTTTTTATGGAATCGTGATACTTCATACATTAACTATTCACTTTCTTCATGTTAGCCATTCTCTAGTAAACGAAGCTAAATATCTAGGCTTTTATTTATCAGCGACATTCGGTAGAGTTAGCAAGCCTATTTTCGGAGGATTATATTTGCATAATAATTGAAATTATTTCCTGCAAATGAGTACATTTAATAAAGTTGCAATATGGGGAAACAACTAGCCTAATCTACCTAACCTTTATTCGTTAAGCTACTTTAAATGGCTTTATATTATTTGAGCAGAAAAACAGTTTAATTGAGAAAGTAAGGTTTAGAGCTGTAAGTTAAGGGGAGGTGCACGCAAAGAAACCAGAAGAAACAGATAGAGTACTATCAAAGATAAGATAAGCCCCCACTATATCTAAATTTGGTAGTTCCGCTATCATAGGTTTCCCATTAGACCGGTAACTTTGCGTCCCTAATTTTCATTAGGTTTGCCCTTGTCAAGCTTTAGCAGCTCAATTTCATTATAGGCTATGGTCACTAAATGTAAACACAAAAATATTTAGGCGAGTTAATAAGGTGACGATAGGGTAAATGTAAAGTAGTAAAGATGTTTTTTTTAGGTTAACTGTTTTCTATCTATTTGGTTTTGTTCTGTTTTTTTATGGTGTTTTATGCGAAGTTTATTTTCTATATTAGTTTTTTTTCTTATGGTTCCATTGTCTTTTGCTCAAGAAGCTTCGACACAAGCGCAACTTATTAAACAGATAGAGCGGCTTGTAAAATCGAATAGCGAAAGTTTAAATCGTGAGCAGATAAATTTACTGGCGAATAATATATTACCGAATCGTCAGCATTACCCAAGCGAAGCGATTGCTAAGTTATTTTTACTTTTGGCTGATCTTGAGATAAACCAAGGTGATGTTAATGTTGCTTTTAAATATACTCAGCAAGGGTTAGCTATTTCTACGTCGAATAAAAAAACAAAGCTTTTTTTGCTGCTTAAATTAGCGCAGGTATATGTTGCTAAAAAGCAGCATGTAAAATTACTCGATGTTGCAGAGCAGGCTGTGTTGGCAAGTGAGCAGATGAATGAAATAAAATACAAGTTATTTGCATTAAGCTATCGGAGTGTTGCTTTAGCGACACTAGGTCAGCAGCATCAAGCACTTTCCGACTTGCAACAAGTTGAGCAAGACATTGTAAATGATCAGTTATTTAATGATCACATTGCATTATTTACTATTTTAGCGGCAGCTTATTACCAACTAAGTGATTATAAAGCAGCATTAACGTTACAGTTAAAAATATTGAAATTAAGGTTTGAGCTAGAACAAAAGGGAAATATAGAGCAAACTTATTTGGCTTTAGGTGACGCTTATATAAATTTACGGCGTTTTGATGATGCTTATAATGCCTTTTGGGAAGCAAAATATTATGCGGAGAGAAAATCAGCTATTATCAATATCGCTTATGCTCAAAAGGGTTTAGGTATCAGTTTTGTCAAACAGAAAAAATACGATGAAGCTGCTGTTGAACTACAGCATGCGGCTGATATTTTTCAACAAAAAAATTTAAAATCAATGCTTATCGAAACGTTGGTTGCTTTAACTAAAGCTAAACTTAATTCCGAGCAGAAAAGTCAAGGTTATTCTCTGTTAGTGAAAATATTAGCTCTTTTGGATGGTAAAGTATTGTCGCTCAAATATCTTGATTTTTACCGTATGTTAGCGGCAATGTATTTTGATCAAGGAGATTATCAAGCAGCTTATTTTGAGCAAAAAAAATATAGTAAATTATTACTTGTTACATTAGGAAATAATAAAAAATCGGCTAACACCATACATGATTTTTATAACCCGCCACTTAATTTATTACAAGGAAAAAAATCGATTCTTCAATCGCGAAAGTTAGCGGTTAAGCTTGCAGAAGATAATGAATTATCAAATAGTTTTTCGCTCGAAATTCAGCAACAAGAATCCATTATCATTAGTCTACTAGTGCTTGTTATTTTATTATTAATTACGTTTTTTGGTTTTATCATTCAACTGAGATCAAAGAAAAGGGCTTTAGTATATGAGACGGAAGAGAGGCCGAGTTATATACTGGCTAGCCCTATACAAACAAAGCATGATTACCAACTGGCTTTTAAAAAAGCGAGGACGTACCAATACCCTTTTAGGGTTAGCTATTTTGTTATTGAAAACTGGCAAGAGTTAACTTTTTTATGCAGTAAAAAAAGCCGTAAGGAAGTTATGCGCGAGATTGCTAGTGTTATCAATGAACAGTTAACTGAGTTTGATCAAGCAGGGCTTTTAAATGATGGCGAATATTTATTGTTGTTTGAACATCAATGTGAAAGCGAGGTAAGGGAAAAAATAACCAACCTTGCACAAGCACTCAGCGTTAGATTTTTTGCCAACCTAGGTGATGTCTCTGTTACTATTAATTACGCGTTAAAAACGCCTGACTTTAAAGATATTGATCCTTATATTTTTCTCGCACGATTGTGTGAGTCGGTGGTTTCGAATCAGCCAATAAAAAAACAAGTGTAACTATTGGTTTATTCTATTAATGCAGTTATTGAAGTTCGAATATTTACTTTTCTTGTCTATGAGCCGAATGTTTAGTTAGCGAAATTTAATTTTTAGCAGTACAGCAGTATTACTGTACAAAATCGTTCATATTTATTAATCTGAAGGTAATATTTTAAATATGTGGTTAAATATGAGCAGTTTTAGCGTGAGACGATTTTTCTTATTTACAGTGTTTATTGCTGTTTGCGGCCTTTCATTACTCTTTACTCAGCTCTATCATGAACAGTTGCCTCTAAGCTATCTAGCCATATCTATCTACGTCATAAGTGTTTTTGTTGCGGTAATCATTTGTTGGCTTTTAACTAGGCAACTCTTTATTGAACCTTCTTCCTCAGAGGTAAAAAATAAGTTAAAAGTCGAGGATTTATACTCTTATGATCCCGCAACTAATTTACCTACGGCTCAACAAGCACTTAAAACATTTGAACATGCACTTAAATCATCTAAAGATAAACGCCTTGCTGCAATCACTTTCAAACCAATAAATTTTCAACACGCGAATTCTTTGTTAGGGCATCACAATTCTGATTTGTTGTTATTACAACTAGCTTATTGTTTACAGAAAAAAGTAGAGAATAATAGTCAGTTATTAAATTTTTCTACTGAATTAGCACCAATACGAATTGCGCGTTTACAAAGTTTGAATTTTATTGTTTTTTTTGATCTAACTGATGTGAAGTATGATGATAAAAACTTTATAGATGAACTATGTAAAGAATTAGCGAGCAGTGTGCCCGATGCTATGAGCTTTAAAAGTTTTTCACTAAACTTTGAACTTTCTTTTGGTGTTGCTATTTCAGGAGAGAGTGGTCATAACGTAAGTGAAATTATTTCTTATGCTGAGGATGCTTTACTGAGTGGCATAAAGTCTCAGCAGATTATTAAATATTTTGATAATAATATTGTGGCTCACACACATAAGCAATTAGCACGAATGGAGCAGCTAAGCAGTGATATAGTAGATGAAAGTCTGTCGTGGTACTTGCAACCTCAAGTCAATATAAAGAATAACGACATTGTGGGATTTCAATTGAAAGTCCATTGGTATGAAAAAGGTGATAAACCATTAGAATTAATAGATTTTGCAAACCTTGCTGAATATAGTGGTGAAGTATACCTACTCACTAAACAAATGTTAAACCAAGCATTTAGCACCTTATTTACCCTACAACAAAGAGGATTGTACCAAACCGTATCAGTCAGCCTTTCAAGTAAGGATCTCTTTGAAGCCGATCTAGTTGATTTTATTGAACAGAAAATGACTAAGTACAGCATGGCTGGTAAGTACTTAATGATTGAGTTAACCGAGAGTGTTATTTTAAGTGCAGGACAGCGCGCGAAAACGACTATAGATCAGCTTAAATCACTAGGTATTACTATTGCCATTGCTGATTTTTCTGGTAGCTACGAGTCCTTACGTTATATTAGAAAAATGGCTATTCAACAAGTAAAAATAAACTGTCAACAATTAAGCAATGATAGTGAGAATAGAGTGGATAAAGCGATTACTAATGCACTTATCACCCTCACGCGCAGTATGAAAATCCCCTTAATTGGTACGCATATAGATAAAGATGATGCGTCTCAAGCATACATATCTATGGGGGGGAAGTTTATTCAGGGAGATATTATTAATGCAGGTGTTGTACCTGAAGAGCTTAACCTTTGGTTAAACGAATGGTTTACTCAGCATCCTGATGTTAGACATTATTAGATAAAAGCTATTTAATATCTAATGGTTCAGGTGATAAAGTAATACTGTTATTGTCAGCATAAATAAATGCGCATCTAGTTGAGCCCCCCACCATCAATAAGTAATACTTTTCCTGTAGCGTCTAACGAGGTCAATTGAGTAATCAGCCTTGAATTTTCGAAACCTTTTAATGCTTTGAAATATTAATAAATATAACCAAGGTATCAATAGCGGGGCAGTTCCTTTTAATCCACGAGTTTTTATGTCTCAATAGTTAGTCTATTGCAAGTGAATTTAACGTTGAAGTAAGTAAAAAATAATCGTTATGAAACTATTTTTAAGCAAAGCAGAGGTTCGTTAGCTTTAGTTTTTTTATTCGATGGTTATACTTGAACTTAAAGATAAAAAGCTCTTTAATGAGGTATTAACGTAGGGATTTATATTAGCTAGTAAAAATTTACCTTCAGAGTAATGACATTCATGATTGAATATGCACTTCCTCATACTTTCCTCTTTGCAATGCAAGCAGTCGCCTTTTTAGTATTATCGTTTGTTTTTTTTATGTATTACCGTACGTTTTCTCGAAAATATGTACAGTATTGGCTATTTAGCTTACTTGCGTTAACTTTCAACTACGCCATTAAGGCGATAACCTTTTATACCGACATTACTCTTTCTCAAAATATTACCGCTACGTATTGGCAATTTTTTCCTGAATTATTACAGCAAATTAGTCAGTATTTAGTGTTACTTTTTTTGTTGTTTGGCGTATTTAATGCTAAAACTCGACAGCAGATACCTATCAAATTATTTTTTTATACTTTTTCTTTAATTTTTATGGTCACAATCCCCTCGGCACTGATTTTTACTTTTCAGCCATATGAGGTGTTTTTGCATGTATATTTAAATGTTAGCTTACCGAGTTTAATTTTTTCTTGTTGCTTATTGGCCTTAGCCACATATCTTTTTGTAGATAAAAAAAGTTATTTTTCTAGCAAGATTTTAATGTGGTTTTGCTTTGCTGTTGGTTTACGTTATCTCTTTCATTCTTTTATTTCTATCGTTGCTTTAACTGAAGCTTGGTTTCGACAGTTTGAGCTTTTTTTACTTTATTTTGATATTACAGCGTACAGTATTTTAGGTTTTATTTTACTCATCTGGTTACAAGGAGCGGAGCGTTTTGCCGCGCTTAATGCTATTAATAAAGCCCAGTATTTAGGTAAGCATGATAGATTAACGGGGGCATTGAACCGTGAGCAAGTGATGGAGAAATTATCTGAAAAAATGTCCCTGTTAATTGGTAATTCAACTAGGAATAAAAAACAAGTTAAACTGGCTATTTTCCTCATTGACATAAAGCAGTTCAAATTTGTTAATGATACTTATGGCTTAAAAGTAGGTGATTATATTTTAGGTGAGATTGCTAATAGACTAAATCATAGTGTCTTTCTACCACAAGCGGTAGGTCGGTTAAGTGGAGACTCCTTTATGTTTGTTATTGAGTTTGAGCAATTATCACACATAGATCGTGCCGTTCAGCATCTTCATGAATTAATATCTCGCCCTTATACTTATCAAACGCAAAAAATTCATATTCAAGCAAGTTTAGGTTATTGTTTTTACCCTGATAATGCTGATAATGCTGATAATGCTGAAGACTTATTACAGAAAGCTAACCTTGCCTTGCATCATGCCGAAACAAATAATATAGCGTCAGTATATTTTTCGGAGGGAATACAAGAACAAGGACGACGCTTGTTAGTGATGGAAAAGCAATTGCAATCAGCTTTAGCCAATGATGAGTTTACTTTATATTACCAACCACAACTGAATTTGTTGACCAATAAGCTTGAAGGTGTTGAAGCGTTAGTTCGTTGGCAACATCCAGAGAAAGGACTATTGTCGCCAGTTGACTTCTTAGCTGATATTGAAGCTTTGGGTATGCATAGTGCTTTTGATAACTATATTTTAGAAAAAGTTTGCCAAGCGAGTGCTCGTTGGTTTGAACTTTATCGCAGACGTATTGCTATCGCCATTAATATTACAGGAGTCGAATTTCAGGATGAAAAACTAGTATCGAATATTCAAAAGTTATTGTTTAAGCATAAGATACCGTCTAAACATATTGAACTAGAAATAACAGAAAATGTGGTAATAACTGATATAGCAAGAGCGATGGATTGCATTGTAAAATTACAAAGTATGGGCATTAAGGTCTCTATTGACGACTTTGGTACTGGTTACTCTTCATTAGCCTATTTACGTAAGTTACCGATAGATAAAATTAAAATTGACCGTAGCTTTATCCAAGAGGTGGCGAGTAATGACTCAGATCTTACTATTGTTAAGTCGATAATAGAACTTTCGCATGGTTTAGGTAAAAGAGTACTGGCAGAGGGGGTTGAGACGGTAGGACAACTAAATCTTTTGCGCCATTTAGGTTGCGATGCGGTGCAAGGTTATTTTATTGATATACCTCTTCCTGAAGAAGTATTCGTTCGTTATCTTCAAAAAAAGTAACCTGAAAGTATTATCATTTTCTCTTTTTTTTATTTGGTGATGGATACGTTAAAGTAGATCAGAACACTCAAAAAAAACGGTTATTTTCCTATATCGGTCTATAATAAAATATGGTGATATTGCTCAGTGAATTACTAAAGATTATTAGTATTATACGTTAGGCTGAGCTTTTTGAATAAACACAAAAAATAAAATTAAGAAGGTTAAAGTTGTATGTTAATTAAACACAGGCTTATGGCAAACACCATTATTATCATACTATCTCTAGTGCTTATGTTGGCACTGTTGACCTATGCAAGTAACGTATTGCAGCATGATATTTCTATTGCTAAAAGTCTTGGTGAAATTGAAAGCTCTATATTACAACTTAGACGTGATGAAAAAAACTTCCTTGCTAGAAAAAGCCTTAAATATAAGGCCGATTTCTCTAAAAATATGACTAATTTACAACAGCAAATAAATAACCTCGATAAACGCTTCATTAAAGACGGTTTATCTTTATCTGAATTTTCAAGCATGCGTAATGTATTAACACTGTATAATAATCACTTTAAAAAAGTAGTGATACTGCAGCAGCGTATAGGCTTACATGCTAAAGATAGTTTATATGGAGAGCTACGTGACGCGGTACGTAATATTGAAGAGTTGATCGGTAAAGACGATTATAAATTACGAAGCGAAATGTTGCAATTAAGGCGAAACGAAAAAGATTTTATGTTACGCCTAGATGATAAATATGTAGACCAACATAATGTAAATAGTGAGCTATTGATAAGTAGTGTTCAGGAAAGTACTTTTACGAAAGAAAGAAAGCAACAAGTATTAGAATTACTAACAAGTTATCAGCAAGCCCTTGAAAATCTTGTTAGTGAACAAAAGGCTTTAGGTTACCATACTAAAATGGGCAAGTTAGCTGATATGCGTACTGCGGTGCATCAAGTTGATGACATTTTAGCTAAGCTATTAAATAAAAGCCAAGCAGCAGTTGATGATAATGTTAGTTTTGTTAATAGCTTAGCTTATGCATTGTTTTTTGTGGTCTTAACTATTGCTTTGATCTTTGCTTGGTTAGTAGGAAGAAGCATCGTAGGCCGTATAAATGCTTTACAGCAAGCCATGACTAATATTTCACAAGTTAATGATTTAACTGTTGAAATTGAAGTGGACGGTGATGATGAACTTGCTAAAATGGCACAAGCATTTAATGATATGCTTATTAGCTTTAGATCGCTTATTGTTCAAGTTAATCATTCAGTAGAAACACTAAATACTGCAACAGGGAATTTGGCTGAAAACATTTATAATGCAAATGAAGGTGTTGAAACCCAAA